>DATKBL010000101.1:0-3743 GCA_035513995.1 Actinomycetota bacterium
CGCGGGATCCCTTTCGACGCGCGCGGCCACGCCGGGTGGATCGCCCCCGGCCACCATCCGTACCAGCTCGAGGCCGGATAGGGGGAGAGGCTCGATGCGGCTGAGACCGTGACGGGAGCGGACGGCGGCCCGCTCGGTCGCGGGCGTCCCGGGCCGGAACCGGACGAGCATCTCGCCGGGGACGAACCGGGGGCGCTCCGCAGACTCCTTCTCCGAGGTCGGCTGCGACGAAACAGCGGGCGGCGCCCACAGCAGAGCTCCGGCTGCCATCATGAGCGTGAGGCCGATTGCCAGGATTCTGGGCGGTCGCATGATCCCCGATCGGTTGGGTCCTGTGGTCGGTTCCACCAGCATACGGCGCGTCCGCGCCGAAATGGTCCAGCGTCCCCGACAGGTCTGTTATCGACCCCCGACCACGGGACCCTTAACCGAGGCAGGCATCCCTACCGGTCGATGGGGACCTCCGGCGAGGCGAGCCCGGCCAGGGCGTCACCCAGGTTCTTCGCCAGCGGCCGTCCTCGTGTGAGGCGCATGAGCCCGATGATCATCTTTCCCTTGAAGCCCACCCCCGACCTGCTCCACGTGACGTGCATGCGGCTGCCGCCGGGCGTCGGCTCGACCCTCGCCGACATGAAGCTGCCGGGGGCGCAGAAGTTGCTCTCGCGCGCGGTCCAGGTCACGGTGCCCGGGGTGGACCACTCATACTCCTCGATCGCCCACAGCCGGGGCTTCCGCTGTCCCTCTCGCACGACCGCGGAGGTCGGGTGGAGCTCGTCGACTCGGTAGAGATCCGGGTCCAGGTCGGGCCAGATCTCGGGCCGCCGCTCCGAGAAGTCGGTTAGCGCACCGATCACCGTCTCCGCAGGGACGGGCGCATCCACGGTGAAGCTGAGATCGGTCATCGAGACTCACCCCTCGCGTCGATCACGATGTCGTACACGTCGACGGCGACGATCTCCTCGTCGTACCTGGCGGCCGTCTCGTCGCGCATCTGCGTCGCGGCGTCCGCGCTGGACCGGAGGGCGTCCTCCGTCGCCCAGAGCGTGATGGCCAAGGACCTCCCCGTCGACCGGTCCGCGAGGATCAGCGCCCCCGCGAATCCGTCGATCTCGCGCAGGGCGGGAATGACGTTCTCCCTCGCGTTCGTCGCGGCCTCGTCGAAGTCCTGGCCGGACCCCTTGAAGATGCTCACCCGTGCGAACATCCCAACCACCTCCTTCGGGGACGAGGATGACGCGATCGGCCGCGCGCGGGCATCGGTAGAGCTGCCCATTCCTGGGCTCACGGACGGAGAAGGTCGTGCTCCATCGCGAAGATCGCCGCCGAGGCGCGCGTCGAGGTGCCGATCTTCGCGTAGATGTGCTGGACGTGGTGCTCGGCGGTCCGGGGGGAGATGAATAGGCGCCCGGCGATCTCCCGGTTCGAGAGGCCGAGGGCCACGAGGCGGAGCACCTCGACCTCCCGATCGCTGAGCCCGGACGGCCGCTCCGCCCGCACGCGGACCTCGGCGTGCCCGGCGGCCTCGACCACGGCCCGCGCGCAGTCGGGGTCCAGGAGCCCCGCGGAGGCCTCCGTGGCGGTCGCCTCGGCGGCCTCCTCGGGCGACTGGGCGCGGCGATGCGGGCGCTCCTGGGTCATGGCCTGATAGGCGTCGGCCGCCGCCAGGATCCGCGCGGCGGTCGGGATCTCGGCGCCCGAGGCGCCGTGGTGATATCCGCTGCCGTCCTGGCGCTCGTGGTGCGATCCGGCGATCGGCACGAGCGAGGTGAGGGCTGCCGACCGGCCCAGGATGCGCTCGGTGTGGTAGGGGTGCAGCCGCACCAGCTCCCACTCCGCCGTGGTGAGCGGACCCCGCTTGTCCCAGATGCCGTTCGAGACGCCGGTGCGGCCCACGTCGTGGAGGAGCGCCGCCCGCCGGAGGTCGTCGACGTCGCCGTCGGGGAGCCCCATCGAGCGCGCGGCGGCGACGGCGATCTCGGCCACCTCCGAGGAGTGGCCCAGCGTGTACGGGGACTTGAGGTCCACCATGTCCGCGAACGCCTCGGCCACGCGATCGAGCCCGGGGGGGCCGACCCTGGCGACCGGCTCGGGCTCGGCGTCGAGGACCGCGGTCCACGGATCCTCGTCGGCCCCCTCGGCCAGGAGGTCCGGGCCCAGCCTTCGGAACGCCTCCGCGATCGTCGGATCGAACCATCCGCCGGCCCGCCGGGAGGCCATCTCCAGCGCGGCCTCGGGTCCCTCGGCCCGATCGAAGACCACCGCCTGCGTGGCCACCTCCGCGATCCGCGCCGGGAGGACGATCTCCTCGCCCGCCAGCCCCTCGGGGCTGCCCTTGCCGTCCCAACGCTCCATCACCTGATAGAGGGCCGTCTCCACCGTCGCGCCCAGGCCGAGCCGGGCGGCCAGATGCGAGCCGACCTCGCAGATGGCCCGGAGGATCCGGTCGCCCTCCTTCTTGCCCGCGCGGAGGGCCCGCGCCAGATGGCGAGGGCGGCTGACCCCGGAACCCCGGCCGGTGGCCAGCGTGAGCTTGATCATCTCGGGGGCGCTCCCGAAGTCGGCGCGCTCGGACGGAGGCCTCGAGGCGAGCTCGTCTCCTCCGAAGAAGTAGGCCTCCTCGTGGGCGGTGGCGGTGCACCCGAGGTGGCGGAGGAGGGTGGTGAGGTAGACGTCGCGGACCTCTTCTTCGGCGAGGTCGAGGCCCCTGGCCAGCCGTGTCGCCAGCAGGCACGATCGCGTCGCCTTCTCGGGCTCGTAGCCCATCCCCAGGTCGGTGGCGACGGAGATCGCCACCAGCAGGTCGGCAAGACGCAGATCCTGACTCATCGCATCCGGCCGCAGACTACCGCCTGGGGCGCCCGGGCTCCCATCCCCGGCCGGAAACGGTAGATTCGGCGGCCATGGAGCCGATCTTCTTCCCCAGCGCCGCCGAGTTCCGGGCCTGGCTCGAGCGGCATCACGACACCAGCACCGAGCTGCTCGTCGGCTTCTACAAGAAGGGCTCGGGGAGGCCCAGCATGACCTGGGAGGAGTCCGTGGATCAGGCCCTGTGCTTCGGCTGGATCGACGGGGTGCGCACGGGGATCGACGACGAGCGCTACGCGATCCGGTTCACCCCTCGGAGGCGGGGGAGCACCTGGAGCGCGAGGAACGTCGGGCGGGCCGAGGACCTGATCGACCGGGGCCTGATGACCCCGCCCGGCCTCGAGGCGTTCGAGGCCAGGGTGGAGGACCGAGGGCCCTACTCCTACGAGCGGCGCCACAGCGTGCAGCTCGACGAGGCGCTCGAGCGGCGGTTCCGCCGCAGGGCGAAGGCGTGGGCGAGCTTCGGGGCGATGCCGCCCTCGTACCGGAAGGCGGCGCTCCACTGGGTCATGAGCGCGAAGAGGGAGGAGACGCGGGAGCGCCGGCTGGCGAGGCTGATCGAGGACTCCGCCGCCGGGCGCCGCATCCCCGCCCTGACGCCCAGGAGCAGGAGGGCCTGAGCCGGCCGTGGGACTTGACACGGCGCCCCGGCTCCCGTAGTTTACCGAGAGGTTATTTAACCAGGAGGTCGAATGGTGACGGCGACGAAGGATCGGCTGGACCGCACGTTCTCGGCCCTGGCCGACCCCACGCGGAGGGCGATCCTCGCGCGCCTGACGACGGGGGAGGCCTCGGTCACGGAGCTCGCGGCGCCCTTCGACATGACCCTCCCGGCGGTCTCGAAGCACCTGAAGGTGCTGGAGCGGGCGGGGCTGATC
>DATKBL010000102.1:0-7333 GCA_035513995.1 Actinomycetota bacterium
CTCCTGGCTCATCTTGTCGGGCATCACGAAGATCGAGCGGTACCCCTTGATCGCGGCGGCGATCGCCAGGCCGTGGCCGGTGTTGCCGCTCGTCGGCTCGACGATCGTGCCGCCGGGCGCGAGCTTGCCCTCGGCCTCGGCTGCCTCGATCAGGCGGAGGGCGATACGGTCCTTCACGCTCCCGCCCGGGTTGAGCATCTCGAGCTTCGCGTAGATCGCCGGGCGGACCTCCGAGGAGACGCGACGGAGGCGGACGAGGGGCGTGTCGCCGACGGCCTCAAGGAAGTGCTCGATCGCGCGCACGCCGCTATTCAACACCACCGGGGGGCGGCGTCACTGCCGGAGGCGGTAGATCCCGTAGGGGTCGCTGAAGTACACGCGCCCGTCCGGCGCCGCGATGAGGGCGAGGATGAACCGTCCGTGGCTGTAGATGACCGCCTCGCCGGCGACGTCGTCTCGCTCGGCGTCGAGCGTCAGCCGCCGGATCTTCCGCTCACCAACCGACCCGAACAGCAGCGTGCCCTGGGTCGCCCCTCCCAGCTTGCAGCCGTCGCAGAACGCGGCCCCCGTGGGGGCGATCACCGGCGTGTATGCGCGCTCGGGGTCGCGCGGCCCGGGCCCCTCGGTGCTGGTGCCGGGGCAGTTCGAGCCGCCGCCCCATCCGTAGTTGCCGCCCTTCACCACGAGGTTGATCTCGTCCTCGCACTCGGGGCCGTTCTCGGTCTGCCAAAGGTTCCCGGTCTCGGGGTCGAACGCGAACCCGAAGGAGTTGCGGTGGCCGTAGGACCAGGCCTTGCTGCCGCCGAACGGGTTGCTCGTGGGTCGCTTCCCGTTCTTGGTCATGCGGAGGACCTTGCCGGCGGGGTGCGCCGTGTTCTGGGAGTTCGACGGGTTCCCCAGGTCGCCGGTCACGGCGTAGAGCATCCCGTCGGGGCCGAAGTGGATCACGCCGCCGTTGTGGTTCCCGTTGGCGCCCAGGGTGAGGATGCGGTGACGCCTGGTCTTGCCGCCCTGCTTCCGCAGCCTCAGGATCCTGTTCTGGAAGGGGCTCCGGTTCGTGTGGTACACGAACACGTTCTTCTTCTTCGGCCACCGGGGGTCGAGGGCCAGCCCCAGCATCCCCTGCTCGCCCTCGGTCGCCACGCCGCCGATGCGGAACCAGCGGCGGTCCTTCTTCGTCTTCAGATCCTTGACCCGGATCTCGCCTGAGAAGCGCTCGACGTAGAAGATCTTCCTGCCGTTCGGCGTGAACGCGAAGGCGGTCGGCCAGCAGCTGCCGCCCTTGCAGTCCATCACGCGGACCCGGCGCGCGGCCCCGGCGCTCGACAAGGGTACGACCGCGAGCAGCCCGGCGATGAGCGCGAGGCTCAGGATCCTTCTCGGCGTCAGGGCGTCCTCCCTCGTTGGGCTGGGGACTAGGGTCCCACAGGTTCCCCGTTCAGGTAGACAGCCTGGACTGGATCGTGGCCGGGCCGGTAGGCGAGGGTCCGGGGGTGTAGGGCGTCGAGGACGAGGAAGTCTGCGCGCTTGCCCGGCTCCAGCGAGCCCAGCCGGTCGTCGAGGCTCAGCACCCAGGCCGCGTTGATCGTGGCGGCGGGGATCGCGGCGAGGGGAGCGAGCCCGTACAGGGCGCACCCGACCGCGATCGCCTCGGGCATCGAGACCACCGGAGAGGTGCCGGGGTTGGCGTCGGTGGCCAGGGCGAGGGCGGCGCCGCCCGTGACGAGGTCCGCCACGGGCGGCGCCTCCGCCCGGAGCATCAGGGTCGAGGTGGGGAGGAGGACGGCCGCGATGTCCTCGCGACCCAGGGCCTGCACCCCCGCGCGGGAGATGTGGTTCAGGTGGTCGGCGCTGCGCGCGCCGACCGCGGCGGCCACCTCGGCCGCGTGCGAGGGCCCGAGCTGGTCGGCGTGGCAGCGCACGGGCAGCCCGTGGGCGAAGGCCGCGTGGGCGATCTCCCGGAGGTCCTCGACGGTGAAGGCGATGTCCTCGACATAGACGTCCACGGCGTCGACCAGGTCCTCGGCGGCGGCGGCGGGGATGAGCTCAGCGCACGCCGTGCGGACCCAGTCCTGGCGCCGCCATCCCGGGGGCACCGCGTGCGCCGCGAGCAGCGTGACGGTCGCCGTCTGGGGGATCTCGTCCGCGAGCCGGCGGGCGATGCGGGCCTGCCGGAGCTCAGCCTCCACGGAGAGCCCGTAGCCGGTCTTCAGCTCGAGCGCGGTGGTGCCGTGGGCCAAGGCCTCGTCGGTGAGCGCGCGCGAGAACCCCATGACCTCCTCGTCGGAGGCCTCGGCCAGCATCCGCGCGCTTCGCCCGATCCCGCCCTCGCCGTGGAGGTCCCGGTACGAGCGGCCGGCCAGCCGCGCCTCGTGCTCGTCGTCGCGCCACCCAACGAAGGGGATGTGGGTGTGGCAGTCCACGAAGCCGGGGATCACCGCCGCCTCCGCGAAGCGCTCGTTCAGCGGCCCCTCGTAGGCGCCGCGGGGGCCCGCGTAGGTGACGCGCCCCTCCTCGTCCCAGGCGAGCGCGGCGTCCTCGATGACCTCGGGCTCGGCGCCGCCGCGAAGCGGAGGAGCGGCCGCCGCGCAGGTCACCAGGGTCGCTGCTCGGATCGCTCCCAGGGATCTAGTCCTTCCGTGTCATGGGCCCCGCCGCCCGGTGCCAGGCGAAATGGATACGACGGGCTATTTCCCCCGCGTGGCGCCGCCGAGAATATATCCACAGAAGCAGTACCGCGAGAGGGCGCTCGGGTGCTGCATGCGCCAGGAGGGGGATCCGCGGGCATTCCCCCTCCTGGTTTTTTTCCGCCCCGGACTACTCGCGGGGGAGCAGCTGGTCCCACCAGGGGTGCTTGTCCCGCTCCTGCCCGGCCAGGTCCACGTGGATGTGCTTCGTTTCCCGGTACTCGTCGAACCCCTGCCGCCCGTGCTCGCGACCGATCCCCGACTGCTTGTAGCCGCCGAACGGGTAGCGCGGGTTGATCATGTGGTGGTCGTTGACCCAGACGGTCCCGGTCCGGAGCCGCTCGGCGACCCCCACCGCTCGTCCGTTGTCGCCGCTCCACACGGTCGCCGCCAGCCCGTAGATCGAGTCGTTCGCGAGGCGGACGGCCTCCTCCTCGTCCTCGTAGCGGATCACGGTCAGGACCGGCCCGAAGATCTCCTCCTGGGCGATCCGCATGTCGTTCGTCCCCAGGAGGATCGTGGGGGAGTAGTAGAAGCCCCCCTCGTGGCCCTCGATCGTGACGCGCTCGCCGCCGGTGGCGACCTCGGCGCCCTCCTCTTTGCCCACATCGACGTAGTCCGAGACGGTGTCGAGCTGCTTCTGGGAGATCAGCGGCCCGATGTCGGAGGCCATGTCGAGCGCGGGTCCGACCGTGATCCTCTCCGCCCGCTCCACGAGCTTGGCCACGAAGTCGTCGTGGATCGAGGACGGGAGCAAGAGCCGCGTGCCGGCCGAGCACACCTGCCCCTGGTGGAAGAAGATGCCCCACAGGACGCCCTCGACCGCGTAGGCGGGGTCGGCGTCGTCGAGGACGATCGCCGGCGACTTGCCGCCGAGCTCGAGGGTGACCTTCTTGATCGTGCCGGCCGCCACCTCCATGATGCGGCGCCCCACCTCGGTGGAGCCGGTGAACGCGACCTTGTCCACCAGCGGGGAGGCCACCATCGCCTCGCCCGCCTCGGTCCCGCGTCCCGGTAGCACGCTGACCACGCCCTCGGGCACGCCGGCCTCGGCGCACAGCTTCCCCAGCATCAGCGAGCTGAGCGGCGCCTCGACGGGGGGCTTGAGGAGGACCGAGTTCCCGGCCGCGATGGCCGGGGCGATCTTCCACGCGGCCATCTGGAGCGGGAAGTTCCACGGGCTGATCGCGGCGCACACGCCGATCGGTTCCCGCCGTACCCAGTTCGACGAGATCGGGGTGCGCTCCAGGGGCTCCTCGTCGCGCTCCTCGGCCGCGTACTTCGCGTAGGTGCGGAAGGTCGAGATCGCCATGCCCACGTCGGCGAACTGCCCCTTGCGGATCGTGCCGCCGGAGTCCTGGGCCTCGGTCTCGGCAAGCTGCTTCCCGTGCTCCTTGATGCGGCTCGCGACGTGCATGAGGACCTGGGCCCGCTCCGAGCCCTTCATCCGAGGCCAGGGACCTTCGTCGAAGGCCCGTCGCGCGGCCTCGGCGGCCCGCTGGACGTCGTCGGCTCCGGCCTTGGCCACGGTGGCGAACGGCTGCCCGCTCGATGGGTCGGTGCTCTCGAAGGTCTCGCCTGAGGCGGCGTCGGCCTCCTCGCCGGCGATGATGAGCTTGTAGGTCTCGGTCATGGCGCGATCCTCCTGGGGGGCTGGCTCTCACTATGATGCCGGGGCATGGACCCCTTCGTCCAGGAGCCGCCCCGGCCGCCCGACCGGCTGCGCGGGGATCGCCCGCTCCGCCACACGCTGGAGCGCCTGCTGCCGGCCGAGGTCCTCGAGGAGGCGCTCCCCGAGCTCTCCGAGATGGCGACGCTCGCGACCGGCTCGCTCCAGGACCTGGCCGACCGGGCCGAGGCCCACCCGCCGCGCCACGTGCCCTTCGACGCGTGGGGCCGCCGCGTGGACCTCGTCGAGGTCGACCCCGCGTGGATCCGGCTGGTCGAGATCGGCCAGGAGCGGGGCATCGTGGCGCTGCCCTACGAGGAACGGTACGGGGAGCACGCCCGCGTCGTGCAGATGGGGCTCCTCTCACTGTACCTGCCGGTCTCGGCGACCGCCGACTGCCCGCTGGCGATGACCGACGCGGCCGTCCGCGTGCTGCGGAACGAGGACCCCGAGCTGACCTCGCGCTACCTCCCGCGGCTGATCGCACGCCGGGACGCCTGGACCTCCGGCCAGTGGATGACCGAGACGACGGGGGGCTCCGACGTCGGCCGCACGGCCACGATCGCCCGCGACCGCGGGGACGAGACGTGGACCCTCCACGGCACGAAGTGGTTCACGTCGGCCACGACCGCCGACGTGGCGCTGGCGCTGGCCCGCCCCGAGGGGGCCGAGGAGGGCAGCCGGGGCCTCTCGCTCTTCCTGCTGGAGCTGCGCGACGGCGACCGGTGGAACGGCATCACGGTCCGGCGGCTGAAGGACAAGCTGGGGACGCGGGCGCTGCCGACCGCCGAGCTCGACCTCGACGGGACGGTGGCCGTGCCGGTCGGCGGGATCGGTCGCGGCGTGCCCAAGATCGCCGCGATGCTCAACGTGACCCGGCTGCACGCGGCGGCGGGGAGCCTGGGGGCGGCCGGCTACGGGCTCTCGCTGGCTCGCGACTACGCCGGCCGGCGGGAGGCGTTCGGCCGGAAGCTGGCCGACCTCCCGGTGCACCGCGCCTGGGTCGCCCGGATCGCCGCGGAGTACGAGGCGATGAACGCGCTGGCGTTCCGGGCGGCCGAGCTGCTGGGGGCGGTGGAGCGCGGCGGGGGGAGCCCCGAGCTCGCGCGCGTCGCGGTTCCGCTCACGAAGATGGCGGTCGGCCGCCAGGGAGTCTGGGCGACGAGCCACCTGATCGAGTCGTTCGGCGGGCTCGGCTACCTCGAGGACTCGGGTCTGCCCCGGCTCCTCCGCGACGCGCACGTCCAATCGATCTGGGAGGGGACCACCTCGGTGCTCGCCCTCGACGCCGTTCGGGCGCTGGGATCGCCCGGGGTCCCCGAGGCCTTCGCGGAGGACGTGGAGGCGAAGGCTCGTGCGGTGAGCGGCCCGCTGATCGACGGTCCGGCCGCGCGCGTGCTGGCGGCGCTGGACGAGCTCCGCCCGATGCTGGCCGAGCCCTCCGAGCCCCAGGCCCGGCGCATCGGCTGGGGCATGGCCCGCACGTACCAGGCCGCCCTGCTGTGCGAGGCCGCGGGCTGGGCGCTCGACAAGCACGGCGACGACCGCGCCGCGACGGCGCTGGGGCTGTTCACGGCCGAGCCGCTGGTCGGGGAGGAGCCGCCCGCCGACCCCGACGCCCTCGGCCGCCTCGCATTCGGCCGTTGACGGAGGCATCGACCCGCGTCAATATGGTGGTCGTGCGAGAGATCCCCGTGATCGCGGACTGCTGCCCGCCGCTCCTGGACGCCCCGCTCGGAGAGGACGACGCCGAGCGGCTGGCCTCGTCGCTTCGGGTGCTGGCCGACCCGGCCCGCCTCCGGTTGGTCAGCATCATCGGCGCCGGGCCCGGCGCCGAGGCGTGCGTCTGCGACCTGACCGAGCCGATGGGGCTCTCCCAGCCCACCGTGAGCCACCACCTGAAGGTGCTGCACGAGGCCGGCCTGCTCGAGCGCGAGCGGCGCGGCCGGTGGGTGTACTACCGGCTCGTCGACGGGCCGCTGCGGTCGGTGGCCGAGGCGCTCTCGCCGGCCACCTCGACGTTGTAGGCGTGCCAGGTGGTCTGCTCGGCTCCCGGGTAGCGGTCGTAGAGCCGCTGGGCCCGGTGGTTGTCGGTCGCCGTGTACCACTCGAGGATCGGCATGCCCCGCTCCCGCGCCGCCCCGACGCAGGCGTCGATCAGCGCCTCGCCCACCCCGCCGCCTCGGGCGTCCTCGGCCACGAAGAGGTCGTTCATCAGCGCGATGTCGCCGGGGAGCGTCGAGGAGTAGGTCCAGTAGATCGTGGCGAAGCCGACCAGGTGCCCGCCGTCCCACGCCCCGAGCAGCAGCCCGTCGTCGCTGGGCGCGATGAACCGCCGGAAGAACCCGCGGTTGCGGTCGTCGTCGGGCACCGCCTCGTAGAAGACCTGGTAGCCGGCGATCAGCGGCAGCGCTTCCTCGAGCTCGCCGTCGGCCAACGGCCGCACCTCGATCGACATGCGCGCATCCTACGCGCTCGGGTGGGTGTGGGGGAGGCCGGGTAGTATGAAGAGCGAGGAGGATGCACCCATGACCACCTACGACGAGCGCACGGCGGAATTCAAAGCTCGCATCGACGCCGGCGAGAAGATCGAGGCCGGCGACTGGATGCCCGACGAGTATCGGCAGTCGGCGCTGAAGTTCATCGAGATGCACGCCAACTCCGAGGTGATGGGCTGCCTGCCCGAGCGCGAGTGGATCCCGCGCGCGCCCTCGCTCCGCCGCAAGCTCTCGCTCACCGCGAAGGTTCAAGACGAGGCGGGCCACGGGCAGATCCTCTACCGGGTCGCCGAGGACCTGGGGAAGTCGCGCGAGCAGATGTTCGACGACCTCGTCAACGGCCGCACGAAGTTCCACAACGTCTTCCACTACCCGGCCGAGACCTGGGGCGACGTTGCGGTGATCGGCTGGCTGATCGACGGCGCCGCGCTCGTCACGCAGAAGGCCCTTCTCGACTGTTCCTACGCCCCCTACGTCCG
>DATKBL010000103.1:0-8739 GCA_035513995.1 Actinomycetota bacterium
CTGCCTCGCCGTCGAAGAGGAGATGGGCCGGGTGCGCGCGGAGCGGTGGGGGCCGCGCACGATCGACCTCGACCTGCTGACCTTCGGCGACGAGGAGATCGACGAGCCCGGCCTGCGGGTTCCGCACCCTCGGATGCACGAGCGGGCCTTCGTGCTGGCGCCGCTCCTCGAGCTGACGGCTGATCCCATGCTGCCCGGGGGACGGCGCGTCACCGATCTCCGCCTCGGCCCCGAGCTCCTCCTGGGCGCCCGCCCGTTCGCCGCCCCTCTCGCTTGACCTCCCGTCGGGCTCGCGTCAGGGTTGTCGCCGTGTTGGTCGCCATCTCCGCCTACCAACTGTGGTTCTTCGTGCACCTGCTCGGGGTGTTCGGCTTCCTGCTGTCCCACGGGGTGTCGGCAGCCGTGGCGCTGAAGCTGCGTAGCGAGCGCGACCCGGTGCGCATCGACGCGCTTCTCCAGCTCTCGGGTTCGGCGGTGCCGGCCCTCTACGGCTCCTTCCTCGTGCTGCTCGCGGGGGGGATCGTGGCCGGCTTCCTGGGGAGCTGGTGGTCGCAAATGTGGATCTGGGCCTCGATCGGGATCCTCGTGGCCATCCTGATCTCCATGTACGCGATCGCGGGCCCTTACTACCGGCGGGTGAGGACGATCGTCCAGGCCATGGCCCGAGGCTCCGAGGCCGTGACCGCCGAGCAGCTCGACGGGATCCTTCGCGCCCCCTCGGCCCTGTGGAACTCGATCCTCGGGTTCGCGGCCATCCTGGCGATCCTCTACCTCATGGTCTTCAAGCCGTTCTGATGGGCTACGCGAGGATCGTCGTCGGCACCGACGGCTCCGAGACGGCCGGCCGGGCCGTGGACCGTGCCGCGAGGCTCGCGAAGGACCTCGACGGCACTCTCTTCCTCGTCACCGCCTCGGCCCCGATCGGGATGATCGACTCGGTGGCCGAGCAGGTCGTGATCGCGGCCCGCGACCGGGTTCGGGCCCGGGGCGTCGAGGCGCAGGGGGTGGTGCAGGAGGGAGACCCGGCCGAGGTCCTCACGTCGGTGGCCGCGAGCAAGGATGCCGGCCTCGTGGTGGTGGGGGACCAGGGCCTGGGGAAGGCGAGGCGCTTCAAGCTGGGGGGCGTGGCCGAGCGGGTCGCCGTGATGGCGCCCTGCGACGTGCTGATCGTGGAGACCCAGAACCCGCCCGAGGCCCCCAGCGAGGGGCCGGTCTATCCGCGCCTGCTCGTGGGGACCGACGGCTCTCCCACCGCCACGGCGGCGGTCCAGCGCGCCTACGACTTCGGGATGATGATCGGGGTCGGCGTGCTGGTGGCCACGGTCACGGGCGACGATGTCCTCGCCGCGATCCACCTCGAGGAGGCGAAGAAGATCAAGCCGCGAGCCCTCGGCGTGGAGACCAGGGTGCTGCGCGGCGAGCCGGCCAAGGCCCTGGTCAAGGAGGCCGACCATGAGGGATGCGGGCTGATCGTCGTCGGGAACCGCGGGCTGACGGGGGCCCGCCGGGTCCTGCTCGGCTCGGTGCCCAGCCGCGTCGCCCACCGCGCCGACCGCGACGTGCTGATCGCCCGCACCGTCGGCCAAACCATCAAGGACCTCCGGCCCGGCAGGGGAGGGGTCGTGGACGCCGGGGACGGGAAGATGATCGCCGCTTTCCTGGAAGAGGACGGGACGATCCGAGCGCTCGACCCACGGTGCACGCACATGGGGTGCACGGTCCGCTTCAATCAGTCGGAGCGGACGTGGGACTGTCCCTGCCACGGCTCGCGCTACGACCTCGAGGGGGAGGTCCTCCAGGGCCCTGCGAAGAAGCCCCTCTCGCCGACGAAGCTCTAGTCCTTCACCTCCATGAACCACTCCGTGAACTCGGAGGCTCGGCCGCCCTCGCCGAGGCGGATGATCCACAGGTTCGAGTAGACACGGCGGGGCTCGTCCAGGTACTCCGTGCGCCCCTGCACGAACGCCAGGTCGCCCGCGGTGGCCAGCACCTCGGAGGCGAAGTGCCAGTCGCCGGGCTCGTCGCGATCCTCGAGCCACGCTTCGACGATCGCGTCCCGACCCTCCCACGGCTTCCGGTAGGGCGCCGTGAAGTACCTGGCGTCCTCGGTGAAGAGGATCTCGATGTCGTTCCGGTCGTTCGAGGTCCAGGCGCGCTCGTAGGCCTCGACCCAGCGCGTCGCGTCGTCTCTGGCGTCGTCTCTGTCGGTCATCGTCCTCCTCCTCAGATCAGTCGGGCCAGGGCGGTTACGAGCGCTGCCACCCCGACCGTTACCCAGATCGGGGCGCGAAACGCCGCCGCCACGATCGCGGCGGCCACGCCGAGCAGGCGCTCGTCGACCGCGATCCCATCGTCGGTCCCGAGGACCTGGACGAGGATCAGCGCGGCGAGGAGCGCGGGAGCGAGCAGGGCCAGCATCCGCTGGACCCGAGGTGGCATCGGACGACGGTCGAGGAGCAGGGGGCCGGCGGCCTTGAGGACCGCGGTCCCCGCTCCCGCCGCGGCCACCACGATCCAGACCTTCACCGGGACCACCCCACGAGGATCGCCGCGGTGGCGGCGATCACCGGCACGCCCACGGGCGCCCACGGGAGCAGCGCCAGGGCGATCGATGCGCCCAGCGCGGCGGCGAGGGGGGCGCGCCGACCCTTGAGCTGGGGGGCGAGGAGGGCCACGAAGACGGCGGGGAACGCCGCGTCGAGGCCGAGCGTCTCGGGGTCGCCGATGATCCTGGCGCCGAGCGCGCCGACGAGCGTCGAGGCGACCCAGGTGGCGTAGAGCACGAGGCCGGCCCCGATCAGCCGCTTCCCGTCCACCCCCTCGGCGGTGGTGGCGATCGCCCACGACTCGTCCACGATGAGCTGGGAGCGGAGGAAGCGCAGCCATCCCGGCCCCTCGATCGCCCCCGCCACGGTGAGGCCGATCGGCGTGTAGCGGGCGTTCAGGAGCAGCGCCGCGGCGATCGCCGCCGCGGCGCTGCCCCCCACCTCGAGGATCGAGGCGGCTGCGAACTGGGCGGACCCGGCGAACGTGGTCGCCGACATCACGACCGGGGCGAGGACCCCCATGCCAGCCTCCCGGGCCAGCACCCCGAAGGCCACCCCGAACCCGACGACGGGCACGACCAGCGGGAGGATCGCCCGCGCGCCCTGCCGGTATCCCTGCTCCACGCGGATCATCTTGCCGCTTCGGGCGAGGGGATGACGGGTGCGCTCTTGTTGCGTCGGGCCGGACCCGCGTCCACAAGCAGGTCGGCAGAGTGCAGTCGGGACATCTCCCAGATCGTGTGTCCGCGCATCCCCCTCGCCTCTCTCCGTAACCGGCCAGCATGGTAGACTAGTGACGCATCACCTGTCAAGCGGCGAGACAGGTGATGATAGGAGAGGAACCCCCTTGCGGGATAACCAACGAGTGAACTACAGTGGTTGAGATGTCGACGGCCTCCACCCACCGCGATCTCGACCTCGTTGCTGCGTTCGTGAACACGCGGGACGTCGAGAGCGGCGCCGACGATCTGTCCTCGCCCGACGCGCTGCGCGGGTGGCTGGTCGAGCACGATCTCCTCCCCGCCGATCACCCGGTGACCGAGGCTGACCTGGCCCGTGCGCTCGCCCTCCGCGACGCGGTCCGAGGGATCGCCGAGCGGAACAACCCCGGCGCGGAGGTCCCCCGGGACGAGGACCCCGTGGCGACGCTGAACCGGCTCGCGGCCGACGCGCGGATGGTCCTCGAGTTCGACACCGGGGGCGGCGCCCACCTCACCTCGTCGGACGAGGGCGTGGACGGCGCGCTCGGCCGGATCCTCGGGGCGGTCTTCGTCTCGATGGCCGACGGCCGATGGAAGCGGTTCAAGGCCTGCGCTCGCCACTCGTGCCGCTGGGTCTACTACGACCGGTCGAGGAACCGATCCCGGACGTGGTGCTCGATGGACGTCTGCGGCAACCGCGAGAAGGCTCGCGCGTTCCGCGAGCGGAGGAAGGCGGGCCGGTGAGCCTGGAGGTGCGCCCGGTCACCGCCGAGCGATGGGACGATCTTGTCGAGCTGTTCGGGTTCGACCGGGGCGGGTACTCGGGCTGCTGGTGCATGTGGTGGCGGCAGACGGCGAAGGAGTACGACCGCGACCACGGCGCGTCGAACCGCGGGGCGATGCGAGCGCTGGTGGCCGAGGGGCGGGAGCCGCGCCTGCTCGCCTACCTCGGCACGGAGCCGGTCGGATGGGTCTCGGTGGCCCCCCGGGATGAGCTCGGGCGGCTCGACCGCTCGCGCATCCTGGGCCGGGTGGACGAGGAGGAGGTGTGGTCGATCGTCTGCTTCTACATCCACCGGAGTCACCGGCGGAGCGGCGTGGGTACGGCCCTCCTCGAGGCTGCCGTGGGCCGCGTCGCCGAGCGAGGGGCCAGGTGGGTCGAGGCCTACCCCGTGGACCTCGACGCGGCGACCGCGAAGAAGTCCTCGGCGGAGCTGTTCACCGGCACGCTCGCGATGTTCGAGCAGGCCGGGTTCGAGGAGGTGGCCCGCCGCAGCCCGTCCAGGCCCGTCGTCAGGGCGAGGGTGCGCGCACCTCGCTGACCTCTATACACTCGGCGGCGGAGCACGAACGATCGTCCGCGCGCGTCCACTCGTGACCCACGCGACCCCGTGAACGTTGCCGTTGTCGGGGCGGGCAGGGTCGGGACCGCGATGGGGGTGCTGCTCTCCCGCGCGGGACATATCGTCGTGGCCGTCTCCGGCCGCGGGGCCGGGTCCCGCGAGCGGGCCGACCGACACCTGCCGGGGGTCCCGTTCCTCGGCTCGGTCGAGGCCGCGAGGCGGGCTGAGGTGGTCCTCGTGACCGTCCCCGACGACCGGATCCTCGACGTGTGCCGGACCCTCGCGAAGCGTGGGGGCCTCGACGAGCGCCCGTCGGTCCTCCACCTCTCGGGAGCGAACCCGCTCGACGACCTGGCGCCGGCCGCCGAGGTCGGCGCCTCCACCCTCTCGATCCATCCGCTCCAGACCGCTCCCAGCGTCGATGCCGCGATCGAGCGCTTCCCCGGGAGCGGCTTCGCCGTGACCGCTCGCGACGAGGAGAGCTTCGCCCTGGGCGAGCGCCTCGCCGCCGACGCCGGAGGCCGCCCATTCCGCCTCCTGGACGAGCACAAGCCCCTGTATCACGCGGCGGCCGTGTTCGCCTCGAACTACCTGGCGGTGGTGGAGGGGCTGGCCGAGGAGCTGTTCGCGCTGGCGGGGATCCCCGACCCGCGCCCGCTGTTCGGGCCCCTGGCCGAGGGCACCCTGGCCAACGTGCTCGAGCGCGGGGCGGCCGAGGCGCTCACAGGCCCGGTGGCGCGCGGGGACGCGGGGACGGTCCGTCGCAACCTAGAGGCGCTCCGGGAGAGAGCCCCCGCGTGCCTCCCCTCGTACGTGTCGCTCGCCAGGGCGGCGCTCGAGCTGGCCGGGCGGGCCGGCCGCGTGAACGAGCACGACAGGATAAGGATCGAGGAGGTGCTCGACGCGTGGACGTGATCCGGCGCCGCGAGCCCCTCCGCGACGCG
Source organism: Actinomycetota bacterium (assembly GCA_035513995.1). Taxonomy (GTDB): domain Bacteria; phylum Actinomycetota; class UBA4738; order UBA4738; family CALAEC01; genus DASUTW01. The sequence continues at coordinate 5,535 of DATKBL010000103.1, forward strand.
TGCGACGACGCGCGGCTCGAGGGGAGGACGGTCGGGTTCGTCCCCACGATGGGCTTCCTCCACGAGGGCCACCTCTCGCTGGTGCGGAAGGCCGGGCGGGAGGCCGACCTGGTCGTCGTCTCGATCTTCGTCAACCCGCTGCAGTTCGGGCCGGGGGAGGACCTCGAGGCCTACCCACGAGACGCAGAGCGCGACCTGCGCCTCCTGGAGGAGTCGAAGGCCGACCTCGCGTTCGTCCCGACGGTCGAGGAGATGCTTCCGGACGGGGGGCCGCTGATCACCGTGGATCCGGGGCCCCTCGGCGAGTCGCTGGAGGGGGCCGCGCGCCCCGGGCATTTCCGCGGGGTGTGCACGGTTGTGGCGAAGCTGCTCGGGGTCGTGGGGCCGTGCCGCGCGTACTTCGGCGAGAAGGACGCGCAGCAGCTCGCGGTGGTCCGCCGGATGGTCGAGGACCTCGATCTGCCGGCCTCGATCATCGCGGGGGAGACGGTGCGGGAGCCCGACGGCCTGGCGATGTCCTCGCGCAACACTTACCTGTCGCCCGAGGAGCGGGAGGCCGCGCGGGTCCTGCCGCGAGCGCTGACCGCCGCCGCGACGCTCGCCGAGGAGGGCGAGCGCGACGCGAACGTCCTCCGGGCGGAGATGGCGAAGCACATCGGGGCCGAGCCGCTGGCCGAGCTCGACTACGTGGCCGTGGTCGACGAAGCGTACTTCACGGAGGTCGAGAAGCTCGACGGCGCGGCGCGGGCCCTGGTGGCCGCACGGGTCGGTCCCACGCGCCTGATCGACAACGTCAGGCTGGAGGCGCGATGACGGACCTTCCGCGAGACGTCGTGGCCACGGCGGTCCTCGGGGCGCTCCGCGAGGACCTCGGGGCGGAGGGCGACGTGACGTCGGCGGCGGTGATCCCGGAGGTCCAGACCGCCAGGGCCCGCATCGTCGCTCGGTCGGGGGGTGTGCTGGCGGGCCTGCCGCTGGCGAAGGAGTGCTTCTCGCGCGTGAACGCCCGTTTCCGGCCGCTCAAGGAGGACGGGGAGCCGCTGGCTCCGGGGGACGAGGTCGCGGTGGTGGGCGGTGCGCTCCGCGCGATCCTCGCCGCGGAGCGCACCGCCCTCAACTTCCTGGGGAGGCTCTCGGGGGTGGCCACCCAGGCCTCCATGTTCGTAAAGGCGGTCCGCGGCACCGGCGTCGTCGTCCGGGACACGCGCAAGACCACGCCCGGGCTCCGCGTCCTCGAGAAGTACGCGGCGGCGCTGGGCGGGGCCACGCCGCACCGCGCCGGGCTGTTCGACGGCCTGTTCATCAAGGACAATCACGTGGCGGCCGCGGGGAGCGTGGCCGAGGCGGTCCGGCGGGCGAAGGCCGCCCGCCCCGACCTGCCGGTGCTGTGCGAGGTCGAGACGCCGGAGCAGGCCGGGGAGGCGGCGTCCGAGGGCGCCGAGGAGGTGCTCCTCGACAACATGTCGCTCGAGGCGATGCGGGAGGCCGTGGAGCGGGTGGGCGGCCGGTCGCGCGTCGAGGCCTCGGGGGGCGTGACGCTCGAGACGGCCAGGGCGGTCGCTGAGACCGGCGTGGACGCGCTGTCGTCCGGCGCGATCACGCACGCGGCGCCCTGGATCGACCTGTCGCTCGAGGTGCTCGAGGACGTGGAGCTGCCCGCGGAGGAGGGCTGAGATGCTGTTGGCCGTGGACGTCGGCAATACCGAGACGGTGCTGGGGGTCTTCAGCGACCGCGAGCTCACGCGCCAGTGGCGCATCTCCACCGTGGCCGACCGCACCGCCGACGAGTTGGCCCTGATGTTCGGGGGCCTCCTCGAGCACCAGGATCTCTCGTTCGACCGCAACGTCACCGCCGTGGTGATCGCCAGCGTCGTGCCCACCGCGACCCAGGCCCTGCGCGAGATGGTCCGCCGCTACTTCGGCTTCCGCCCGCTCGTCGTGGAGCCGGGTGTGAAGACCGGGATCCCCGTGCTGACCGACAACCCCAAGGAGGTCGGCGCCGACCGGGTGCTCAACGCCGTCGCCGCCATCGACCTCCACGGGTCCCCGGCCATCGTCGTCGACTTCGGGACCGCGACGACCTTCGACGCCGTCTCCGAGAGGGGCGAGTACGTCGGCGGCGTGATCGCGCCCGGCGTGCAGATCTCCGCCGCCGCGCTCTACAAGCACACCGCCCGCCTGCCCCGCGTCGAGCTGGTCGCTCCGAGCTCCGTGATCGGCAAGAACACCGTGGAGAGCGTCCAGTCGGGCATCATGTACGGCTACGCCTCGATGGTCGACGGCGTGGTCGATCGGATGGCCAAGGACCTGGGGGAGCCGACCGTGATCGCCACGGGCGGGTTGGCGCCGATCATGATCGAGGAGTGCCGCTCGATCGATCACCACGAGCCGTGGCTGACGCTCCAGGGGCTGCGGATCGTCTTCGAGAGGAACACGGAATGACGACGGTCGAGGACCCGCGGGAGGCGCGCCGCCGGAAGCTCGAGGCGCTGCGGAGCCGCGGCGTCGAGCCGTTCGCCCTGCGGTTCGATCGGACCGCGCTCGCCTCGGACCTCCACGAGAAGCACGCCGGGCTCGAGCCCGGCGTCGAGACCGGCGAGGCGGCCCGCGTCGCCGGCCGGCTCCTGACCCTTCGCCGCCACGGGAAGCTCTCGTTCGCCACCCTGCGTGACGGCTCGGGCGAGATCCAGCTCATGCTCGCCGAGGACGCGCTCCCTCCCGAGGGTCTCGCCCTCCTCGACGACCTCGATCTCGGCGACTGGGTGGGGGCCGAGGGCGAGGTCGTGACGACGAAGCGCGGCGAGCTCTCGGTCCGGGCCTCCGAGCTGACCCTGCTGACCAAGACCCTCCGCCCCCTCCCCGAGAAGTGGCACGGCTTGAAGGACGTCGAGGCGCGCTACCGCCAGCGCTACCTCGACCTGGTCGCGAACCCCGAGGTGGCCGAGCGCGTCCGACAGAAGGCGCGGGCGCTGCAGGCGATGCGCGAGCACCTCGACGGCCTCGGCTTCATCGAGGTCGAGACCCCCGTGCTCCAGTCGGTGCCCGGCGGCGGCCTGGCCCGCCCGTTCCTCACCCACCACGACGCGCTCGACGTCCCGATGTACCTGCGGATCGCCCTCGAGCTGCACCTCAAGCGCCTGCTGGTCGGCGGGCTCGAGCGTGTCTACGAGATCGGCCGGACGTTCCGCAACGAGGGCGTCTCCAC
>DATKBL010000104.1:0-6105 GCA_035513995.1 Actinomycetota bacterium
GCGGCGGCGTGATGGGCGCCCCCGGCTTCAACGCGGCGAGGGTGATCCGCCGCGACCTCCGCCTCCGCCGAGGCTGACCGCTCAGACGGCGGTCGCGGGGTCCAGCCTGAGCTCGGGTCGGCGCCGCGCTCCGACCTCGGACAGCACCATGGCCGCCACTGCGAGCGCGGCGCCGACCCACTGGTGCGGCTCCAGCCGCTCCCCCAGCCAGATCGCGGCCGCCGCGGCGGCCACCACCGACTCCCCCGCCAGGATGATCGCCGCGCGCGTCGGGCTGATCGATCCCTGTGCCACCACCTGGATCGTGAAGGCCACCCCGGAGCCGAGCACACCGGTGATCACCAGGAGCGGCCAGACCGCGATCGCGTCGCTCAGGTGCAGCCCCTCCCCGGCCGTGGCCACGAGATGGAACGCGGCCGCGCCGACGAGTTGGGCGAGCGCGAGCGGCAGTGCGGGATGGCGACCGGCGAAGAATCCGACGCCCACCACGTGTCCCGCCCACACGAGCGCCGAGGCCAGCACGAGCAGATCGCCGGGGCGCGGCGCCAGGTCGTCGAGCCCGGGCACCGAGAGCAGCGCCAGCCCCACCACGGAGATCCCCACCGCGACCCAAGCCGCGCGGGCCACCGGTCGTCGGAACAGCAGGAGCCCGAGCACCGGCGTGAACACGACGTAGAGGCCGGTGACGAAGCCGGCGTTGGTCGCCGTCGTCCTCTGGAGCCCCGCCGACTGGAGCAGGAACGCGACGAACATCAACCCGCCCAGCACCAGGCCGGGCACGATCAGTCGCCTCGGCTCGAGCCTCGCCCTCTGCACGAGGAACGGGAGCGTGAGCGCCAGCGTGAGAACGCCCAGCAGCCGGCTCCACGCCGTGAACGGGAGGAGCGGAAGCCGCTCCAGCGCTTCCTTCCCCGCGGGGAACGTCAATCCCCAGATCAGGGGCGTGAGCAGGAGGAGGAGCCCGGCGTCCCGGCGGCGGGTGGGGGTCGCCTCCATCCTCGGTCGGCCTAGCTCCGGTTCCTCATCGAGCGAACACCTCACGGCCGCGGGAGACGGTCAGCACGGGCCGCAGCTCGCGAGGGTCGGGCACGTCGAAGGGGTCGACCTCGTAGGCGGCGAAATCCGCCGACGACCCGGGCTCCAGCCTCCCCTTCTTCTCGAGGTGGCCGAGCCGCGCCGCGCCCAGGGTGAAGAGCCGGATCGCGTCCTCGCGCCCGATGCGCTGGGCGGGGTCGTGGTGGTTCTCGAGGGCCCAGATGCCGTACATCGGGTCGATCGGCGTCACCGGGGTGTCGGAGCCGGCGCCGATCTCGAGGCCCCGCGCCATCAGGGTCTGGAAGGGGTTCATCGTCCGCGCGCGCTCCTCGCCCAGCCGCTGCTCGTACATCCCTCCGGGATGGCCCCAGAGCGCGTCGAAGGCCGGCTGGATCGAGACGGCCAGGCCGAGCCCGGCGGCCCACTCCACCTGATGGAGCGAGGCCATCTCGAAGTGCTCGAGGCGGTGGCGCCTCGCCCGGAAGTGCCGCCGTCCGCGCGAGTCCAGCGCGCCGTAGACGCGCTCCCAGACACGGAGGGCCTGCTCGATCGCGGCGTCGCCGATCACGTGGAGGCCGACCTGGAGCCCGGCCAGGTGCGCGTTGTGGAGGAACTCCACGAGGGTGTCGTCGTCGTAGTCGAGCGTTCCGGTGCCATCGTGATCGTCGTAGGGCCGCAGCACCGCCGCCGTCCGCGCCCCGAGCGAGCCGTCGAGGCACAGGTCACCCCCGGCGCGGGGGAGGCCGCGCTCCATCACCCACGGGAGGTCCATGTCGGCGACGTACACGATGCAGTCGACGGGGAGGCGCTCCAGATGATCGAGGAGGATCTCGACGTCGCCGCGCCCCTGCTTGTCCGGCATCGCCATCTCTTGGACCGTCGTCACGCCGCGCGAGACCGCGAGGCTCGCGGCGCGCAGCTGCGCACCCTGGATCGCGTCCGAGTCGAGCGAGGAGTGGTACCAGCGCTGCGCCTGCGAGTTCGCCCGCTCCTTCAGCAGGCCCGTCGGGCGGCCTCCCGGATCGCGCTCAGCGCCCTCCTCCTGCAGCGCTCCCGACAGCTCGAGCGCTCGCTCGTTGGCCAGGCTCAGGTAGCCGTCGGTCCTCACCAGGAGGATCGGTTGGAGCGAGACGCCGTCGAGCTCGGACGCTCTCGGGAGGGTGGGGTCGTCCCAGGAGGACTCGTCGAAACCGGCGCCGAGCACCGGTCCCTCCCGGCCGTCCGCGTGCTCGCGGACGAGGTCGAGGAGCTCCTCCTTCGAGCCGGCCCCGGACAGGTCCAGCCCCTCGCCCTTCATCCCCGTGGCCGAGAGGTGCACGTGGGCGTCGACGAATCCTGGGAGGATCGTCGCGCCCGGGAGGTCGACCACCCGGTCGGCCTCGGGAGGCTCGCCCGAGCCGGCGCGCTCGACGTGGCGCTCGTCGACGAGCAGCCACGCTCCCCCGCCGTACGGGGACAGCGTGTGGACGCGGGACGCTCGATACAGGGTTCGCACAGCGACCTCCCGGATGGGGCGCGGCGATGGTACCAGAGCATCCGGGGCGGCCGCCGGGAGGCGGAGCCCCCTACAATGCTGGCGATGCTCCGCGTGCTGGATCTCGGGCGCGGCGACCCGCCGCCTGCGCCGGCTCCGCTCGCCCTCGATCCCGACGTCGTCGAGGGCGTCCGCGTCATCCTGGACCGCGTCCGGTCCGAGGGCGACCGTGCTCTGGTCGCGCTCACGAAGGAGCACGACGGCGCCGACATCGAGGGCCGCATCCGCGTGGAGCCGGAGGAGATCGAGGCCGCGGCGAGCCGGGTGGTGGGCGAGCTCCGAGGCGCGCTCGACGCCATGGCGGGACGGCTGATGGAGCTGCACCGTCGACAGCTCCCTCGGGTGTGGGAGGACGAGCGCGACGGGGTCAGGTTCGGGGAGACCGTGCACGCGGTGGAGACGGCCGGCTGCTACGTGCCGGGCGGACGGGCGGCCTACCCCTCGAGCGTGCTGATGACGGTCTGCCCAGCTCGCGCGGCAGGCGTGGAGCGCGTGGTTCTGTGCACGCCCCCGGCCGAGGACGGCGCCGTCCCGGACGCGGTGTTGTACGCGGCCAGGGCCGGGGGGGCCGACGCCGTGTTCCGAGTAGGAGGGGCACAGGCGATCGGGGCGATGGCCTTCGGCACCGAGACGGTTCGTGCGGTCGATACCGTCGTCGGGCCGGGAAACGTCTGGGTGACCGCGGCGAAGCGCGAGGTGATGGGGGTCGTGGGGGTCGACGCGCTGGCGGGCCCCACGGAGCTGGTCATCGTAGCCGACGGGAGCGCCGACCCGGGCGTGCTGGCCGTCGACCTGGTCGCGCAGTGCGAGCACGACCCGGTCGCCCGGACCACCCTGATCGCGCTCGATGCCGGGCTGGCGGACGCGATCCAGGATCCGCTCCGGGCCGAGGTCGAGGCCAGCGCGAGGGGCGACGTCGTGCGGTCCGCGCTCGAGCACGCGGCCGCGGTGCTCGTCGCCGACGAGGAGGCCGCGGCCGCCCTCGTCGATCAGCTCGCGCCCGAGCACCTCCAGGTAGTCACCCGGGAACCGCGGGCCTTCCTCGGGCGTGTTCGCTACTACGGCGCCGCGTTCCTCGGGCCGCACACGGCCGTGTCCCTCGGCGACTACGGCGTGGGCTCGAACCACGTCCTCCCCACGATGGCCACCGCGCGGTTCGCATCGGGGCTGCGCGCGGCCCACTTCGTGACGGTGTCGGCGTTCACCGAAGCGACGGAAGAGGGGGCCGCCTGGTTCGGCCCCGAGGTCGAGACCGTCGCCCGCGCCGAGGGCCTCGACGCGCACGCGCGGGCCAGCGAGGTGCGGCGATGACGAAGCCGCCGCTCCGACCCGACCTCGAGTCGCTGTCCGCGTACCTGGCGCCCCAGCTCGAGGCGCCGGTCCGCCTCAACACGAACGAGTGCCCCTTCCCGCCGCCCGAGGCCTTCTCCCGCGATCTGGCCGAGGCCACCGCCCGGATCCCCTTCCACCGCTACCCCGACCGCGAGGCCACCGCCCTGCGCAAGGGCCTGGCCGAGCTCACGGGGCATCCGGTCGAGGGCGTCTGGGCGGCGAACGGCTCGAACGAGGTGATCCAGCACCTCTGTCTCGCCTACGGAGGCCCGGGGCGCGCCGCCCTGGTCTTCGAGCCCACCTACTCGCTCCACAAGCTGATCCCGCGCATGGTGGGGATGGAGATCGTCGACGGGAGACTCGGCGAGGGGTTCCGCATCGACGAGCGCGCGGTGGAGGCCGTCTCGGAGCACCGGCCCTCGATCATCTTCGTCTGCTCACCGAACAATCCGACGGGGAACGCGCAGCCGGCCGACCTCGTCGCGCCGCTCTGCGAGGCGGCGGAGGGGCTGGTGATCGTGGACGAGGCCTACGGCGAGTTCGGGGGCGAGACCGCGTACCCGCTCATCCAGGAGCACGAGAACCTCGTCGTCGTGAGGACGTTCTCCAAGGCGTTCTCGTTGGCGGCGGTTCGCCTCGGGTACGCGCTGGCCTCGCCGAGCGTCGTGGAGGACATGGCCAAGGTGCGCCTCCCCTACCACCTTTCAGCGCTGACCCAGGCGGCGGGCGAGGTCGCGCTCCGCCACGTGTCCGCCGCGCGGGACCTCCTGGAGCGGATCCGGGAGCAGCGCGACCGCATCCTGCGCGAGCTCGGAGGGATCGAGGGCGTCGAGGTCTTCCCCTCCGACTCGAACTTCGTGCTGCTCAGGACCCCGGTCGAGGCGCCCGTGCTGTGGCAGGCCCTGCTGGATCGGGGCGTGCTGGTGCGGGACGTCTCCGCGTACCCTGGGCTGGAGCGATGCCTGCGGGTGACCGCCGGCACCCCCGAGGAGACGGGTGCGTTCCTGGCGGCGCTGCCCGAGGCACTGGAGGAGGTCGCGTGACCCGAACGGCGAAGGTCGAGCGGAAGACCAAGGAGACGAGCGTCCGGGTGCGTCTGCTGGTGGACGGCTCGGGCGAGAGCAGCGCCGAGACGGGGCTGCCGTTCTTCGACCACATGCTCGAGCAACTCGGGAAGCACGCGCGATGGGACCTGGAGGTGCGGGCCGAGGGCGATCTCGCCATCGACGCGCACCACACCGTGGAGGACGTGGGCCTGGCGCTCGGTCAGGCGCTCCGCGAGGCGCTCGGCGACAAGGCCGGGATCCGGAGGTTCGGGAGCGCCGCCGCGCCGCTGGACGAGGCGCTGGTCGAGGTGGCCCTGGACCTCTCGGCGCGGCCCTTCGTCGTGCACGAGGTCCCGGTTCCAGCAGAGGCGATCGGGAACTACGACCCCGGCCTGACGCACGACTTCGTCCAGGCGTTCGCCACCGAGGCAGGGATGACGATCCACTGCCGGCTCGTCTCGGGGCGCAGCCCGCACCACGTGGTCGAGGCCGAGTTCAAGGCGATGGCGGTCGCGCTGCGGAGCGCCTGCGAGACGATTGGCGGAGGGACGCCGTCCACGAAGGGATCGCTGTGACCCGGGTCGCGATCCTCGACTACGGGTTCGGGAACCTGCGGTCGGTCCAGCGCGCGGTGGAGCGCGTCGGTGGAGCGGCCGTGGTGACCGGAGACCCCGAGGAGGTGCGCGCCGCCGACGCGCTCGTCGTCCCCGGCGTGGGGGCCTTCGGGGCGTGCGTGGCAGGGCTCCGGGGAGTGGGCCTCGACGACACCGTCCGCGCGTTCGTCGACTCGGATCGGCTCGTGCTCGGCGTCTGCCTCGGCATGCAGGTGCTCTTCGACTGGGGCGAGGAGGGGCCGGCCCAGGGTCTGGGGATCCTCCGCGGCAAGGTCCGCCGCCTCCCCCGGGGCCTGACGGTCCCCCACATGGGCTGGAACGAGGTGCGCTGGCTCACAGAGCATCCCCTCGCCGCGGGGATCCCGGACGGCACGCGCTTCTACTTCGTGCACTCCTACGTCTGCGACGCCGAGGAGGACGTCGTCGTGGGCGAGACCGACTACGGAGAGCCCTTCGCGGCAGCCGTCGCCAGGGGCAACCTGTTCGCGACCCAGTTCCACCCCGAGAAGTCGGGCGAGCCCGGGCTCCAGATCTACGAGAACCT
>DATKBL010000105.1:0-4614 GCA_035513995.1 Actinomycetota bacterium
GGGCGGCTGGCTGCGCATCCCTCCCTCGGAGGCCGACGCGTCGGCGGGCCAGGATGCGTGCATCGAGGCGCTGATGGATGAGGGCGAGCTACTCGCGATCCGGGTCTTCCTCGAGGCCACCTGCTCCCCCGCCTTCCAGGGGTAGCATCGAGGCGTGGTCGAGAGGAAGCGCGTATCGACCGTGCACCTCGGGCAGTTCACGTGGGAGGCCGCGAACGACATCGCGGGCGCCCTGGAGGACGCGGGGATCGTCTGGTGGCACAAGCAGCCGGGCTTCTTCAGCCAGGTCTGGGAGCACGGGGTCAGGCTCTTCGTGGATCGCGAGCGGCTCGACGAGGCGAAGGAGATCGCGCGCAACGTGATCGCGGAGATCGAGACCGAGACCTAGGGGATCAGGCCGCGGACCTGCGCTTCCGTTCCCCCCGCACGAGCGGGAAGGTCAGCGGCGTGTGCGGGTAGCAGTGCTTCGACTTGTTGTAGCGGGAGAGCCTCGTGTCGCACCCCTCGTGCGCACACACCCGATGCTCGCCGTAGGTCCGGTTGGGACGTGGGAGCTCCCGCGGTCGGGATCCGCGGAGTCCTGAGGTGGTCTCCATCTCGTGCTCACTCCTCGAGCCGGTCATCCCCCAAAACACGGGAGAGGCGGGAGCTATTCCCCTTGGTTCGACCGATATCGATGGGACCTTTACCCCGCTCGTCGCTGCGAAACCTCGGAGGCTACCGACCCTTGAAGGTGGCCTGGCCCGGGCCGTCCTCGACGAAGGAGCGCATGCCCTCCTTCTGATCCTCGGTGGTGAAGAGGTCGATGAAGACCTCGCGCTCGAAGGCGACGCCGGTGCGGAGGTCGACCCGAGCGCCCCAGTTGATCGCGTTCTTGGCGGCGGCCAGGGCGACGCGCGGGCCCTGGGCGAACCGCCGGGCCGACTCCACGGCCGCCTCGTACACCTCTCCCGAAGGGTGCACCTCGTCCACGAGGCCGATCGCCTTGGCCTCCTCGCCCCGGACGTGGCGGCCCGTGTAGATCAGGTCCTTGGCCCTGGCCGGGCCCACGAGTCGCGGCAGGCGCTGGGTGCCGCCCGCGCCGGGGATGATGCCCAGCTGGATCTCGGGCTGGCCGATCCGCGCGTTCTCGGCCGCGAAGCGGAGGTCGGCGCACATCGCCAGCTCGCACCCGCCTCCGAGGGCGAAGCCGGTGATCGCGGCGATCGTCACCTTGGGGAGGTCCTCGACGGCGTGGAAGACCTCCTGGAGCGACTGGATGTAGGGGCGCACCTCGGCCACGCTCATCTCGGCCATCGCCTTGACGTCGGCGCCTGCGGCGAACACCTTGTCCCCCCCGTAGAGGACGCAGGCGCCGACGTCGTCGCGGCGCGCGGCCTCCCGGGTCACCTCGAGCAGGTCTCGGGTGAGGTCCTCGTCGATCGCGTTCATCGGGGGGCGGTCGAGGCGGATCGTCCCCACGCCGTCGTCGACCTCCAGGCGCACCAGGTCTCCCATCGCTCCTCCTCTGCCGGGGTCGGCCACATCGTACTCCGCACACCGGAGGCATCGCGGACGCGATGTCGTACCGTGAGCGGATGCGGAGACCGCGCGCCGCGACGGCGCTCATGACCTTCCTCCTGGCGGCCTGCGGGGCGGTGGAACCGCCCCCGGACGACCCCCAGGTCCGCCCGATCGGGGGCGTGTGGGACTCGAGCCTGCGGGTGCCGGGCGACCCGTTCCGGGGGTTCGGGGCGTGGGTGGACGTCTACGACCGCGAGCTGTGGGCGGACCCCGAGGGGACCGTGGAGGAGATCGCCGGCCGCGGGGTCCGCACGCTCTACCTCCAGACGGCGAGCACCATCCCGCAGAAGGGGCCGATCCGCTTCCCGCGGCTGACCGCGCGGTTCCTCGACGCCGCCCGTGCCCACGGGATCCGGACAGTCGCCTGGTACCTCCCGAAGCTCCTGGGGGCCCCGAGGGACCTGCGACGCGGCCTGGCGGCCGCGGCGTTCACGACGTCGAACGGGTCGCGCTTCGACGGGATCGGGGTGGACATCGAGGTGACGGCCGAGGCCGATGACGAGATCCGGGCGGCGCGGCTCATCGGCCTCTCCCGTCAGCTCCGGGCGATCGTCGGCCCCGACTACCAGCTCGGCGCGATCGTCCCCTCGCCGATCCGCGGCCCGGACTTCTGGCCGATCCTCCCGGTGGAGGAGCTGTCCGAGGTCTACGACGCGATCCTCCCCATGGCCTACTGGACGTTCCACGTCTCCGGCGAGGACGACGCTCACGCCTACATCTCGCGCAGCGTGCGGCTGCTCCGAGACGAGGCCGGCCCGGAGGTGCCGATCCACGTCATCGGCGGGATCGCCGACCCCGCCACCCCCGCCGAGCTTCGCGGGTTCGTCCGTGCCGTCAAGGAGTCGGGGGTCATCGGGGCCAGCGTCTACGACGTGGACACCACCGACGAGCGGGGCTGGGCGGTGCTGGGCGAGCTGGGGTAACCGCTGAAGCACCTGCCACGCTCCTGCAGTAGCCTTGGCCCCATGCGAGCCGAGGGGATCGTGGAGATGCTGCGCGAGCGCGGGTACCGCATCACCCCCCAGCGCGAGGCCATCATCGAGGAGGTCCTGCAAGCGGAGGGCCACATCACGCCCCAGTCGGTAGCCCGGCGCCTCCACAGGAAGATGCCCGCCGTCAACGCCTCGACCGTGTACCGGACGATGTCGCTCCTCGAGGAGGTGGGCGTGGTCCAGCACTCGCACCTCGAGCGCGGCGCCGAGTACCACCGGATCGGCGAGGGCGAACACGTCCACCTCACCTGCACGCGCTGTGGGGCCGGGGACGACCTGTCGCTGAAGGAGGCCGAGTCGCTGCGCGAGGTGATCAGCCGGCACCGCGGCTTCCTCCCCGACCTCACGCACTTCGCGATCGGCGGGCTCTGCGAGGCCTGCCAGCGCGAGGCCTAGCCGACCGCCGGCTCCCGCTGGGGCAGACGCCGCCGGGCCCCGGAGATCGCGTACACCACCACGAAGACGGCCGCCGCGACCAGCACGATCGTCGCCCCCGACGAGATGTTCAGGTACCAGGAGAGGTACATCCCGGCGAACCCCGAGAGCCCCCCGATCAGCACCGACAGCCCCAGCATCCTCCCGAACGAGTCGGTGAGCAGGCGCCCGATCACCGGCGGGATGACCAGCATCGCCGCGATCAGGAGCACCCCGAGGATCTGCATCGTGGCCACGACGGTGGCAGCCAGCACGATGGCGAACCCCGTGTCGAGCCATCCCGTGCGCACCCCGCTGGCCTCCGCAACCTCCGGGTCGAAGGTGGCGAACAGCAGCGGCCGGTAGAGGAGGAACACGAACAGGCCGGCGGCCAGCGTCACCCCACCGACCACCGCCAGGTCGGCCAGCTCCACCCCGAGCACGTTCCCGAACAGGGCCGCGTCGAAGTTCCTGGTGAAGCTCCGGAAGCGGGACAGCAGGGCGAGCCCGAAGGCGAGGCTGGCCGAGGTGACCACGCCGATCGCGGCGTCGGCGCCGATCGTCCGCCGCCGAGCCACGCGGTTGATCAGCAGCGTGGAGACGACCCCCCACGTCCCCGCCCCCAGGAAGAAGTTCACGTTGGTGACGAAGCTCGCCACCGCGCCCCCGAAGATCGCGTGGGAGAGGCCGTGGCCGATGTAGGACATGCCGCGGAGCACGACGTAGACGCCGACCAACCCGGTCAGGACCCCCGAGAGCGTGGCCACCAGGATCCCGTTCCGGAAGAACTCGTAGGAGAACGGCTCAACCAGCGTGCTCATGATGGCCTCCCTCCAGCGGGACGACCTTCTCGTCCTCGGCGATCCCCGCCGGGTCCACGACCACGGGCATCCCCCCGTGGACCAGGACCTCCATCGGCGCGCCGTACGTTCGCTCGAGGACCTCGGGGGTGAGGACCTCGCGGGGCCGGCCGCGCGCCACGACCTCGCGGTGGAGACAGACCAGTTCGGGAAGGTGCGCCGCCACCCCGTTGAGGTCGTGGGTGGTGACGACGATCGCCAGACCGTCGTGGTGCAGCTCGTGGAGGAGGTGGAGCACGTCGTGGCGGGTGCGCACGTCGACCCCGCTCGTGGGCTCGTCGAGGAGCAGGAGCTGGGGCCGCCGAAGCATCGCGCGGGCCACGAAGACGCGCTGCTGTTGCCCGCCCGACAGCTCCCGGATGTGGCGGTCGGCCACGCCCGCGATCCCCAGGTGCTCCAGCACCTCGTCGGCCAACCGGAGCTCCTCGCGGGACGCCCACGGAAGGCGCCGGTCGCCGGTCCGCCCCATCAGGACGGCCTCGCGCACCGTCACCGGGAAGTACCAGTTGACCGTGTCGACCTGGGGGACGTACCCGATCCGCAGCCGCGGGGCTTTCTCGATCCGGCCGGCGATCGGCCGCAGCGAGCCGGTCATCACCCGCAGGACCGAGGTCTTGCCCGACCCGCTCGGCCCCACGATCCCCACGAACGCGCCCGGGGCCACCGCGAGGTCCACGTTGACGAGCACGGGGTCCTGCCCGTAGGCCGCCGTCACCTTCTCCATCCTGATGAGCTCTTCCATCGTCACTCCCGGTAGGTCGCGCAGCAGTCCCCGGCCACGTTGG
>DATKBL010000106.1:0-6487 GCA_035513995.1 Actinomycetota bacterium
CCGGCCGACCACCCGTCGAGGACCCCCAGCGCCAGCGCGGCGGACGCCGCCGCGTACATCAGCATGGCCAGCGACCACAGCCCCTCGTGGGGCGCGCGCCGCCGCGCGAACCGCACAGCGAGGTGGACGCCGAACAGGAGAGCCACCGCGGTCGCCAACAGAGGAAGGACGATCACTCGCGGAAGCTCCGCCGGACGACCTTCCCGGTGGAGTGCCTGGGAAGCGACTCGACGAGCTCGACGTCCCGCGGGAGCTTGAAGCGGGCCAGCCGACCCCGGCAGTGCTCGAGGAGCTCCTCGACCGACACCTCGCCGCTCGCAACCACGAACGCGCGGATCGCCTCGCCCGTCCGCTCGTCGGGCACCCCGATCACCGCGGCCTCGACCACGCTCGGATGAGCGGCGAGCGCCTCCTCCACCTCTCGTGGGTACACGTTGAACCCCGAGACGATGATCAGGTCCTTCGACCGATCGACCAGGAACAGGTAGCCGTCCTCGTCGCGGTAGGCGATGTCCCCGGTGCGGAGCCACCCCTCGGTGAAGGCCTCGTCGGTCTCCTCGGGCCTGCGCCAGTAGCCCTTGAAGACGTTGGAGCCTCGGACGAGGATCTCGCCCGGATCCCCCTCCACGACGTCGGTCCCGTCCTCGTCCAGGATGCGGACCTCCACGCCCGGAAGCGGGAGCCCGATCGAGTCGGCCCTGGCGGCCTCACCGAGCGCGTTCGTGGTGACGACCGGCGCCGTCTCGGTGAGCCCGTAGCCCTCCCAGATCGTGCAGTCGAAGCGCTCCTCGAACTCCGCGAGGACCGAGCCCGGGAGCGGCGCGGCGCCCGACACGGCCAGCCGGACCGTCGAGAGGTCGGACTCGCCCCTGCGCGCGGCGGCCAGCCAAGCCTGGAACATCTGAGGGACGCCGAACAGGATCGTCACGCCGTGGCGCGGCACGAGCTCGAGGGTGGCGACCGGGTCGAAGCGGTCCACGATGATCGCCGCGGCCCCCTCCATCAGCACGAGGTTCAGCGCCGCGTTGAGCGCGTAGATGTGGAACAGGGGAAGGGCGATCAGGGCCACGTCCGACCCGGCCTCCTTCAGGGCCGGGACGGCGGAGACCTGCTCCAGGTTGGCCAGGAGGTTCCCGTGGCTCAGCATCGCGCCCTTCGGCTGGTCGGTGGTCCCGGCCGTGTAAGCCAGCACCGCGAGGTCGTCGCGGCGCACGTCCACGGCGGGGATCTTCCTCGCCCGATCGAGCGCGTCGTCGAACGAGCGGGTTCCCGGAGGCGTCGGCGGCGGGCCCACGACGAGGATGTGGTCGAGCGAGCCCAGCCGGTCCCGGACGGCCAACACCGCGGGGACGAGGTCGATGGCGACGATGATGGCCTGGGCCTCGGCGTCGGCCAGCACGTAGCCGAGCTCCTCCGGCGTCAGCATCGCGTTGATCGGGGTCGCCACCGCCCCGAGCCGAAGTGTCCCGTGGAAGGCGTAGACGAACTCAGGGATGTTCCCGAGGAGGATCGCCACGCGGTCGCCCTTCCCGATCCCCAGATCGTTGAGGGCGGCCGCCGTCCGGTCCACCAGGCGATCGAGGTCCGCGTAGGTCGTGACCCGACCGTGGAAGATCACGGCCGGGTGGTCGGGGTGCGCCTCCGCCGCGCGGCGCACGATGTCGGGCAGCGCGTCCACGGGGGAGAGTCTAGGCTAGGGTTCGCCGTGTCGGTTGGACCGGAGGTACGAGATGCGGAGGGAACCGTAGCGCTCGCAAGCAGTTCCCGTCTGACCGGCATCCTCCTCGTGGCCCTCTCGGCCACAAGCTTCGCGTCGGGCACCGTGATGGTGAAGCTGGCCTTCGGCGAGGGGGCGGGGCTGGGGGTCCTGGTCGTCTCCCGGCTGGGGCTGGGGGCGTTGCTCCTCTGGGGGCTGGCGCTCGTGGGACGGGTAACGATCAAGGTGCCGCCCCGCCGCTGGCCGGCCGTCTGGTGGATGGGCGCGCTCTCGGCGGGCGTGGGCGTCCTCCTGTTCGGGGCCACCGAGCGGATCCCCGCCTCCACGACGACGCTCTTGCTGTACGTGTACCCGGCGTTGGTGGCGGCGATCTCCGTCGCGCTCGGGCGCGAGCGCCCGAGCGCGACGAAGATCGCCGCCCTCGCCATCGGACTCCTGGGGGTCCTCCTCGTGCTGGGCACCCCGACCAGCCGCCTCGACCCCATCGGGATCGCCCTCGCCCTGAGCGCCGCCCTCGCCCTCGCCCTCTACGTGATCGCCGCGCAGCGCGGCGCCGCGGGGATGTCGCCGCTCGTGGCGGGAGCGCTGATCCTCTCGGCCGCCACCGTCGTGTACCTCCCGTTCGGACTCCTCACCGGCGAGCTCACCTCGGGGGGGATCGGCGATGCCTGGTGGCTCGTCGTCGGCGTGGGCCTCGCCACCGGCGCGGCCATCGCCCTCTTCCTGGCGGGGCTGGCCCGTCTCGAGCCGATCCGGGCCTCGATCGGGTCCACCTGGGAGCCGGTCGCCGCCGTGGTGCTCTCCTCGATCTTCCTCGCCGAGCGGCTCTCGGGCCTCCAGCTCGTCGGCGGGCTCCTGGTCGTGGCGGCCGTGGCCACCCTCCCCCTGATCCGGGACTCCGGCGACGCAACCACCTCGCCCGGGCCGCCCATCGCGTGAGCGAACGATACCCTGGCGCGGGCGACCGCCACGGTAGAATGACGGCCCGGAGAGGATGAGAGGGAACGTGGACGACCAAGCACCCAAGCTGGTCCTCTCGACCGCCCCGTTCTACCGACAGCCCTTGGAGCAAGGCTTCCGCCAGGCGCGCGCGGCCGGGTTCGAGGCGGTCGAGGTCATGGTGACCCAGGACCCCGCCACTCAGGACGGACAGGCCCTCCGGGACCTCGCCAAGGAGTTCGAGCTCTCGATCGAGGCCATCCACGCGCCCTTCCTCCTGGTGACGAGGCGCGTCTGGACCACCGATCCCGTGGAGAAGATCGCGCGCGCCGTCCGCGTCGCCGAGGACGCCGAGATCCCCCTCGTCGTCGTCCATCCGCCCTACCGCTGGCAGACGCGCTACCGCCGCTGGATCGAGCGCAGCCTCCCCGAGTACGCCGCCCGGTCGGGCGTGATCATCGGCGTCGAGAACATGTTCCCCCTGAAGGTGCGGGGCGCCGGCGGGGTGCGCTTCCACGCCTCTCAGGAGTTCGAGAGCCTCGACCGCTACCCCACGCTCGTGCTCGACACCAGCCACCTGGCCGTGGCGCGGTTCGACCTCATCGAGACCTACCGCCGGTACCGCGACAAGATCGTGCACTTCCACATCTCGAACAACGCGGGGAAGGGCTGGGACTCGCACCTCTCCGTGGACGAGGGGGTCCTCGCCCTCGACGACCTGCTCCGCGAGATCGCCCGGGACGGCTTCGCCGGCACGGTCTCGCTCGAGCTCGACCTCCGCAAGCAGATCGCCGACGAGGACGCCACGCGCGAGGTCCTCGTGCGGAACCGCGAGTTCTGCGAGCAGCACCTGGGGGTCCGCGCGTGAGCGTGCGCGTCCTCATCGTCGACGACACCGAGCACGTCAGGAAGATGATGGGGGCGATGCTCCAGATCCAGGGCTTCGAGGTCGTGGGCGAGGCCGCCAACGCGAAGGAGGCCCTCGAGCTCGCGGCCGCGGGCAGCCCGGACGTTGTGGTGCTCGACTTCCGGATGCCCGACGTCGACGGCATCACCACCACAGGCTGGCTGCTCGAGCAGGACGCGGACCGGGCCATCGTCATGTACTCCGCGTACCTCACCAAGGACGACGAGCAGCGCGCCTACGAGGCCGGGGTGCGCGCCTGCGTCTCGAAGGTCGCCGGTGTCGAGGCGCTGGCCCGCGAGGTGGCCGCCGCCGCGCTCGCCGTCCGCGCGGAGGACCAGGAGGCTTGAGCCGGACCCGCTTGCTACCATCGGCCCGGTGCGCCGGTTCACGCTCGTGACGCTGATCGTGCTGATGGCGATGGTGGTCGTCCTCGCAGTGGTCATCGCCGTCGACGTGTCGCGGGGGCCGGCCCCCGCCCCGACGCCGACCGAGGAGGAAGAGCGATGACCGCCGAGCCTCGACTGCCGCTCGGGCCCGGCCCGTCCCCCGTGCACCCCCGCGTCCTCCAGGCGCTGGCCCGCCCCACCCTCGGCCACCTCGACCCCGACTTCCTCGAGATCCTCGACGAGGTGGGCGACCTCCTGCGGGAGGTGTTCCGCACCGAGAACCTGGCCTTCGCGGTCTCGGGGAGCGGGAGCGCGGGCATGGAGGCCGCCGTCGTGAACCTGCTCGAGCCCGGCGACACCGCGGTCGTGGGCGTGGCCGGGTTCTTCGCCGAGCGCATGGCCGAGATGACCCGGAGGACCGGCGCCGAGCTGGTCCGCGTCGAGGCACCCTGGGGCCGTCCCGTGGCGTTCGAGGACCTCGAGACGGCGCTCAAGCAGCACCCCCAGACGAAGGTGCTCGCCATCGTCCACGCGGAGACCTCCACCGGCGTCCGCCAGCCTCTCGAGGAGGTCGCCGCGATGTGCCGGGAGCGCGACGTGCTCTTCGTCGTGGACACGGTGGCCTCGCTGGGAGGGCTGCCGGTCGAGGTGGACCGCCTGGGGATCGACATCTGCTTCGCCGGCAGCCAGAAGTGCTTGTCGGTGCCCCCCGGCCTGGCCCCGATCTCGTACTCGGCCAAGGCGCTGGCCGCGGTGGAGTCGAGGACGACCCCCGTGCAGTCGTGGTACCTCGACGTGATGGGGGTGCGCCAGTACGTGGGGTCGGCCGATCGCCGCTACCACCACACGGCGCCGGTCAACATGATCTACGGGCTGCTCGAGGGGCTGAAGATGGTCCTCGAGGAGGGGCTGGAGGCGCGGTGGCAGCGCCACGAGGAGGTCGGGCGGGCGTTCCAGGAGCGGGTGCAGGAGCTCGGCTTCGAGCTGTTTGCGCCCGCCGAGTACCGGCTGCCCCAGGTCACGTCGATGCTGATCCCCGAGGGCGTGGACGACGCCGGCGCGCGGAAGCGGCTGATCGAGGAGCACGGCATCGAGATCGCCGGCGGCCTCGGCGAGTATCGGGGCCGGATGTGGCGCGTCGGCCTGATGGGCGAGGGAGCGAAGATGAAGAACGTCGACCGCCTCCTCGACGCCATCGCCGCCGTGATCTAGCAGCGCCGTTTCTCCGGAGCCTCAGAGGAACAGGGAGCGGCGGGCGCCGAGATTCCGGTTCAGGGTCTGCTGGATCTCGTCGCGGACGCGGTCGGTCATCTCGAACACCAGCAGCGAGTCCTGCCAGGCCTCCTCGCCGAGCCCGTCGGTGGCGATCGGCGGGCGGAACTCGATCGTCCACTTCGTGGGCAGAGGCAGCATCCCGAGCGGCCCCAGCCACGGGAAGAGCGGCGTCACCGGGAAGTAGGGCAGCTTGAGCATCCGGGCCAGCGGCCTGGCGTGCGAGATCAGCGGGTAGATCTCCTCGCTTCCCACGATCGCGACGGGGACGATCGGCGCCCCCGCGCGCAGCCCCAGCTCGATGAACCCGCCGCGGCCGAACCGCTGCAGCTTGTACCGATCCTTGAAGAGCTTTCCGACGCCCTTGTACCCCTCCGGGAAGACGCCGAGCAGCTCGCCCCGCTCGAGCAGCCGGAGCGCGTCCTCGTCGCACGCCAGCGTGTTGCCGGACTTCCGCGCCAGCTCCCCGACGAACGGCAGCCGGAACACGAGGTCGGCCGCGAGCAGCCGCACGTGACGCTCCACCTGATCCAGGAGGCCGAACTTCATGATCACGGCGTCCATGGGGATCGTGCCGGCGTGGTTCGAGACCAGGAGGGCCGCCCCGTCCCGAGGGATGTGCTCCAGCCCCCGCCACTCCACACGGAAGTACCTCTTGTGGAAGAGGCGTGCCAGCGGCGCCAGGATCGTCTCGGTCAGCTCGGGGTCGAAGCCGAACTCGTCCACCTCGTACTCGCCCGTGACTCGGCGACGCAGGAACGCCAGCAGCTCGTCGATCTCGTCGGTCGAGGGGCCCGGCGAGGGCTCGACCACGCCGCCCCCGTGGACCCGGCACATCCCCGAGACGTCCACAGCCCGGTTGCGGCAGCGGGCTCCGCTCCTCGTGGTAGCCGTGCAGCGGCCAGGCTCGCGGACCGGGATGGGGACGACCTCGCCCATCAGGTCGTCCTCGCCTTCTCGAAGCGTTCCTGCGCCTTCCGCCGGAGGAACGCCCGCGCCTCGCGCTCCCACTCCCCGACCTGCTCGGGGCTATACAGGCGACCGAGGTGCTCGCCCTCGGCGAAGTCGAGCAGCGCCTCGCGCGTGGTGCGCGCCGGGCGGAAGCCCATCTCCGAGGCGATGCGAGTGTTGTCGGCGACGCGGCCGTAGACCAGCAGGCGGAGCTGCTCGGTGGAGAAGTCGACGAGCCCGAACCTGCGGAGCAGCGAGCCGACCGGGGCGGCCAGCGGCAGGGCCACCGGCAATGACGGCCTCCCGAGCAGCCGC
>DATKBL010000107.1:0-17219 GCA_035513995.1 Actinomycetota bacterium
TACGACGGACGCCTTGTCCCGCAGGGAATCTCGGCTGAGATCATCGCGGAGCGGTGGGGGCTCTCTCGGATTCGGCTCGACGAGTTCAGCGCCCGCAGCCACGAGCTGGCCGCCAAGGCGATCAAGGACGGGCGGTTCCAGCGCGAGATCCACCCGGTCGAGGTCGCCACCGAGTCGGGCGAGACCGAGCTGTTCGAGCACGACGAGGGGGTCCGCTTCGAGCTGGACCTGGAGAAGATGGCCACGCTGCCCACGCCTTTCAAGGACGACGGCGTGGTGACCGCGGCCAACTCCTCCCAGATCTCCGACGGCGCCACGGCGCTCGTGGTGGCCTCGCGCGAGAAGGCCGAGGAGCTCGGCCTGCGCCCCCGCGCGCGCTTCCGTGCGTTCGCGCTCTCGGGGGTCGACCCGATCACGATGCTGACGGGCCCGATCGAGGCCACACGGAAGGTCCTGGCGGCAGCGGGGCTCTCGCTCGAGGACATCGACGTCCTCGAGATCAACGAGGCGTTCGCCTCGGTGGTCCTGGCGTGGAAGCAGGAGCTGGAGATCGCCGACGACTGGTTCGAGGCCCACGTCAACCCCAACGGGGGGGCGATCGCGCTCGGCCACCCGCTCGGCGCCTCGGGCGGCCGCCTGATGACGAGCCTGCTCCACGAGCTCGAGCGGCGGGAGGGCCGGTACGGGCTCCAGGTGATGTGCGAGGGCGGCGGTCTCTCCAACGCGACGATCCTCGAGCGTCTCTGACGCCCCCTGTGGTTGACTGGGGCCGTGCGGCTGCTCTTCGCCATCGTCCTGGCCCTCGCCATCGCCGGGTTCGGCATCTGGGTCCTCTCGGCGATCGGCCGGAACCGCGACGCCGCCCGCGACGCCCCGCTCGAGGACGTCGGCCCGCTGGACGTCTACTTCGTGTGCGGGGAGTGCGGCACGGAGTTCCGCGTCGAGAAGCTGGGGGAGCTCCAGGTGCCACGGCACTGCGGTGAGACGATGCGGGTCGAGCAGCGCCCGGCCCGCTTGAGCTAGGACTCCGCGATCTCCTCGGCCTTCCGCTTCAGCTCACGATAGTCGCGTCGCGCGCGGCGGTCCTCGGGGAGGAGGGCGTCGGTCCGTGAGAACCCCCAGCCCTCGAAGCGCACACCGACGCGGCTCCAGCGCCGCCGCAGGCGCGAGCCTCCGCAGGAAGGGCACGCCTCTGGCGGCTCGGTGCGACCCATCGGGCGCACGACCTCCAGGTCGACCCCGCAGTCCTCGCAGCGGAACTCGTAGACGGGCATCAGAAGGGGTGAATCACGCCGGTGTGATTCGTTCCACAATGTGGAGAATGACTGTGGAAAACGCCGCCGGGACGGGCGAACGCGCAGGTCAGCGCCACTGTGTGGCCAGGGCGAAGCCGACGGCGATGAGCCCGAGGCCCACCCATAGGTAGGTGTTGTTGGGCGACCCGGGGAGCAGGAACCCCAGGTAGTTCAGGACGATCATGATCACGCCGGAGAAGAGGAGCGCCAGGACGAGGACCCCGAACCAGGTGGGGCTCGGCTTGGGCTTGGGGGGCTTGGGGGGCTGGTACCGGTGGCGCTTCGACTTCGACTTCGGCACCCCGCTCCTTTCCGTGGGGACGCCACCTATCATAGCCGCATGGACCGACCCGGCTCCCGCATGGCGATGCCCCTGGCCGCAGCGATCCTCGGGTTCCTCGCAGTGCTGGCCGCCGCGCAGCCCCATACCGTCCCCGGGCGGGAGTCCTCCCGCCTCGAGATGGTGGACCTCATCGGCCAGCAGGACGCGCGGGTCCGGGAGTTGCGCGAGGAGGTCCGCGGCCTCGAGGAGCGGGTCCGGGAGCTGGGGAGCGGGGAGGTCGGGGCCGAGATCGGGGAGCTTCGGGCCGAGGCCGAGCGGCTGGCGGTGGCCGCGGGCGCCGCGCCGCTCCGCGGCCCGGGCATCACGGTCGTGCTCGAGGACTCCTCCGCCTCCCGCTCCGCGACGGGGAACCCCAACGACCTGATCGTCCACGAGCGCGACATCCAGACCGTCGTGAACGCCCTGTGGGCGGCGGGCGCGGAGGCGGTCGCGATCAACGGTGAGCGGCTGTCGAGCCTGTCCGCGGTGCGGTGCGCCGGCAACACGCTCCTGCTCCACGGGGTCGTGCACAGCCCGCCCTACGAGATCCGCGCGATCGGCGATCCGGGTGGGTTGGAGGCCTCCCTCGGGGAGAGCCCCGGGATGGGCCGCCTGCTCGACGCCGTAAGCGCGTATGGCCTCGGGTTGAGCGTCGAGCAAGGGCCGGTCGTGGTGCCGGTGGGTCGCGGCGTGAGAGACCTGGCCCAGGCGGCGCCGGTCGCATGAGCGTCGAGACCCTCCCGAGCTCGCCCCGAGCCGACTCGCGTCGCGGCGGGATCGGTTCGCGCATCGTCCGAGGGGCGGGCTGGACGCTGATCACCGCGGGGGTACTTGTGGCCCTGTTCGTCGTCTACGAGCTCTTCGTGACCGACCTCATCACCGCCCGCCACCAAGCCACCCTGCGCGACGATCTCGCCCGCCAGTTCCGGTCGACGGATCCCGAGGGCCAGCCCCGGCCGATCGCCGGCCGTGGGCTGGCGATCCTCCGGATCCCCCGGATCGAGCTGGACGCGGTCGTGGTGGAGGGCGTGGGCTTGGAGGACCTGAAGAAGGGACCCGGGCACTACCCGACGACCCCGCTGCCCGGAGAGAGGGGGAACGTGGGGATCGCCGGGCATCGGACGACCTACGGGAAGCCCTTCTGGTCGCTCGACGAGCTGCGCGTCGGCGACGAGATCTTTCTCAGGACGAGCGAGGGCGAGTTCGTCTACGAGGTGCGATGGAAGCGCGTGGTCCTCCCGAGCCAGGCCGAGGTGCTCGACCCGACGGGGCGCCCGGGCCTGACGCTGACCACCTGTGAGCCCAAGTTCTCGGCCGCGAGACGGCTGATCGTCCGGGCGCTCCAGGTCCGAGCGCCGCCGGACGCGGAGGCGGCCTGATGATCGGGTTCCTCCGGCGCCGCAGCCCCCGCAACCCCGTTCTCGCGGTGCTCTACTGGCTGGCGCTGGCGCTCGTCGTGGTGACCATCGTCTTCGCCCTCTTCTATCTGCTCGAGGTCGATCGCCTCGTCCCCGGCGGGGGGATGTTCTAGCCTTCCGCCCATGACCGAGGAGATCGCGGCCAACGACGCCTACGCCCGGGAGACGGAGGCGACGGTCGTGGAGTCCGGCGAGGAGGGGGTTGTCCTCGATCGCACGGTTTTCTATCCGCGGGGAGGCGGGCAGCCCGGCGACACGGGGTCCCTCCGGTGGGAGGGAGGAGAGGTCCGCGTCGCGGACACGGTCCGGCGGGACGGCCGCGTCCTGCACGTCGTCGAGGAACAGCCGCCCCCCGTGGGCACCGTCGTGACGGCGGCGATCGACTGGGACCGGCGCCACACCCTGATGCGCACCCATACGGCCCTCCATGCGCTTTCGGGCGTGATCTGGCGCGACTACGACGCCAAGGTGACCGGCGGCAACATGGACGTCGGGACCGCCCGCATGGACTTCGAGCTCGATGAGATGAGCGGAGAGTTCGGCCGCGAGGTCGAGGGGAAGCTGAACGCGGCGCTGGCCGAGGATCGCCCGGTGCACGTGCGGTTCCTCCCGCGGGACGAGGCGCTCGCCGACCCCGAGCTGATCCGGACCAAGGTCAACCTGGTCCCCGACTCGGTGGATCCGATCCGCGTGATCGACATCGAGGGGATCGACCGTCAGGCCGACGGCGGCACGCACGTCCGGTCGACGGGCGAAGTGGGTCGCGTGGTCGTGAACAAGACCGAGAGCAAGGGCAAGGCCTTCAAGCGGATCCGGATCGTGCTGGACGAGGGCTAGGTCTCCAGGCGCAGGACCGTGCTCGTCTCCCGCTCCACCGCCGCTCGCGTGAACGGCATCGGGTGATGCTTCCCGCTGGCCCACAGGGCGAGCTGGTCGCGGTAGTGGGGGCTCTCGGGGTTCGCCGACTGGCCGAGCGTGAGCACGCCCACCGAGGCGTCGAGGTCGCCCAGGTCCACGATCTGGCGCCAGCTCGGGACCACCACCACGTCGTAGGGGACCCCGGGCTCGAACAGCGCCTGAGCGACGGTCTGCTCGTCGCCTCCGAGCTCGACCTCGCCCACCGTGAAGAGCTCGCCCAGGCCGGGCGCGGCGGCGAGACGCCCCGCGAAGCGAGCCCGGTGCACCGCCCCCCAGTGCCAGGCCGACATCGGATCGCCCAGCCTGCCGCCGAGCTCGTCGAGAGCCTCGTCGAGCGCCGCGCGGGCCATCTCGTCTCGCGCCTCCACACCGTCCTCCCCGAACCAGCGGGCCGTGGGGTAGGCGAGCAGCTCGGGGAGGGCCCGGTACTGGAAGCCGTTGGTCCACTGGCGCCGCGAGAAGTAGTGCTCGAACAGCGCCTCCCCCAGCACCGGCCGGAGCATGCGGGTGGCCAGGTGGGTGCACCACGCCTCGTAGATCGCGGCCGGGGCCGAGTCGGCCCCGAGGTCGTGGTCCCAGCCCGCCATCATCTCCAGCGCCTCCTCCTGTCGGTCGTTCTTCGGCTCGATCGAGAGCAGGTGCCCCAGGATCTCGGGGGCCAGCAGCGAGCGAGTGTCGGTCTGCATCGCCGCGAAGCTCTCGCGATCGTGGAGGGGCCGAGCAGTGAGCATCTGCACGATCCGGCGCGCGCGGAAAGGGGGGAGGAAGTCGCTTCCCAGATGCCAGGCACCCTCGCCGTCCGGCCGGTTGTTGGCGGTCACGAGGAACCCCGACTCCGGATTGAGGGCGCGGGGGAGCTCGTCGAACGGGATCCAGCCGTCCCATTCGTGGTCGTCGGTCCACCCGGGCGCCGGCAGGCTGCCGTCGCCGGCGCGTCGCGCGGGGTACCGGCCGGTGAGCTGGTAGCCGATGTTCCCTTCGACGTCGGCGTAGACCATGTTCTGGCCGGGGCAGTGCCAACCGGCGACGGCGGCGCGGAACTCCTCCCAGGAGCCCGAGGTGTCGAGCCGATGGACGGTGGAGGGCTCGATCACGCCGTCGGCGCCCACCCACCGGAGCGCGTAGGTTCGCCGGATGCCGCCCTCGACGACCCTCGGGCCGGCGATGCCGATCATGTAGGAGCGGAGGAGCGGGCCGTGCCGTGTCTCCCGGACCTCCAGCACCTCGGGCTCCTCGCGCCCCCGGACGACGATCTCCTCTCGGTGGACGGTCAGCGACTCCCACGCGCCGAGGTGCTCCGCCGAGGTGCCGTCCTCGGAGATCCGCTCGAGGTAGAGGTCCTGGACGTCGCCCTCGCCGTTCGTGAAGCCCCAGGCGATGCGGTCGTTGTGGCCGATCACGATCCCGGGCGTGAACGGGAACGTGACCCCCGCCACGTCGAGGCCCGGGCCGACGAGGTGCGCCTCGAACCAGGCCGACGGCGCCTGGACGACGAGATGGGGATCGTTCGCCAGCAGCGGCGCCCCGTTCGTCGTGCGCGACCCCGCCACGACCCACGCGTTCGACCCCTCACCGGACGGCGAGAGGATGGCGCCACGGAGCATCGCCAGCCGGGGGTCGTCCGCGTCCTTGGCGGGGCGCACGGCCTCGGGCTCGGGAGCGATGACGGGGAAGAGCGCGCGCATCGCCTCGACCCCGAACCGCTCGGCGATCTCGGCCCGGAGGAGGTCGTTGTCCCAGGCCCGGGACAGCGACCAGGCCATGAAGACCGCCGCGCCCGCGCCGGCGAGCGCGGCCTCCTCGGGGCCCGGGAGCCACGGATCGGTCTCGAGCACCAGGTACTCGACGGGCCTGGCGGGCATCGCCTCGAGCCAAGCCAGGGCCCCCGCTGCCGAGGCGGCCGACATCTCCCGAGAGAGGTCGTCCCAGGCCTCGGCGTGCCGGGCCGCCGCGCGGTTCCACCCGACCGTCCGGACGAACCGATCCATCGAGAGCGTGAGCTCCCCGTACAGCTCCGAGAGGCGGCCGAGCCCGAGGCGGTAGGCCATCTCCATCTGGAAGAGCCGCTCGGAGGCCATCACGTAGGACTGGGCGGTCCAGAGGTCGGTGAGGTGCTCCGCGTAGATGTGAGGGACCCCCCAGGGGTCGCGACGCACCTCGACCGGGGCGTGGAGCCCCGGGAGCCGCACCGTCCCCTCGACGGGCGGGAGGGCGGCGCGGGCGGCCTCTCGCAGTGCCTCGACCCAGTCGTCCACGCGCCTCACCCTAGGGCCGCCCGCGCCGCCCCGGCAAGAGCGCCGCTGGCCCGAGGAGAGCGTGCTGGGGAATAATGGGGATCTCCCCGATCAGGAGGTGCACGGCCCATGGCAGACAACCGGACAGAGCGCCCTCGTCCGTGGCTCGACAACTATCCGGAGGGCGTACCTTCGTCGCTGGCGCCCTTCCCGGAGATGTCGGCCTTCCAGATGCTCGAGAGGACCGTCCAGCGGTTCCCCGACAGCCCGGCCGTCGCCTTCCCCGTCGCCCCGATGGCGAGGTCGCTCACCTACCGGCAGCTCATGGACGAGGTCGAGCAGATGTCCCGCGCGCTGGCCGCGCTGGGGGTGAAGAAGGGCGACCGGGTCGGCCTCCTCTTGCCCAACTCCCCCCACTTCGTCGTCGCGCACTTCGCGCTCCAGCGTCTCGGCGCGGTCACCGTGGGCAACAACCCGCTGTACACGAAGCGCGAGCTGGCCCACCAGCTGCGCGATGCGGGCGTCGAGATCCTCATCACCTTGGACCTTCTGTACCCGCTTGTGGAGGCGGTGCAGGGTGATGTCGGCCTCCGAAAGGTCATCGTGGGGAAGGTCGGCGACTACCTCGGGTTCCCGATCAACAAGCTCGCCCCGCTGAAGCAGAAGAGGGAGGCGAAGCACGAGGGCCGGCGCTGGCCGCCGGTCCCCTCGGACGCCGACGTGACCTGGTGGGCCGACCTGATGAAGGGCCGCCACCCCGACGTCCCCCCGGCCGAGGTCAGCCCCAAGGAGGACGTCGCGGCGCTCGTCTACACGGGCGGCACCACCGGCCTCTCGAAGGGCGCGATGCTCACCCACTTCAACCTGACGAGCAACGCGGCCCAGACCGCGGCGTGGTTCACGGGGATCGAGGAGGGCGAGGAGGGGATCATGGCGATCCTCCCCTTCTTCCACTCCTACGGCCTGGGCGCGATCATGGGCGTGGGCGTCTACAAAGGCCTGAAGCTGATCCTCCTGCCGCGCTTCGAGCTCGACATGGCCCTCAAGGCCGTGGAGAAGGAGCGGCCCACGCTCTTCCCCGGGGTTCCCCGGATCTTCATCGCGATCAACGAGTCACCGGAGACGGCGGAGCACGACCTGTCGTCGATCCGCTCGTGCTTCTCGGGCGCGGCGCCGTTGCCGGTGGTGGTCGCGGAGAAGTTCGAGGCGATCACGGGAGGGCGGCTCGTCGAGGGGTACGGGCTGACGGAGACCAGCCCGGTGACCCACATCAACCCGCTCGACGACAAGCGGCGGTTCGGGACGATCGGCCTCCCGATCCCCGACACCGACTGCAAGCTCGTGGACATCGACGACCCCGACAAGGAGATCGCGGGTGAGGATCGCGAGGGCGAGCTGTGCATCGCGGGGCCGCAGGTCATGAAGGGCTACTGGAACAGGCCCGAGGAGACCGAGGACATGATCCGCGTCCACCGGGACGGGATCCGATGGCTCCACACCGGCGACATCGCGAAGATGGACCCCGACGGCTACTTCCGGATCGTCGACCGGAAGAAGGACATGATCATCGTCAGCGGGTTCAACGTCTACCCGACCGACGTGGAGCAGGTTCTCTACCGCCACGTGAAGATCGAGAAGGTCTCGGTCGTGGGCATCCCCGACGAGCAGACCGGCGAGGCGGTGAAGGCCTTCGTCGTCCTGAAGGCGGGCCAGGAGGCGACCGAGGACGAGATCAAGGAGTTCGCCAAAGACCCCGAGCAGGGGCTCACCGGCTACCGCGCGCCGAAGCACGTGGAGTTCCGGGATGAGCTCCCCGAGACGATGGTGGGCAAGGTGCTCAGGCGCGTGCTGGTCGAGGAGGAGAAGGAGAGGGCCTCGGCTCAGGAAGGGTCGTAGTCGCGCCGGGACCTCCGCTGGTCCCAGAGCAGCATCCACGTCCCGATCGAGGTCAGCAGCGACGCCAGGGCGAGCGTCCCGAGGCCGATGAAGAGCCAGACCTGACGCGTCACGCGCCGCGCCGGCGCCGCGACTCGCTGCGTCGCTCGGCCTCCAGGCGCTCCAGGTCGACCTCCGAGAGGTCGAGATGGCTCATCGCCCCGGCGATCCCCCGGTGGCCGGCCTCGTCCCGGATCAGCCGATGCATCTCGTGGGCGACCCGGCGGTAGGCGGGGTGGCCCTGGGGCGACGAGCGCAGCTCGATCAGATGCGTCGCCTCCCGCGCGTTCATCTGCATCACGAAGCGGATCCGGTAGGCCATGGCGACGGCGTACTGCGCGACGCCGCCCACGCCGGCCGTCCGCAGCTCGGCCTCGAGCGCGGCCGACTCCTCCATGACGCGATCCCAGTCGGCCCCGGCGCCCGCCACGTCCACGTCGCCCGGCCGGTCGAAGCCGTGCTCGATGGTCAGCTCCTGCCACTCGATCGTGAGCATCCGATGCCGCTGAAGGTCGCGGAACGCCCCGTAGTCGCACAGGACGTCGAAGCGGTAGCCGGTCCGCTCGAAGGCCCGGCCCGGCTTGTGGCGGCGGTTCGACCGCTCGCCGACGTAGGCGGAGAGGACCTGCTCGCGCTGCTGCGGGGACATCGCCCGGACCCGCTCCAGCAGGAGGTCGTCGGGGAGGTCGGTCGGCGCGTAGAGCGCGGCGGCCACGACCTTGACCTCGCCGTTGGGGTCAAAGTCGGTGAGGGTCACCTCGGGTCGCGGTGGGAGCTCGAGGTCGCCGGTCAGCTCGCCGGCGATCTTGGCGGTCTCCTCGCGAGTGCTCGCGAGGTAGGCCGACCACGCGTCACCGCGGTCGGGGAGGTCCACCCGGCGGAGGAAGGCCGGGATCACCTTGCGCAGCTCGGCCAGCATGAGGTCGGCGTACGCGCGCACCTCCGAGTAGGGGTGCGCGCGCATCCGGAGCAGGAGCTGCTCGTAGGCCTGGCCGGTGGCGTAGATCCCCACGTTGGTGCGGGTCGCGGCCGGCAGGAGCCCGCGCAGCGTGTCGCAGGCCTTGGCCCGGATCGTGGCGCGGTAGACGAAGTCGGGGTCGCCCTGCTCCTGGGGATGCCGCGCGCGGTAGAGGTCCTGCATCGGCTCCAGCCATCGCGCGTAGGTCTCGAAGGCGCGGTCGAGCACCTCGACGAAGCGCGCCGCCAGCCCGGCGTCTTCGGCCTCGGGCGGCACCGCGTAGCGGAAGCGGCCACCCGGGCGGTCGTCGTAGGGCACGTAGCGGGTGGACTGCTCCAGGTAGGCTGCCAGGCGCCCCCACTCGAGCACCTTGGCCAGGATCTGCGAGGACTGCTCGCAGGCGAGGTGCACCCCGCCGAGCTGGGCCACCGAGTCGTCCCCGTACTCGAAGAAGACCCGATCGTAGAGCTGCTCGGCCCGCTCGATGCCCGCCTCGTCCCGCCCCCGCTGCGAGTCCGCCTCCTCGACGAACTCGTCGAGGAACAGCCGCCGTACCGACTTGGCCGAGCGGGAGTATCGGGCGAACAGCGCGCCCTTCGTCACCTCGGGGAGGTTGACGAGGGCGAACACGGGGCCCTCCAGGTTCGTGAAGTAGGGGGCGAGACGCTCGCGCTCCTCGTCGGTGAAGATCTCCTCGTGGACCCAGGGGAGGATCGGGTCAGTCATCTTCATCTTCGTCCGGCGGCGAGGGGCTCGCCTCCGGCGAGGGGCCGAGCGAGATCCACACGCGGACCGTGGAGCCCGGCGCAACCTCGGTGCCGCCCTCGGGATCCTGGCGGGCCACCGTGCCGGCCTCGCAGCTGGCCGAGAACTCGTCGCCCTCCTCCTGATAGACGAGCTCCCGACCCTCGATCTCGGCCCGGGCGTCGTCGGCCGGGTCGCAGACCACGTTGGGGACGGCCACCGTCTCCGGGCCGCTCGACACCACGATGTTGACCGGCGAGCCCTCCTCCACCTCCTCCTCGGCCTGGGGATCCTGGGAGATGACCGTCCCGGGCTCCTCGTCGCTCGACTCCTGGCCGACGAACCCCACCACCAGGTCGGCGTCCTCGATCGCCTGCTGGGCCTCCTCCTGGGAGAGGCCCACCACGCTCGGGACCTCCACCAGGCGCGCCCCCCGGCTCACGAGGATCGTGACGAGCGACCCTTCGTCCGCCTCGGTGCCGGCCTCAGGGTCCTGGCGGAAGACCTCGTCGGCGGGGACGTCGTCCCTGACCCGCCGCTGCACCTCGACCTCGAAGCCCTCGGCCTCGAGCGTCTGGACCGCCGCCGCCCGGTTGAAGCCCACGACGTTGGGCACGACGACGGGCTCGGTCTCGCTCATCAGGGCCCGCACGAGGAAGAAAGAGGCCAGGCCGAGGATCGCCAGGATGAGGAGGGTCCAGAGAACGATCATGCCGACCCGGCGCCCTTCCTCCTCCTCCATCTCCTCGGGGATGGGGCCGGTGAGCACCTGGGTGTGGGAGCCGCGGTCGATCACCTGCGTGGTGTCCCCCGGGAGGACCGCGGCCGCGGCGACCGGCATCCCCTCGGCGGCCCGGCGGAGGTCGTCGATCAGCTCCTGGGCCGTCTGGTAGCGCTCGTCGGGGGACTTGGCCATCGCCTTCATCACGATCGCGTCGAGGGCCTCGGGGACGTCGGGGTTGATCCGCGAGGGAGGGATGGGATCCTCGGTGACGTGGCGATAGGCGATGGAGACGGGGCTCTCGCCCATGAAGGGCTGGCGCCCTGTGAGCATCTCGTATAGCACGACCCCGAGGGAGTAGATGTCGGAGCGCCCGTCCACCGTTTCGCCCTGCGCCTGCTCGGGCGAGAGGTACGCGGCCGTCCCCAGCACGGCGGCGGTCTGGGTCACCGTGTCGGAGGTGGTGGCGCGGGCGATGCCGAAGTCCATCACCTTCACCTGGCCCTCGCGGGTGATCATGATGTTCCCCGGCTTGATGTCGCGGTGGACGAGCCCCTTGTCGTGGGCGGCGGAGAGCGCCCTCGCCACCGCCTCGCCGATCTCGATCCCCCGCTCCGAAGTGAGGCTGCTCTCCTCCCGGAGGACCTCCTGAAGCGTCTTCCCCTCGACGTACTCCATGACGATGTAGTGGACGTTGCCGTTCGACCCGGTGTCGAAGACGGACACGATGTTGGGATGGTTCAGCGCCGCGGCGGCCTGGGCTTCCCGGCGGAACCGGGCCACGAACTGCTGGTCCTCCGCGTACTGGGGGGAGAGCACCTTGACGGCCACGGTGCGCCCCAGGACCCGGTCGGTCCCGAGGAACACCTTGGCCATGCCGCCTTCGCCGAGGACCTCCTGGATCTCGTAGCGGTTGCCGAGGACGCGCTGCTTCGCCATCGGCTCAAACTCTATCGGGTCGAGGCGCCCACGGTGACCATCCGCGGTCAGTCGGAGTCGTCGTTGTGCCCGGGAGGCCCCTCGCCGTCCGGGCCCCCGCCACGGGAGCCGTCCTCGTCGTCCTCATCGTCGTCGTCCTCGTCGTCCTCTTCCTCCTCGGGCTCGCGGGGCGGGCGGGCCTCGATCGCCGCCTCGAGGCCGAGGATGGCCTGGTCGACCCGGGCCGCCCTCTCGGGCGCGACCCGGTCTCGCTCGGCGCCCTTGAAGAGGGCGTTCCTGGCGTCGCCCACCTTCGTGAGCGCCTTCTCCAGGTCGCCCTCGTCGTAGGCGCGGATGGCCTCCTCGGCCTTCTTCACGATGTCGTTCGCCACCTTCTCGTCGATCTCCCCCTGGGTGAGACCCTCGCCGACCTCGTCGACGAGCGCGGTGAACGCCTCCTGGGGCGTCAGGACCTGGGCGACGTCTTCCGGCGACGGCGACTCGGCCGTGGGCTCGGGGGAGGGACCCGCCGCCGCTCCGCCGCCCTGGTTCCGCGCGTCCCGTCGCCCCTCCCGGATCGGGTCGTCGGAGCCGAAGGCGAGGACGAGCCCCGCGATCAGCACGAGCACGATCGCGGCGATGAGGGCGGGGACGTGCCATCTGCGGGGAGGCGCCCCGACCGGCGCGCCGATCGCCTCGGTCTGGAGGTCCCCCTCGTGGAGGACCGCCGTGTCCCCGGTGGCCCCGACCGTCGCGGCCCCGGCCGCCCCCTCACCCGCCGCTTCCCGGAGCGCGGCGGCCATCGTTCCCGCGTCCGGGAAGCGATCGTCGGGGTCCTTCTGGAGCGCCCGCATCGCGGCGGCGGAGATCGCCGGCGGGACGGAGTCCGGGAGCGGCGGCGGATCCTCGTGCAGGTGCTTCGTCGCCACCGAGATGACGCTCTCGCCTCGGAAGGGGGGCGCGCCGGCGAGCATCTCGTAGAGGACGCACCCCATCGCGTAGAGGTCGCAGCGGGCGTCCACGCGCCGTCCTCGCGCCTGCTCGGGGGCGAGGTACGCCGCGGTGCCGAGCACCCTCGAGCCCATCGTCAGCGTCTCGGAGGCGGCGGCGCGGGCGATGCCGAAGTCGGTCACCTTCGGCTCGCCGTCGGGCGTCAGGAGGACGTTGCCCGGCTTCACGTCGCGGTGCACCAGGCCTCGGTCGTGGGCCGCGGACAGGGCGTCGAGGATCTCCGCGCCGAGGAGCGCCGCGCGGCCGGGGTCGAGCGGCGCCTCGCGGGCCAAAAGGTCGCCCAGCGTCTCCCCCTCGATCAGTTCCATCACGATGAACCGGCGGCCCTCGTCCTCTCCGGTGTCGTAGACGGCCACCGTGCCCGGGTGGCTCAGCCCGGCGGCCGCCCGCGCCTCTCTGCGGAAGCGCTCGACGAACTCGGGGTCGCGGCCCAGCGCGCGGTCGAGCACCTTGACGGCAACGGTCCGGTCGAGCAGGCGGTCGGTGCCCCTGTAGACGCTGGCCATGCCGCCGGCGCCGAGCCGCTCCTCGAGCTCGTAGCGCTCCGCGAGGATCACGGTGGCGCTCATATCCCACGCTCCAGCGCGGCCTCCATCACGGCCTTCGCGATCGGGGCGGCGACGGCTCCTCCGGTGGCCTCGTTGCCCAGGTCACCGCGGCCCAGGACCACCACGGCCACCGCGATCGTCGGCCGCTCGGCCGGCGCGAACGCGATGAACCAGGCGTGCGGCGCCTGGCCCTCCACCGTCTGGGCGGTCCCGGTCTTCCCCGCCACGCTCACGCCGGAGATCTGCGCCCCGGTCGCGGTGCCCGAGTCGACCACCGCGCGCATCATCTGGGCCAGCGCGCCCGCGTTCCCCGTGGAGAGCGGCCGACTGTACTCCTCGGGCTCGTAACGCTCGATGACTCTTCCCGAGGGGTCTCGGATCTCCGCGACGAGTCGAGGCCGCATCATCACGCCGCCGTTCCCGATCGACCCGGCCACGAGGGCCATGTGGAGGGGGTTCGTGCGGACGTCCTGCTGGCCGATCGCCGAGAAGGC
This sequence comes from Actinomycetota bacterium, assembly GCA_035513995.1. Taxonomy (GTDB): domain Bacteria; phylum Actinomycetota; class UBA4738; order UBA4738; family CALAEC01; genus DASUTW01. The sequence continues at coordinate 13,517 of DATKBL010000107.1, forward strand.
CAGCCCGGGGAGGTCCTGGTCGAAGGCCGACGGCTCGGGGATCTGTCCCTCGGCGAAGGGGATGTCGAAGGGGACGTCCTCGGAGAACCCGAAGCGGCGCGCCTGCTCCACGAGCGCCTCGGCCCCAACCTCCAGCCCCACCTGCGCGAACGTCACGTTGCACGAGACCTGCAGGGCCTGGGCCAGCGTGATCTGCCCTGCCCCGCCCAGGCAGTGGGAGCCGCCGAAGTTGTCGAGGTCGTTCGTGGTCTGGGGGAGATCGAGGCTCTGCGGGTTGTCCCACGTCGACTCCGGGCCGAGCCCGTTCTCGAGCGCGGCCGCGGCCGTCACCACCTTGAACGTCGAGCCCGGCGGAAAGACGTCGTCGTTCGCGTTGGACAGCATCGGCTTGTCGGGGTCCTCGTTCAGCTCGTCCCACGCCCTCCGCACTTGCCGACCGTCGTGGGATGAGAGGCGGTTCGGGTCGTAGGAGGGGACGCCCACCAGCGCCAGCACCTCCCCCGTCCTGGGATCGATCGCCGCCACGCCTCCCTGGAACGAGCCCATCCCGTCGGTGGCCACCTGCTGGAGCTCCGGGTCGATCGTGGTCACCACCGTGGCTCCCTCGCGGTCGCGCCCGAGGATGTCGTCCACGAGGCGCTGAGGGAAGAGGTGCGGCGCCCGCGCCGAGAGGAACTCGTTGTAGCTCTGCTCGATCTCCGATCGCCCGAACACGAAGGAGTGATACCCAGTTGTGTGCGCGTACAGCTCCCCCTCCGGATAGCGGCGCAGGTACTTCAGGTCGCCCTGGGTGGCACGCGACCTGGCCAGCACGGTCTGCCGGTCCCTGGCCAGGATCTCGCCGCGGTCGACCTCGTATTCCCCGATCAGGAGCCGCTTGTTGGCGGGATGGTTCGCGAGGTCGTCGGCCGCGATCACCTGGAGGTAGTTGAGGTTCACGAAGATCGCCCCGAAGAGGACGAGGAACGCGGTCGCGAGGACCTGGATCTGGCGCGTCATCCGGGGCCCTCCCTCGAGGCCGTGGCGGAGACGCGGATCAGCAGGGCCAGCAGCACGAAGTTCGCGACCAAGCTCGACCCGCCGTAGGAGACGAAGGGAAGCGTGATCCCCGTGAGCGGGATCAGCCGGGTGACGCCGCCGATGATCACGAAGCTCTGGAGGGCCAGGGCCGTCGCGAGCCCGGCGGCAAGCAGCTGGCCGAACCCGTCCGCGTCGCTCCGGGCGACGGCGGCCCGGAAGCCGCGCGCGATGAGGATCACGAAGAGCATGAGCACGGCGGTGCTGCCGAGCAGGCCCAGCTCCTCGCCGATCGCGGAGAAGACGAAATCGGTATGGGCGTCGGGGATGAAATTGGGATGGCCCTGCCCGAGCCCGGTCCCCGCGATCCCCCCCGTGCCCAGCGCGAACAGCGACTGGGCGACCTGGAACGACTCCGCCTGGAGGTACTGCGGATCCAGCGCGTTGAGCCAGATCGTGACGCGGTCCTGGACGTGCCCGAAGGTCTGGTAGGCGAGGAAGCTCCCGGCCGCGAACAGCAGCAGCCCCAGCAGCAGGTACGCGCCGCGCGCGGTGGCCAGCCACAGCATCACGACGAATAACCCGAAGAACAGCAGCGAGGAGCCGAGGTCCTTCTGCAGGAACAGGATCATCAGCGAAAGGCCCCAGGCGAGGAGGAGCGGGGCCAGGTGCTTGGGCTCGGGGAGGGCGATCGGCCCCAGTCGCCGGGTGGCCACCGCGAGCAGCTCCTTCCGCGCGTTCAGATACGAGGCGAGGAAGATCACGATCAGCACCTTCCCGATCTCCGCCGGCTGGAACCGGAGCGGCCCCAGGTCGACCCACAGGCGGGCCCCGCGCACCTCCTGCCCGATGCCCGGGAGGATCGGGAGGAGGAGGAGGGCGATGCCGAGCAAGCCGATCGTGTAGGTGTAGGCGTCGAGCTGGCGGTGGTCGCGGATCACGTACAGGGTCGCGGCGAAGAGGAGTAGCCCGAAGAGGAGCCAGGACGTCTGCGCGACGGCGAGGTCCTGATCGAGCCTCCAGATCACCGCGAAGCCGAGACCGGTCAGGAGGGTGGCCGCGGGGAGGAACAGCGGATCGGCGTGCGGAGCGAGCTGCCGGACCACGAGGTGCGCCCCGAGGTAGCCCGCGGCGAGGAGCAGGCCGTAGCCTCCCACCCCCGCGGGCACGCGCCCCTCCAGCCCCAGGCCGACCAGCGCGTAGGACCCCACGGCGAGCAGCACGGCCAGGATCAGGAGCCCCAGCTCCGTGTTCCGTCGGGCGCGGGCGTCGGGCTCGAGGGCGGCGCTCATGGGGCCGTGACTCGCTCCAGGTCTTCCTCGATCTGCTCGATCACCTCGCGGGCCTGCTCCTCGCTGTCGGCGGTGATGCCGCCCTCGAGCTCCTGGTAGGGCTGGAGCTCGGCCGCTCGGTCGGCGGGCAGGTCGGTCCGCTCGACCAACGTGAACAGCTCGATCCCGAGGACCTCGACGGGGATACCCCGGTAGAGGGCCACGTTCTCCTCGTGGACCCCCACGAACCACTGCGTGTCGATGTAGGCCCGGGTCAGCAGCAGGGCCGCGCTCAGGAGGAGGAGGGGCAGCAGCACCCACAGCACGAGGCGTCGGAGCGGCCCGCGCTTGCGCGGCGGGGACGTCTCCGTCTGGGGCGGCGACTCCTCCCCCGCGGGCGCGCCCCGGGCCGGTGGCGGGTCGTCCTCCCCCTCCTCGACGTCGAGGACCACCACGGTGATGTTGTCGGGTCCGCCTCCCCGGATCGCGGCCGCCACCAGCTCGTCGCAGGCGGCCTGGGGGTCGGGATGGGACATCAAGATCCCCCGGATCTCGTCGTCGGCGACGATCGAGGTCAGCCCGTCGCTGCAGAGGAGGACGCGGTCCCCGGGGTCCAGGTCGACGGTGAAGACGTCGACCTCGAGCTCGCCGTCCACGCCGAGCGCCCGGGTGAGGATGCTCCGCTGAGGGTGGATCCTCGCCTCGTCCTCGGTGAGCTTTCCCTCCCTCACCATCCGGTTGACGAGGGTGTGGTCGTCGGTGAGCTGGCGGAGCTCCCCGTCCCGGAGGAGGTAGGCGCGCGAGTCGCCGACGTGCGCCAGACGCACGCGGGGCCCCTCCACGCGCAGCATGGTGAGCGTGGTCCCCATCCCGGAGAGGTTCGTGTCGCCCGACGCCCGGTCGAGCACGACGCGGTTGGCGTCCCGCACCGCGTTCCGGAGGTCCACCTCGTGGTCCTCTCGACTCTTGCGGTCGACGGTCTCCAGGGCGAGGCGAGAGGCGACCTCGCCCCCTTGGTGGCCGCCCATGCCGTCGGCGACAGCGTAGATCGGGGCCCGGACGAGGTAGGCGTCCTCGTTCTGCTCGCGGACGATCCCCACGTCGGTCGTGGCTCCTACCCGGACCTTCACTTCCGCACCTCGAGGACGGTCTTCCCGATGCGGATCCGGTCCCCCGGGGCGATGCGCGTGGGGACCTGGACCTTCCGCTGATTGAGGTAGGTGCCGTTGGTGGAGCCCATGTCCTCGACCACCCAGCCGTCGCCGCGCGGGGCCAGGCGCGCGTGCACCTGCGAGATGTAGGTGTCGGGAGGCCGGATCTCGCACGTCGAGTCTCGCCCGATCTGGAGCGGCCCCTCGAGCCGATAGGTGCCGACCTTCTTCCCCTCCGGGTCCAGTACCACGACGCGGCCGGGC
>DATKBL010000108.1:0-11869 GCA_035513995.1 Actinomycetota bacterium
CGCCGCCGTCCGGGCCGCCTCGGTCAGCACCTGGTCGGCGCGCTCCAGCTCGCCGTGCTCCATCAGGGCCTGTCCCAGGTCGGCCTGGAGCGCGGGGCGCGTGGGATGGTCCTCGGGGAGGAGCGCCAGGGCGCGGGGGAGCAGCCCGACGGTGGCGGGCACGTCGCCGCGGGCGAAGGCCCGGCGTCCCGAGGAGGCCAGCTGCTCTACCGCCCGCTCGGCCAGCGTCCGCGCCCGCTCGTCGATCGGTCCGATCTCGGTCCGCCATCGGTAGGCGCGCTCCAGGTGGTGGGCGAGGATCTCGTCGTACTCCGCCTCGGCTCCCTCGAGCCCCTCCATCCACCCGGCGAACAGCTCATGGAGATCGGCCCTGACCTCCTTGGGGATCGCCTCGTAGGCGGCGTCGCGGATCATGAGATGGCGGAAGCGGAACGTGTCCTCGCCGTCCACCGAGTCGGGCTCGGGGAGGATCAGCTCCTTCCGGACGAGCGCCTGGAGGAGCCCTCCCACCTCCGCGCGGTCCGGCTCGGGCGTGAGCGCGGCGACCGCTCCCCAGGAGAACGTCTTCCCGATCACGCTGGCGCGCTCGATCACGGCCAGCTCCTCGGGCTGGAGGCGCTCGAGACGGGCCGCGAGGAGCGCCTGGATCGTGGGAGGCGCCGGGAGCCCCGAGACCTCTCCCACGGCCGCCCAGCCCGAGTCACCGCGCTTCAGCAGGCCATCGTCGATGAGCATCCGGAGCATCTCCTCGATGAACAGCGGGTTGCCCTCGGACGCACCGATCAGGTGGCGGCCGGTGGTGGGCTCGAGGTCCTCCACCCCCAGCAGGTTGCGGATCAGGAGCACGCTCTCACCGTCGGTGAGCGGATCGAGGGTCAGGGTGGTCGCGTTCCGCCGCCCCGTCCCCCAGCCGGGCCGCTCGTCGAGGAGGTCCAGGCGGGACATGCAGATCAGAAGGAGCGGCGCGGAGGCGAAGTCGGCCAGGTACTCCACGAAGTCGAGGAAGGTGGGCTCCCCCCAGTGGATGTCGTCGAACACGACGATGAGAGGCTGCTCGCCGGCCTCGGCCTCGAGGAACCTGCGCGTGCCCCAGAACATCTGCTCCTGGCTCCCGGCCGCGTCGCTGAGGCCCATCATCTGCGCGACCCCCTCGACGATCCGGTCCGCGTGCTCCTTGCCCCGCAGCCGCTCGGCGAGGAGCCTCCGGATCTCGGCCGGCGTGGACTCGCCCCGGATCCCGAGCGCCCCCCGCACGACCTCGCTCACCGGCCAGTAGGTGATCCCCTCGCCGTAGGTGAGGCAGCGGCCGGACAGGGCCGCCATCTGGCCGCCGAGTCCCGCGATGAGCTCCTCCACGAGGCGCGACTTCCCCACGCCCGCCGGGCCGAGGATCGTCGCCAGGTGGGCCTCCCCGTCGCGCGCCAGGGCCTCCACCTGGTCGAGGAGCACGCCCAGGTCTCTCACCCGGCCGACCATCGGCGACCTCAGCGGGGAGTCGCCGCGCGGCCCCGCATCGTGCACCTCCTCCAGCCGATAGCTCGAGACCGGCTCCTCGCGGTTCCGGACGCGGAGCGGCTCGACCGGCTCGGCGGTGACGGCGTGCCGGACCAGGCGGAAGGTGTCCTCGCCGATGAGGATCTCGCCCGGCGGCGCTGACTGCTCCAGCCGGGCGGCGACGTTCACCGCGTCGCCGGCGACGAAGGACTGGCCGGCGACGAGGTCCCCGACCACCACGGTCCCGGTGTTCACCCCGGTCCGGATCTGCAGCGTGACCCCGTGCGCCCGCTCCAGTTCCTCGTTGAGCGAGCGCAGCACCTGGCGCATCTCCGCGGACGCCCTGACCGCGCGCAGCGCGTCGTCCTCGTGGACTGCGGGGATGCCGAAGACGGCCATCACCGCGTCGCCGATGAACTTCTCCACGCTGCCGCCGTGCCGCTGGAGGATCGAGCTCATCTCCATGAAGAAGCGGGACATCACGCGGCGGAGCGACTCCGGGTCGAGCGCCTCGCCCAGCGCGGTGGAGCCGGTGACGTCTGCGAAGAGGACCGTGACGGTCTTCCGCTGCTCCCAGTCGCGGGGTGCGGGGACCATCGGTGCCCCGCACGATTGGCAGAAGCGAGCCTCCTCCGGGTTCTGAGTGCCGCAGGTGGCGCACGCCTTCACGCACGGAAGTCTACGGCGAACGGCGCGGCGCTATCCTTGTCGTGCCCGGGTGGCGGAACGGTAGACGCGACTCCCTTAAAAGGAGATGGCCGAGAGGCCGTGTGGGTTCGACTCCCACCCCGGGCACTGTCTATCTAGGACGTCTCCCCCAGGGTCTCCCGGAAGATCGTCGGGCACCGCGAGCTTGAGCGGTAGGTCGGGATGGGGGAGAACCAGGGCGATCTCGATGGTGCGGCTCTCCTTCAGGTAGGTCACCCACTTCACCAGGCGGTGGAAGATGCGCCGACGCAGCTCGTCGGGTCCGCGGAGCAGGGCCGTGGTGAGCTCGGGACCGACGTCCTTGAGCCGGGAGATGGAGGTCAGATGCGCTCGCTCGCGAGGGCCGGCGTCGATGCCTTCCAGCTCCGTGCGGAGGCGCTCCTCCTCCGCGGAGAGCCGGTCGACCGCCTCCTTGATGACCGCCGGGTCGATCCCGTGGCCGAGCCCGTTGAGCTTGGTGAGCTTCTCCTCGTGGACCTCGACGATCCTGCGCTCGAGCCGGGTCCGGTCCTTCAGGGTCGTCTTCTGCCTCTCCCGGATGGCCTTCTCTAGCTCCTTCTCGATGGTCGCCGCCCGCAGGGGGTCCAAGAGCTCCGAGCACACGACGTCGACCACCAGCTCGATGAGGCGGTCGTCACGGAGCCAGGCCTTGCACTTCTGGCACTGCCACAGCACGAGCACCTTCCCGCTCTTGCGGGTCCGCTGGGTGGCGCTCATCCGGTACCCGCAGCAGAAGACCTGGCCCTTCAGCGGGCGGCCCTGGGACAGCGCGCCCCGCGGCCGGCGGCGCCAGTCCCGTTCGGGGGTCCTGCGCATCCGCCACGCGCGCTCCCAGAGCTCCTTGGGGATCAGGGCCTCGTGGGCGGGCCGCTCCGACCACACCCACTCGGAGAGGGGGTTCGGCCGGTTCCCGCCGGTCTTCCTCTGCCTGCGGTTCCAGACCTGGTAGCCCGTGTACTTGGGGTTGTCCAGGAGCCCCGAGATGGTCCCCGGGCTCCAGGCCCTGCCCCGGGCGGAGGGGACGCCACGGCCATCGAGCTCCTCGACGAGGTGGCGGATGGTCTTCCCCCCGGCGACGAACTCCTGGAAGAGCCACCGGACGATCGGAGCCTGCTCGGGATCTGGCTCCAGGCGGGCCTTGCGGTGCCCCCGCTCCGCCATCGTCTTGCTGGGGTGGGGCTCGTAGACCTTCCGGTAGCCGTAGGGGGCGACCCCGCCGGTGTTGAAGCCCTGACGGGTGTTCTCCTCCATGCCGCGCCTGGACTCCTCCATCAGCTCCAGCAGGTACCACTCGCCAACCGCCTGCTTGATCCGGCGGGTTAGCACCGACGTGGGCCGCCCCGGCTCCCCGTATTCGTCGGAGACGTAGATGGGGATGCCCATGCGCTTCAGCTCGTGCTCGTAGTGCAGCGAGAGGTACATCGAGCGGGCGAATCGCTCGGCTTTGTAGGTGACCACCGCGTCGAACCGGCGCCGCTCCGCCGCCGCCTCCGAGAGCAGGGCGTCGATGCCGACTCGGTCGGGGGACCGCCCGGATTGCACGTCGCTGAACTCGCAGACGATCCGCCCGATGCCCTTGACGCGGCGCTCGCACGCCGTCCGCTGCGTGGGGAAGGCCAGCTCGGGTTGCTGGAGCTCGTCGGTGGACAGCCGTCCGTACCAGGCGAAGCGTAGCGGTGGGGCTTCCTTCTCACTCATGGGTCTCCTCCCTTCGCCACCGCGCCCATTCCAGGACCTCCAGCAGCTCCCCGGCCAGCAGGCGGACGCCGGCGGCGTCCATCGGCTCGATGGTCACCCCGGCGACTCCCTCCGGGGGCGGGATGTCCTCACGCAGGGCATCGTAATCTCTTCCCGTGACGTCCTCTCGCCCTCGGGGGCGGCGCTCGGGTGAGGGCCGGCTCATCGGCTCCTCCGGGGCGATCCGATCGGAAAGCGCGGTGTCTCGGAGCGAGCAGAGATGCGGGAGCGGGCGCCGGGGTCGGTCCAGGACCGCCCCAGGCATCGTCCGCGGTCGTAGGGCGCGGCGTCGACCGCGGGCAGGTCGGGGAGCGCGAGTCGCTCGCCCTCTTCGTCCATCGCCAGCCAGACGGCGCCCAGCACGCCGCGGCCGTTCAGGAGCTCCTCGCTGGTCACGAACAGCGGCAGATCCGCCTTGGCCTCGGGCTTCCGACGGACCGTGGCGAGACCCTCCCCCACGTCCCCCTCCCGGGAGGGGTTGGGGACGACGACGAACACGTTCGGGAAGGGGGCGCCCTCGCCCAACGCCGCCGCGAACCTCAGGTAGCTCCGGAGCTTGCCGGCAAGGGCCGCGGGGCCCTCCGTCCCGCGGTCGTATTCGAGATAGAACTCGCACGCGCCGCCCGGGTGGAGGTAGCGGCCGAACCCGTCGGGCTGGATCTCCCCGGCTCTGGTGCGGACCTTCCGCTCAGGGGCCCACCGGTGCAGGCAGTGGCCTTCGACAGCCCGAGAGGCCTCCGCGAGGGCGCAGAAGAACGCGTTCACGCCCATCCGGTGGCGGAGGTTGCGGTTGTCCTCGTAGCCGGCGTCCGGGACCCACGGGAGATCGCCGTGGGCGACGCCCATCTTGCGCGCGAGGATCGAGACTCCATGTTCCGTGAGGAAGTGGTGCTCGGGGGAGCGTCCCTGGCCGAAGTCTCGTCTGGGCTCGAACGAAGAGAGGAGCCGCTCGTTCTTCAGCTCGCTCAGCCGGTGCTGGCACCGTCTGCGTGAGCGGAAGAACAGGACGTGGATCTGGTGGGTGGTGAGGACCTTGTGCTCGAGGAGCGCGCGGAGGATCGCGACGTCGCGCGCGTCGATCTCAGAGGAGATCGTTCGAAGATCGGTCTTGAGGTCGGTCTTCCTGTCGCTTGCGGACATGATTTGGGCACACTCCATCCCCTTTCGGGCCGGACGGTGCCCGGATCGGCCTCCTGACCTGCGGCTTCGCGGGACCGCCGCCTTTTGCTCACGCCGCCTACGCGCCGCCGCTCGAGCCGACGGGTCCCACCGCCCGCGCCCCGGCGGCTTTCCCCGGGCACGCTCAATCGGGGTGCTGGGTTATCCGGCGCCCATCACCCCTTTCCGCATCGATCCCGCGCGGCTGCTGGCTTGCCCGCATGCCCACTCCAGCTCGCGTCCCGCCGGGGCGTGCCTCCCGTGCCTGGCTCGGCATCGGAGCTCTCGGCCATCCGCGGTGCGGAGGCACCGTTGGCTGCCGATGCCGATCCCGGCTTCCGGTCGTCTCCGAGCTGGCCTCTCCTGAGGTGCCCGGGCGCAGGAGCCCTCTCTCGGCCTGGCGGCCCGATGCCTTCCGCGCGGTGCGTTGCTCCGTCCGACCGGCCCTGAGGCCGCCCCGGCGGGCGCCGCCCTCGTGGGCTGCGGCGTGCCTCAGCCACTCGCCTCGATCCCTGGTTGTTGTCGTCCATCGTCCCTACGTTCACATCCCTCACGTCGCCGCTCCTGGTCCCATGGGCCTGCCGTTGCGTCGGACGGCGGGTGCCTCCACCCCTCCAAAGAGGCGAGATGGGCCCGAGGTATTCAGACTTTCGGTGGGAGGTCGGCCGCTTTCGGTGGGAGGTTGGCGGGAGCCGCCGAGTGGGAGGTTCGCGGGAGGTGGGCGGGAGGTTCGCGGGAACCCGGTCATGCCGCGGCAAGCCGGTACGCTGGGCCGGCCTATCCGCTCCGTATCAATTCCTTCTCTCACCTCCCGGTTCCGTCGTCTTGGGCCCGCTCCTAATGGCTTCCGAGCGGTCGAAGGGTGAGACTGCTCTCCGAGCCACCGGCGGGTGAGCACTACCTGCTCCAGGACCACCGAGTCCTAAAGCTAGATCGTGCCCCCGCCGGGCGGCGAGGAGCCGACGGCTGGTGGGATGTCGTGCCAACCGAGCACTGATCCATTAGGACGCCGCGTACTCCTCCAGGCTCGAGGACGCCGAGATGGGGAAGGAGCGCCTGTGATCTTCGTGGGGATCGACTGGGCGGAGGCCCACCACGACATCTGCGTGGTGAATGAGGACGGGTCCGTGCTCGCCAAGGGACGGGTGCCGGAAGGCTTCGACGGAGTGGCGAAGCTCCACGAGGTGGTCGGCTCCCACGCCGATGAGCCCTCTGAGGTGATCGTCGGCATCGAGCTCGACCGAGGGCTCCTCGTCGGTGCCCTTGTGGCGGCCGGGTACTCGGTGCACGCCATCAACCCGCTCTCCGTGAACCGTTACCGCGACCGCCACCGAGTCTCCGGAGCGAAGTCCGATCCGGGGGACGCGCGGGTGCTCGCCGACCTCGTCCGCACCGACCGGCACCTGCACCGCGAGGTGGCCGGGGACTCTGATCTGGCGGAGGGGGTGAAGATCCTCGCCAGGGGCCACCAGAGCCTGATCTGGTCGCGCCAGCGGCACCTGAACCACCTGCGGAGCGCCCTCCGAGAGTTCTTCCCGGCAGCGCTCGAGGCCTTCGGGACCGACCTGGCCTCGCCGGATGCGCTGGCGGTGCTGGGGGCGGCCCCCACGCCGGCGCAGGGCCGCGCGCTCGGCGCCTCACGGATCGCCGCCGCCCTCAAGCGGGGGGGCCGGACCCGAGGGGTGAGCGGGCGTGCCGAGGAGATCCGCACCGCGCTCCGGAGCACCCAGCTCGAGGCGCCCGACGTGCTCTCGCGAGCCTACGGCGAGGTCGTGCGGGCCACCGTACGGGTCGTCGGGGAGATGAACGAGCAGATCGAGGGGCTCCAGCGGGAGCTGGAAGCGCGTTTTGAGGAACACCCGGACGCCGAGATCCTTCGCAGTCTTCCCGGACTCGGTCCAGTTCTCGGCGCCCGGGTCCTCGCGGAGTTCGGCGATGACCGAACCCGCTACGCCGATCCTAAGGCCCGGAAGAACTACGCGGGCACCTCCCCGATCACCAAGGCCTCGGGGCGCTCGAGGGTCGCCCTGGCGCGCTTCGCTCGGAACCGTCGCCTCGCCGACGCCCTCGACATGTGGGCGTTCTGCTCGCTCACTACCTCGGTGGGAGCTCGCCGCCTCTACGACGCCCAAAGGAACAAGGGGAAGACACATCGCCAGGCGCTGCGAGCCCTCGCGAACCGGTGGGTGGGCATCCTGCACGGGTGCCTGCGGCACCGGCTGCCCTACCGTGAAGACGTCGCCTGGCCGGGCTCAGTCGAGGTCGCCGCTTGACAAGTTAGCGCCGTGGGATGTCTAGATGGGCCTCTGGAGCGGGTACCGAGGCGCAGCCCGGAGCATCCGGTTCGACCCCGACCTCGAGGCGACCGCTCCGGTGGCGGTGAGCGTCGGGGGATCGAGGCCCTGCGGATGGACGTGGTGGCCGCCACCGCAGGCGTGGAGAGATCGTGGAGAAATCGTAGAGTCGGTGTAGAGGCGCTCGTCACGACACTCGGCCCCATGAACGGGCAGCCACCCACACTCTATCCCCCGGGCTGCCGGTGTTCGTACGCTGTAACCTTCGCCTCCGCCACTGCACAGATGTAATTCCGCCGGCAAGCTCTAACTCGCCCGATCCGCGTCCCTCCATGTGGAGACGTGGGATGAGGCATTATCTGTACGATGGATGCGACCGTTCCGGCCGCTCCGCGCTCCGAGCGTCGACGCGCCGTCGTTCTCGTCCTCGCCGGAATCGCCGCCGCGGGCGTCGTCGGTGGAGCCGTGCTCACCGTGCCCGCCGCCTCCCGGGTCGGCTTCGCCGAGCTGTACCTCACCGATCTGGTGATCGGCGCATCGTTCACGACGATCGGGGTGCTGGTCACGCAGCGGCGGCCCGACAACCCGATGGGCTGGCTGTTCCTGGGGATCGGCGTCGTGGAGGGGCTCGTCGCAGGGTTGAACCACTACGCGATGGTGGGCCTTACGAGCTCCCCAGCCCTCCCCGCTGCGAGGTGGGCCGCGTGGCTCGGTTACTGGCTGGTCTCGCTCGTCGTTCCGAGCGGGCTGTTCCTGCTGCTACTGCTCTGGTTTCCGAGCGGTCGGCCGATCTCTCGCGCGTGGGGATGGGTCGGGAGAGCCGGCGTCGCGTTCTCCGTCCTCTTCACGGTGACCGAGATCCTGGTCATCCCCCGGATGGAGGTCACCTCGAGTCTCTTCATCGAGAATCCCACGAACGTCGCCACCTCCGACGTCCCGGAGGACGCGTGGATCGTCGGATTGGCGATCCTGTTGATCGGCGTCGCCGGCGTCGTCGTTCGGTACCGGCGCTCGAGCGGCGAGGAGCGCCAGCAGCTGCGGTGGTTCATGTTCGCGGTTGCATCCGGGATCGTCCCTTTGGCGGTCGTCGTGCTCGTGTACCTGCTCGCTGGCGCGCCCGAGTCCCAGCCGACGTGGTTCCTCGTGGTTTCGTCGATCGTGCCGCTCCTCGGGATCGGTATCGGCGTTCCCGCGGCATGCGGCGTCGCGATCCTCCGATACCGCCTCTGGGATCTCGACGTCGTGATCCGCAAGGCGGTACTCGCGACGGTCGCGGTCGTCACGATCAGCGCGGTCTACGTCGCCATCGTCGGCGGGATCGGCGCGCTCGTCGGCTCGCGACTCGACACCGCCCTCGGGTTCGTCGCGGCAGCCGTGCTCGCCGTGGCGTTCCAGCCGATCCGCGAGCGTGCCGGGCGCTTCGCGGACCGTGTCGTGTACGGGCGGCGAGCGACGCCGTACGAGGTGCTGGCGGACTTTTCCGAACGAGTAGCGGATGCCTACGCCGCCGACGAAGTGCTCCCCCGGATAGCGCAGGTACTCGGCGAGGGCACCGGCGGGGAGGCCACCACGGTGTGGCTCGAGCTCTCGGGGGAGCTCCGGCCGGCCGCCTCGTGGCCGCAGGAGCGGTCACTGCACCCGGTCGCGTTGGACGGCGACGTCCTTCCGCCGCTAGGCGACCCGGCGTTCGCGGTGCGGCACCGAGGTGAGCTGCTCGGCGCGCTCAGCGTGTCGATGCCGGCGACCGATCCGATGGATCCAACTAAGGAACGGCTCGCCCGGGACCTGGCGTCACAGGCCGGACTGGTCCTGCGGAACGTCCGTCTGATCGAGGAGCTCCGCGCGTCGCGCCAGCGCCTCGTCGCGGCGCAGGACGAAGAGCGCCGGAAGCTCGAACGGAACCTGCACGACGGCGCCCAGCAGCAGCTCGTGGCGCTCCAGATACAGCTGCGCCTCCTCGAGCGGCGGGTCGGGAAGGACACTCAGGAGGAGCTCGAACTCGTGCAGGGAATGCAGGCCGCCGCTCGCGCCGCCCTCGAGGACCTGCGGGACCTCGCACGTGGGATCTATCCCCCGCTGCTCGCCGATCAGGGCCTCGTCGCCGCCCTCAACGCACAAGCGAGCCGATCTCCCGTGCCCGTGACGGTCGTCGGCGAGGGCGTCGGCCGGTATCCGCGAGACGTGGAGTCGGCCGTCTACTTCTGCACGCTGGAGGCGTTGAACAACGTCGCGAAGTACGCGGACGCGACTGCCGTCACCGTCCGCGTGAGCGACGATGACGGCGTCGTGCGGTTTCGGATCGACGACGACGGCCGCGGGTTCGATCCACGTCTGGCGCGGCACGGCACCGGTGTCCAGGGCATGGTTGATCGTCTCGACGCGGTCGGAGGGAGCCTCGAGATCTCGAGCGAGCCAGGTCGAGGAACCTCCGTCGAAGGTATCCTCCCGATCGATCGGGCGTAGCGTGAAGAGATGGTGGTGTCGGGTATGGCCCCCGGTCACCAGACTCGACCCCACGAACGGGGAGCGACCCAGATCCTGCAAACACGATGCAAACGAACGGCACACAACTCGCCGGTACAGAGCGGCACGGAATGGTAGAAGGGGCGGGCAAACCGCCACCTCAGCGGCACCGCGCGGCACGAGGCGGCACCAGCCAGCACGAACGGCCACGAACTTCAAAACCGGTGAAGCGCCTAACCGCGCTTGGCGGGTTCGATTCCCGTCCGCCTCCGCTGACCCAAGGAATCGGCTCACGAACCGAGGCGAGTATCCTCTGAGCGTGGTCATCGAAGAACCCGTCCGCGGGAGCTACGCGTACCTGGAGCATCCGTGGCTGTTCGGGATCCCCCCGCACGAGCAGATGCGGCCCTTCATCGAGGGCGAGGTGCCGCTCCCCCCCATCCATCACCTCACCGGGCTCACGCCGGTCGAGTCAAGACCGACCACGTCGACGTGGTCCATGCCCGCGAGCCCGTGGTGGCGATCGGCGGCCGGCATCTTCCCGGGGGGGGCGCTCGCCGTGGTGGCGGATGCGGCGCTCGGCGGGGCGGTCTACGGCGGCCTGCCCCAGGGGACCGTCCTGGCCACGTCCGAGCTGACGATGAACTTCGTCCGCCCGGCGACCCCCGAGAGCCGGGAGCTGACGGCGAGAGCGGGGCTCATCCACGCCGGCTCTCGACAAGGCCTGTCCGATGCGCGGGTCGAGGACGCCGAAGGCCGCCTCCTGGCGCACGCCAGCTCCCGGTGCGTCCTGCGCAGGCTCCCCTTCGACCCTCCGGAGCCGCCGGGCACGCTGCCGCCCTTCAAGGCTCCCGACCACGACAGTCCCGACCCCTACCTGCGGCCCTCCGAGGGCACGGTGGTCCCTCAGGAGGAATGGGACAGGACATCCGGCCTGGACCTCGTCCGATCCTGGAAGAGCGAGGAGCGAGGCACGCCGCCCGTCTGCCGACTCTCGGGCTGGCGGCTGCTGGAGGTCGACGAAGGCGCGTCCACGTGGTCGATGCCGGCCAGCGAGTGGTTCTGCACGGGCTTCGGGACGTTCTACGGGGGCATCATCGCGCACTTCATCGACGGCGGGATCAACACCGCCGTCACCACGACCCTCCCTCCGGGCACGTCCTTCGGCACCCTCGACCTGAAGGTCAACTTCCTGCGGCCGGTCACGCCGGACGGCAGGGACCTCGTCGCTCGCGCCAGGGTGGTGCACGGGGGGCGGACCGTCGCCGTGACCACAGCCGAGGTCGAGGACGCCGACGGGAAGCGTGTGGCCATGGCCACGAGCAGCGCCATGATCCTCCCGGGCGTCCCCTGGAATGCGGCGAAGCCGCCGGAGACGCTGGACGAAGCGCCCGAGGACGGGTAACCCGCCCGAGCTTCGCGCGGATGCATCAGGCGCCGCGCTAGTCTTCGTCCGGAATGCGGATCCTCATCTGGCATGGGTGGCTTCTCGAAGGGTCGGGCTCCAACGTCTATACGGCCAAAGTTGTGGAGACGTGGCGGGCGCAGGGACACGACGTCCTGCTCGTCGCCCAGGAGCGGCACCCCGAGCGGTTCCCTTTCTTCGACGCCTGGGCCGACGCCGACCTCGCCGCAGCCCGTCCGCTGGACGCCGACCCCGCCCCCGGCCGGGCGACCCTGCTCCGCCCGGACATCGGCGATCTCATGCCCGTGTTCGTCTACGACGAGTACGAGGGGTTCCGCGTCAAGACGTTCGTGGACCTCAGCGAGGAGGAGCTGGAGACCTACCTCGACCGGAGCGTGACCACCCTGCGCGAGGCGGCGGCGCGGCACGGGACCGAGGTGGCGGTGGCCGGTCACGCGATCCCCGGTGCCCTCATCGCCGGCCGGGCCCTCGGCTCGATCCCCTACGTCGCGAAGATCCACGGGAGCGACGTCGAGTACGCGATGCGGAAGCAGCAGCGGTACGTGGATCTCGCGCGCGAGGGGCTGGAGGGCGCGGCGTCGGTGGCCGG
>DATKBL010000109.1:0-2672 GCA_035513995.1 Actinomycetota bacterium
GTCGCTCTCGGCCCCGAGCTCCTCCTCTACTAGCCGCACCACGGGCTCCGACGACACGAGCTCCTTCTCGGTCCCGAGGTTCGAGCGCTCGGGGATCCCGACCTCGGGGCCGACCGCCGAGGTCGCGGGAGTGACCAGCACGCGCGCCTCCGACCGGTAGATCGGTGTCTGGCGGAAGGAGAAGAACATCGCCGAGGCGACGACCACGAAGGTGACGAGGACGATCGACCACTTCCGAGAGCGGAGGACGGCGAGATACTCTCGAAGCTGGACCGGCTGCTCCTGGGGATGGACGTCGGCTGGATAATCGCTCATCGGCTCTCTACGCCCCCGTCTCGGTCGTCCGATTCTACCTGGCCATCCTGGAAGCTCCGACGATCTCTGGGAAGTGGTCGTTGACAGTCTCGTCCGTGACGGGTACGAACTACCTAGTCGTGCCGAAGCCCCGCTCTGCGCCGACCGAACCACCTGCCCGAGGGCGCCGTGCCCCCACGGGTTGGCGTAACGCGCTGAAGCAGCGCCTCCGCGACCGCGAGGCAACCGTTGCCGTCCTGGGTCTGGGCTACGTAGGGCTCCCTCTCATGCTCCGTCTGCGAGGCGCCGGCTTCCGCTGCATCGGCGTGGACATCGACGTGGAGCGTGTGGAGCGCCTCCGCCGCGGCGAATCCTACGTGACCGACGTCGCCGACGAGGATCTCGCGGCTCTCGCCACCGGGACGGTCCTGGACGCCTCGCCCGCGGCCGAGGCGTACGACGCCGCCATCATCTGCGTCCCCACGCCGCTCACGAATCAGCAGCCCGACCTGGGCCCGATCGAGGCCGCGGCGAGGGCCGTGGGCGAGACCCTGCGCCCCGGCACCCTCGTCGTGCTGGAGTCGACGACCTACCCTGGCACCACCGAGGAGTTCGTCCAGCCGATCCTGGAGGAGACGTCGGGGATGAAGGCGGGTGGCGACTTCGCCTTGGTGTTCTCCCCGGAACGGATCGATCCGGGCCGTGAGCCCGAGCATCTCGCCAAGACCCCCAGGATCGTGGGCGGTCTCACGCGGTCATGTGCCGCGCTCGCGACGGAGCTGTACTCGTCGTTCATCTACGACGTTCGCACCGTCTCCTCGCCTCGGGAGGCGGAGATGGCCAAGCTCATCGAGAACTCCTTCCGCTATGTCAACATCGCGCTGATCAACGAGCTCGCCATGCTGTCGCGGGACCTCGGCGTCGACATCTGGGAATCGATCCAGGCGGCCGCCACGAAGCCGTTCGGGTTCATGCCGTTCTGGCCCGGCCCCGGCGTGGGCGGGCACTGCATCGCGATCGACCCCAGCTACCTGTCCTGGAGCGTCGCCCAGCACGTGGGGCACCGGGTGACGTTCCTTGAGTACGCGCAGACCGTGAACGCTCGGATGCCGGCCTACGTGGCTCGCCGCGTGGCCGAGGCCCTCAACGACCGCGCCATGCCGATCAGGGGGGCCAGCATCCTGGCGATCGGGGTTTCCTACAAGCCCGATGTCGGGGACGTCCGCGAATCGCCGACCCTCCCCGTCCTCGAGCTCCTCAAGGCGGCGGGGGCCAGGATCTCCTACCACGACCCGTTCGTGCCGACCTTGGAGGTGGGCGGCCGCCTTCGCCGCTCGACGCCGCTGACCGACCGGGCCCTCGAGGAACACGATCTCGCCCTCATCCTCACCGCCCACTCGCAGATCGACTTCGAGCGCGTGGTCGACCGGGCTCGCCTCGTGTTCGACACGCGCGGGGTCACCCGGGGGATGCGCCATGACAACCTGATCCGTCTGTAGTATCGGCCCGGTGACCCCCGCCTCCAACGCCCTCGACGCTGTCCTGTGGACCGTGGCCGTCGCGACCCTCGGTACCGTGGTCCTCTTCTCCATTGGGCCAGGGGCGGGGCTCACGGGGATCTTCGCGGCCGACAAGCTCTGGCACGCGCTCGCCTACGGCGCCCTCACCGGAGGCTGGCTCCTCGCGGCCGTCTGGCGTCCGGGTCGCGGCCCGGGCCCGTATCCGGGGGGCGCCCCGCTCATCGTGATCGGTGCCGCCGTCCTGGGAGCCCTGCTCGAGCTGCTCCAAGGCGTGGTGGGTCGATTCGCCGACCCGCTGGACTGGATGGCGAATCTCGTCGGCATCGCGCTCGCGGCCTCGGCGTGGTGGCTGATGCGCCGGGGCGTGACGCCCTAGCGAGAGGCTTCGACCTCGATCCGCGAGGGCTCGGGGAGCCTCAGCACCATGACCAGCGCCGCGACCGCCCCTATACCCACGGCGAGGACGAGGCCGAGGGCAAACTCCGAGGCCGCACCCGTGAGCGAGATGGCGAGCGCCGACAGCCCCATCTGGATGCAGTAGGCCGCGCCCGCTACCCAGCTCGGCGGCGCGCCCCAGGTCACCAGCCGATGGGAGGAGTGGTCCGTGCCTCCCCGGAACAGCGGGCGACCGCCCACCCGCCGGGCCAGCGTCACCAGAGCCATATCGAAGATGAAGACCCCCAGGATGAGCACCGGGATCGCCGATCGGATGAGGCCCCCCTGGCCGACCAGGTCCAGCTTGAGCCCCAGGGCCGCCAACAGGAACCCCAGCATCAGTGTGCCGCCGTCGCCCAGGAAGATCTTCGCCGGGGGAAAGTTGTGGAACAGGAACCCCACCAGCGCTCCCGCGATCGCCAA
>DATKBL010000110.1:0-3323 GCA_035513995.1 Actinomycetota bacterium
GGCGACGTCTGGGTCTTCGACGAGGAGGACGGGGTCTTCCGGTTCGTCGATCTCTGGGCCGGCCCCCGCGTGGAGGCTGAGCCCCTGATCGAGGCCGGCCGCACCCACGTCTTCCGGCCGGGGGAGGGGCTCCCCGGACGGGTTCTGAGCTACGACGCGCCGAGCTGGATCCCCGACGTCCGCGAGGACGACAACTTCCCGAGGGCCAGGCTCGCGACCAAGGCGGGCGTGCGGGCCGCCTTCTCGTTCCCCATCCGCCGCGGGGAGCGGATCCTGGGCGCGATGGAGTTCTTCCATCGGCTCCCCCAGCCTTCCGACGAGCCCCTGCTGGAAGCGATGGACGCGGTGGGACGCCAGTTCGGCCAGTTCCTCGAGCGCGTCTCCGCCGTCGAGGCGATGCAGGAGAGCGACGCCCTCAAGACCTCGATCCTGGAGGCCTCCCTCGACGCCGTGATCGCGATCGACCACCGGGGGATGGTCATCGAGTGGAACCCCGCGGCGGAGAGGTTCTTCGGCTTCTCGCGTGACGAGGCGATCGGTCGAGAGATGGCCGAGCTCATCGTCCCCGACGACCTGCGGGAGCGTCACCGTCGCGGTCTCCAACGGTACCTGGACACCGGGGAGGCCAGGATCCTGGGGCAACCGGTCGAGCTGGTCGGTCGGCGCCGCGACGGGTCGCGCTTCCCCGTCCAGCTGACGATCGTGCGAGCGGATCTTTCCGGCCCCCCCACCTTCACGGGCTACGTCCAGGACATCACCGAGCGGAAGCATGCCGAGGCGGCGCTCGTGGAGGGGGAGCGGAGGCTCCGTCACGCGCTCGAGGCCGGTCGGATGGGGGCGTGGGAATGGGACCTCGCCTCCGGCCGCGTCGAGTGGTCGGCGAGCTTGGAGCGGATCCATGGGCTCGAGGTGGGGTCCTTCGGCGGGACGATCGAGGCGTTCGAGGCCGACATCCATCCCGAGGACCACCCGAAGGTGAAGGACTCGGTCGAGCGCGCGCTCGCCGGCCTGGAGCCTTACAGGGTCGAGTACCGGATCGTCCGGCCGGACCGCTCCCAGCGTTGGATCGAGGAGATCGGGGACGTGCGGCGAGACGCCTCCGGCGCTCCCCTCAGGATGCAGGGGGTCTGCATGGATGTGACCGACCGCCGGGAGGCCGAGGAGGTTCGGGCCCGGCTGTTCGAAGGCGAGCAGGTGGCGCGGGCCCAGGCCGAGGACGCCCGGGGCCGTCTGGCGTTCCTCGCGGAGGCGAGCCGGATCCTCAGCTCGTCGCTGAGCTACGAGAAGACGCTGGCCAAGGTGGCCGATCTCGCGGTCCCCAGGATCGCGGACTGGTGCAGCGTGGACATGGCCGACGAGACCGGGGGGCTCCACCACGTGGCGCTGGGTCACACCGACGAGGACCATAGGGCCCTGGGCGAGAAGATGCGCGAGCGCCATCCTCCCAGCCTCGAGGAGCCCGACGGCATCGGCCACGTCATGCGGACCGGCGAGGCCTTGATCTTCCCGAGCATCCCCCACGAGATGATCGCCCGCGTCGCGCGGGACGAGGAGCATCGCCGCATGCTCGAGGGGCTGAGCATCCGCTCGGCGATGATCGTCCCGCTGGTGGCTCGAGGCCGGACGATGGGCGCGATGACGTTCGCCGCGGGGGAGCGTTCGTTCGACCGCTCCGACCTCGCTCTGGCCCAGGACCTCGCCGATCGGGCCGCGATCGCCATCGACAACGCCCGTCTGTACGAGGAGCGCAGCGCGATCGCGCGTAGCCTCCAGCGGAGCCTCCTGCCGCCGGCCCTCCCGGAGATCCCGGGGATCGAGGTCGCCGCCCGCTACGAGCCGGCGGGCGAGGGCTTCCAGGTGGGCGGCGACTTCTACGACGTGTACCAGCGCGCGGCGGGTGAGTGGGCGATCGTCATCGGCGACGTCTGCGGCAAGGGCCCCGAGGCCGCCGCCGTGACGGGCCTGGCCCGGCACACGCTTCGCGCGGCCTGGATCGGGGAGCACTCGCCCAGCGGGTCGTTGCGGCTCCTGAACGAGGCCCTCCTCCAGGACGGGACCGACCGCTTCTGCACGGTCGCCAAGGGACGGCTCGCCCCCGACGCGAACGGCGCGACGCTGACGGTCGCATGCGGCGGGCACCATCTTCCCTACGTGGTCCGGGCCGACGGGACGATCGAGGTGGTAGGGGAGCACGGAACGCTTCTCGGGCTCTTCCAGGATGTCTCCATCACCGACCGTACGGTGCGCCTGGGGCCGGGCGACGCAGTGATCTTCTACACCGACGGGGTCATCGACGACCGCGACTCCGACACCGCCAGAGCGCCGCGCACGCTCGCGGATTTCCTGGGGGGCGTCCCGCGGGGCTCCGCGGAGGCGATCGCCGACCACGTCGAGGAGAGCGCGCGGAAGGCCAACCCCGAGGGGCTCCACGACGACGTGGCGATCGTGGTCGTGCGGGTGGCGTCGTGAGCGCCCTGTCGATCCACCTGGAGCGGACCTCGGACCTCCTGGCGATCGGGCTCGTGGGAGAGCTCGACATCGCCACCGCGGGACGCCTCGAGCAGGCCATCCTAGAGGTGGAAGGCGAGCCGCGTGTGTGCCTGGACCTCTCGGGGCTGAGGTTCATCGACTCGACGGGCCTCCGCGTGCTGCTCGTGGCCGACGCGGCCGCGAGGGCGGCGGGGCGGGAGTTGACCCTGAGGCGGGGGCCCGAGCGCGTGCATCGCGTGTTCGACCTGGCGCGGCTGGAGGAGCGGCTGTCCTTCGTCCCGCGAGACTGAGTCAGTCCACGGGCTCGTCTGCCCGGACCTCTTCGCGGAGCTGTCGGATCGTGCGTGCGAGCAGCCGCGAGACGTGCATCTGCGAGACCCCGATCTCGTCGGCGATCTGCGTCTGGGTCAGCCCTCGGAAGAAGCGTAGGTAGAGGATCCGTCGCTCGCGCTCGGGGAGCGCCTGGATCGCGGGAGCCACGGTCGTCCAGGCCTCGATCATCTCGATCGTCTCGTCCTCGGAGCCCATGATCTCGTGCGAGCTGCGCCCCTCCTCGTCGATCGGAGCGTCCAGGGAAGAGGCGGAGTAGGCGTGGACCGTCTCCATGCCCTCCAGCACCTCTTCCTCGGAGAGGCCCGTGTGCTTGGCGACCTCGGCCACGGTCGGGGACCGCCCCACCTCTTGGGAGACCTCCGACATCGCCTTGCTCACCTTCAGCCCGGTCTCCTGGAGGCGGCGGGGGACGCGCACGGACCAGCCCTTGTCGCGGAAGTGGCGCTTCAGCTCACCGACGATCGTGGCGGTGGCGTAGGTCGAGAACTTGACCTCGCGGT
>DATKBL010000111.1:0-4398 GCA_035513995.1 Actinomycetota bacterium
CCCTCGACGTTCGGCATGAAGAACTTCTCCAGCGGCCCCGCGAACGGCATCGCCGGGATGTCGGGCCCGCCGATCCGCACGAGCGGCCCGTCGAGGTCGAACATCGCCTGTTCGGCGATCGTGGCCACGATCTCGGCCCCCGCGCCGTAGGTCCGGTTGTCCTCGTAGACCACCATCGCCTTCGAGGTCTTCTCGACCGACGCCAGGATCGTCTCCTTGTCCAGCGGGTTGATCGTGCGAACGTCGACCACCTCGGCCGAGACCCCGTCCTCGTCCTGGAGCTTCTGCGCGGCCTCGAGCGCATGGTGCAGCATCAGGCCGTAGGCGATCACGGTCAGGTCGTCGCCCTCGCGCTTCACGTCGGCCTTCCCGATGGGCACCTCGTAGTCCTCGTCGGGGACCTCGCCCTTGATCAGCCGGTAGGTCTTCTTGTGCTCGAGGAACAGCACGGGGTCGGGGTCGCGGAGCGAGGCCCGCAGCATCCCCTTCACGTCGTGGGGCGTCGCCGGCAGTACGACCTTCAGCCCCGGCACGTGCCCGTAGAACGCCTCGATCGACTGCGAGTGGTACAGCGCGCCGTGGACCCCGCCGCCGTACGGCGCTCGGATCACCATCGGCACGCCGAAGTCGCCGTTCGACCGGTAGCGGATGCGAGCGGCCTCCGAGACGATCTGGTCGAACGCCGGGTGGATGAAGTCGGCGAACTGGATCTCGGCGATCGGGAGGAGCCCGTGGACCGCCATCCCGATCGCGATCCCCACGATCATGGACTCGGCCAGCGGCGTGTCGATCACCCGGTCCTCGCCGAAGGCGTCGAGGAAGTCGGCCGAGGCCCGGAAGACGCCGCCGCGGGCGCCGACGTCCTCGCCGAGGAGGATCACCCGGTCGTCCGCCTTCATCTCCTCGAACATCGTGTCGTGGATCGTCTGGACGATGTTCTTCTCCGCCATCTCAGGCCTCCTCGGCCCAGACGTGGCGAAGCGCCGACTCGGGCTCGGGGTCGGCGGCCTCCCACGCCTCCTCGACGTTGCGGTCGACCTCCTCCTTGGTCTCCACGCGGAGCGCCTCGATCTCGTCGTCGCCGCTCAGCACCCCGTGGTCCGTCAGGTACCGCCCCAAGACGAGGAGGGGGTCCTTCTTCTTCCACTCCTCGACCTCCTCGCGGCTCCGGTACGTTCGGTCGTCGTCGTCGGAGGTGTGCGGGTGGTAGCGGTACGTCTTGGCCTCGATCAGGGTGGGGCCGCCTCCGCTCCGCGCCTTGTCCACGGCCTTGGCCATCGCCTCGTAGGACGCCAGCGTGTCGTTGCCGTCGACCACCACGCCCTCGAATCCGTATCCCTCGGCGCGCACCGCCACGTCCTTCACCGCCATCTGCTTGGAGAGCGGCACCGAGATCGCGTACTGGTTGTTCTCGCAGACGAAGATCACGGGCAGCTTGTGGACGCCGGCGAAGTTGAGCGCCTCGTGCCAGTCGCCCTCGCTCGTGGCGCCGTCCCCGAACCATGAGGCCACCACGGCATCCTCGCCCCGGTACTTCATCGCGTAGGCGACCCCGGAGGCGTGGGGGATCTGCGTGGCGATCGGGGAGGAGCCGGTGATGATGCCGAGGCGCCGCGAGCCCCAGTGCGCCGGCATCTGACGACCGCCGGACGAGGGGTCGTCGGCCTTGCCGAACACTCCCAGGAACACGTCCTTCGGCGTCATCCCCGCGACGAGGCAGACGCCGAGATCGCGGTAGTAGGGGACGAAGATGTCCTTCCCCTTGACGAGGGGCCACGCGGTGCCGATCTGGACGGCCTCGTGTCCGGAGACAGGGACCACGAACGGCGCCTTCCCCTGCCGGTTGAGACGGAACTGGGCCTCGTCGCAGAGGCGGGCCATGACCATGGTCCGGTACATGGCCTTCACATCGTCCCCGGAGAGTCCCAGCTTGGAATGGCGGTCTTCCTGGGTCTTCGTCGCCACGCGGAACAACCTCCTTGCGTGCCCGGCCGGCGGCCGCGAGGGCCCGTGGTCGAGATTCTAGCAGGGCCCCGGGAGCCGACCCCAGCCGGCCGGTACACTCATCGGACCATGGCGTGGGAGGAGGTGCCGCCGCCGCGCGAGACGCGCCCCGGGGATCTGCTCGCCGGCGTGGGTCGCGCTCAGACCGCCGTCAAGGCCGTCGCCGGACCCCTCCTGCGCCGGTACTTCTCGATGGAGGTCGTCGGCGCCGAGGGCGTGCCCCAGGAGGGGCCGCTGATCCTCACCCCGAACCACGACTCGATGTGGGACGTCCCGCTCCTGGCCGTGGCCTCGCCGCGCCCGATCCTCTTCATGGGGAAGAGCGAGGTGTTCTCGAACCGGCTCAAGGGCTGGTTCTTCAGGGTGCTCGGCGGGTTCCCCGTGCGCCGGGGAGGACGCGACTTCGAGGCGATGAAGCGCTCGCTGGCCGTCGTTCGAGCCGGGCGCGCGCTGTGCCTCTACCCGGAGGGCACCCGTCACCGCGGCGGGGAGCTCGGCCCGTTCCTCCCGGGGGCGGCGTGGATCGCGCTGGCCGAGGGCGTGCCGCTGGTCCCCGTGGGGATCCGGGGCACGGACCGGATCTTGCCCCGGGGGAGCGTGGTGCCGCGGCGCGCGAAGGTACGCGTCGCGTTCGGCGATCCGATCCACGTGGCTCGCGAGCCGCGGTCGAGATCGCGACGGGCTCGGATCGAGGAGATCACGGCCGAGCTGCGCGACAGCGTGGCGGCTCTGCTGCGCTGATCCTCAGGCGGCGTCGGCGGGGGCGAAGCCCCGGGCGACCTCGGCCGGTGCCTCGGCGAGCTCGCGGTCGAAGACCTCCGCAAAGCGGCGAGCCACGATCGGGGTCATCTCCTCCACGGTGACGGTCCTGCCGGCGAGGTCCGAGAGGGTCGTCACGCCGCGATCGGTCAGGCCGCACGGCACGATCGCGTCGAACCAGGCGAGGTCGGTGGTGCAGTTGAGCGCGAACCCGTGGTAGGTCACGCGCCGGGTGCTCTTCACGCCGATCGCGCACACCTTCCGGTCGCCGCACCACACCCCGACCTCGTCGTCGGGCGTTGCGCTCACCCCGACGTCGGCGCACGAGCGGATCACCACCTCCTGCATCCGGCGGACGTGCTCGGCGAGGCTCGGCGCCACGCCGAGGTGCACGACCGGGTAGCCCACGAGCTGCCCCGGTCCGTGGAACGTGATGCTCCCCCCGCGGTCCACCTCGTGGAGCTCGGCCCCCATGGCCCGAAGGTCGCGCTCGGCCAGGAGCAGGTGCGAGGGGTCGGTCCGCCGTCCGGCCGTGTACACGGGCTCGTGCTCGAGCAGGATCAGCGCGTCGGGGACCTCGCCCCCGATCCGTCGGTCGACCAGGTCGCGCATGGCCCGGAAAGCGGGGCCGTACGGCACCCTCCCGGGCGTCAGCAGCCAGGCGCCGCGCTTCACTCGCTCAGGTAAGGCTGGACCTCGCTGGTGAAGTCCCAGGTCTCGAGGTTCTCCTTGATCCTTCCGAGGAACTGCGCGGCGGTCGCCCCGTCGATCATCCGGTGGTCCCAGGACAGCGAGAGGTAGACCATGTGCCGGATCGCGATCGCGTCGTCGATCACGACGGGGCGCTTCTGGACCGCGTCGAACGCGAGGATCGCCGTCTCACCCGGGTTCATGATCGGAACCGAGATCAGCGACCCGAACGGCCCCGGGTTCGTGATCGTGAAGGTGCCGCCGTGGACCTCCTCGGGCCTGAGCTTCTTGGAGCGAGCGCGGTTGGCGATGTCGGTGATCGCCCGCGCCAGCCCGACGACGTTCATCGCCTCGGCGCCCTTCACGACGGGGACGATCAGCCCCTCGTCGTAGGCGACCGCAACACCGAGGTTGACCTGGCGCCGGTGGGTCGCCGTGCCCTCCTCCAGGTTGAGCTTGGCGTTGACGTCGGGGTACGCGAGCAGGGCGTCGGTGACGGCGCGCACGAGGAACGGCATGTACGTCAGCGAGATGCCCTCCTGCCGCTTGAACTCGTCCTTCGCCCGCTCCCGCAGCCTCACGATGTTCTCCATGTTCACCTCGACGGCGTTCCACGCACGCGCCGACTGGTGGAGGCTCGCCACCATGTTCTCGGCGATCCGCTTGCGGATGTGCGAGATCGGGCGGACCTCCTCGACCTCCGTGGGCGCCGCCTCCGGGGCCGGAGCCGGCCGCCCCTGCTCGGCGGGGACCGCCTGGAGGTGCGGGCGGGCCTCCGCCGCCGCGGGCTGCTGGCTGGACTCGACCAAGGCCATGATGTCCTTCTTCGTGATGCGGCCTCCGGTCCCGGACCCCTCGACGCGCTCGAGGTCGATCTGGTGCTCGTCGGCCAAGCGACGCACGAGGGGCGAGAGGATGTGGCTCCGCGGGCCTCGCTCGGCCGCG
>DATKBL010000112.1:0-5549 GCA_035513995.1 Actinomycetota bacterium
CGCGGAGCGCGAGAGCACGAGCCCGTCGAGGAGCGTGACGACGACGCAGGCCTCTGCGCCCTCCTTCAGCGACCGGAGCGTGCGGCTGGCGTTCGATCCGTGAACGTAGAGGGTGTCGCCGATGCGGGCGTGGATCGTCGGGATGACCCGCGGCGAGCCCTCGACGATGACCCCGAGGTGGCAGAAGAGCGCCTCGTCGAGGATCGCGTGGATCGTCTCGTGGTCGTAGGCGCCACGCTCGTGGTGGCGCTTGACCCTCGTCCGCTCGCTCGCCGGCTCCGTCGCCATGTCGGAGTCCATGGTACCGGGCACGAGGGCCCCCGCCCGCCCGTCAGCCGAAGAGCGCGCTGTAGGCGTTGAGCGCGGTCTGGCCGCCGAGGTGCGCGTAGAGCACCGTCGAGCCCTTGGGGATCTCGTCCGTGTCCACGAGGTCGATCATCCCCGCCATCGACTTCCCCTCGTAGACCGGGTCGGTGATCATCCCCTCGAGGTGCGCCGCGAGGCGCATCGCGTCGAGCGTCTGCTCGTTGGGGATCCCGTAGATGCCCGCGTGGTAGCGGTCGTCGAGGATGATCTCCTCGTCGGTCGGCTCGCGGGCCGCGATCAGCTCGGCGGTGTTCCGGGCGATGCGCGCCACCTGCTCCCAGGTCTCCTTGGGCGTGGCCGACCCGTCGATCCCGATCACCTTCCGCGCCCGGTCCTCCTCCAGCGCGGCGAACCCCGCGATCATCCCCGCCTGCGTGCTGCCGGTCACCGAGCACACGACGACCGTGTCGAAGAAGACGCCGAGCTCCCGCTCCTGCTCGGCCACCTCGCGCGCCCATCCCGCGAATCCGAGCCCGCCGAGCGGATGGTCGGAGGCCCCGGCCGGGATCGCGTACGGCTTCCCGCCCCGCTCCTCGATCTCGGCGATCGCCCGCTCCCAGCTCTCCTTGAACCCGATCCCGAACCCCGCCTTCACCAGACGGACGTCCGCGCCCAGCATCCGGCTCAGCAGGATGTTGCCCACCTTGTCGTAGACGGCGTCCGGCCAGTCGACCCAGCTCTCCTGGATCAGCACGCAGCCCATACCGAGCCGCGCGGCGGTGGCCGCAACCTGCCGCGTGTGATTCGACTGCACGCCCCCGATCGAGACCAGGGTGTCGCACCCCTTCGCGATCGCGTCGGCGGCCAGGTACTCCAGCTTGCGGACCTTGTTCCCTCCGAACGCGAGCCCGCTGTTGCAGTCCTCGCGCTTGGCCCAGAGGTCGGCGCCGCCGAGGTGCTCGGTGAGGCGCTCCAGGCGATGGACGGGCGACGGGCCGAACATGAGCGGGTACCGCTCGAAGTCATCCAGGGACATGACGCCTCCTCTCGCGGGCAATCCTAGACCCGTCGGCCGATGCGCCCGAGGTGCGTGTGATCGAACCCCTCCGAGTACTTCAGGCCGTAGCCGAGCGCGCGATCGAGTCCGATGTGCGCGAACCAGATCAGCGAGAGCGCGATCAGAAGGTGGTCCTCGGCGACGATCCCGATCGCGGCCAGGGCGGCCGGCGCCGCGTAGGTGTGGAACAGGTTGTAGGCCACGGCGCCGACGCGCGTGCCTCGGACGTAGCCGAGCATCCCGACGTCGGGGGCCAGCAACAGGAGCGCGAAGAGCCACCACGACCGGTCCAGTCGCGCGTACAGGAGGATCGACAGCCCCAGCAGGACCGCGCCCTCGAGCCTCAGGAGGCCTCTCGGGAGCCCGGTGACCGCCTGCGGCTCGCTCGGGCTCATCCGGGGATCCTTGCCAGGTCCTCGCCGATCACGAGCACGGTCGCCACGTCGTTCCGCTCACGGTTCGGCCGAGCCGACGACAGGACCGCGGGCACTCCCATCATGCTGAGCGAGACGAACAGGGCGACGAGGATCCACCGAGGCACGCGCCGAGCCGGGAATCCGTCCACCGTGCCATCCTACTCGCGACGCTTCGCGGTCACGCCTCGGCCGGCGACCGGACCTTCGCGCCGACCCGCCCCATCAGGAATCGAACGGTGGTCGGACCCTTCCCCTTGAGATCCATCACCTTGGGCGTCCCGAACTCGTACCGATCGTCGAGGCGCTCGGCCATCTCCTCCGAGACGAGGATGCGGCCGGGCTCCCCGTGCTCCTCGAGCCGGCTCGCCAGATTGACCGTGTCGCCCCAAAGATCGTAGGCGAACTTCCTCTGGCCGATCACGCCGGCCACCGCCGGGCCGCTGGCCAGGCCCACGCGCATCACGATGGGGTCTCCCGACGGCCAGCGGACCCCCGCCGACTCCTCCAGGATCCCCATGGCCATCTCGGCCGCCGCCGCCGCGTGGTCCGGATGGGGCACCGGCGCGCCCGCCACCGCCATGTACGCATCGCCCACCGTCTTGATCTTCTCCAGCCCGTGGCGATCCGACAGATCGTCGAACCGCCGGAACAGCTCGTCGAGCGCCTCCACGAGCTCCTCGGGGGAGGTCTTCGCGGCCTGCTCGGTGAACGCGACCGCGTCGGCGAACAGGACGCTCACCTCCTCGAACCCCTCGGCCAGCCTGCCCCCCTCGGGCTCGCGCTTCAGCCTCGCCACGATGACCTTGGGGAGGATGTTCAGGAGCAGCGAGTCGGAGCGCTCCCGCTCCCGGTCGAGCTGGCGCTCCCGCAGGAACAGCAGTCTCGCGTTCCGCTCGCTCCGGTGCGAGGCCACCACCCCCAGCCCGCCGAAGGACACGAGGTAGAAGACGGCGATGGCGGTCTTCACCCCCGACACCTGCACCGCGACGACCGCGTAGGGAACGTAGACGAGGATGGGCACCGTCGCGATCGCCAGCACCAGCAGGAAGCGCGGCCGGATCAGCGTGTAGATGAACATCGCCATGAGGATGAGGCCCACGTACCCGAAGTCGGGCGGCATCGTGAGCAGCCTCGAGACGTAGTAGACCCACGCCGGCATGATGATGAACAGGATCACCAGCAGCTCCCACTCCCAGAACCGCGAGTACCCCCTCAGGTAGGTGACGCCGAACCCGAGCAGCAGCAAGGGGATGAAGACGCCGTAGCGCATCGTGAGGTCGAAGGGGCGATCGAAGAACGGCAGGTACCCGTGGATGGCGAACCCCCATGCTACCATCAGCACCGCGCCGAGGATGTGAGCGACCCGCAGGTTCACGAGGTTGTTGCGGAAGTGATCGGCGCGGTACGCGGCCTCGAGATATGGGTCGCGGAAGCGCAGCGTGAGGAAGCTCATCGCCGTCCCCGTGGGGCGGCCGGGCGAGCGCGCTACATGCTGCTCCGCCGCTTCAGTCTCCGATGCCGCTCCCATCTCCCTCTCCCCTGGTGGGCCGTGCGTTTTCGGCACACATCATCCTCTCTCCAGGCGACAGCGTCGAGGATGAAGCGGATCATCGACCGAGACGGCACCGGCCGGCGAGAACCTCGCCCCGTAGGATGTGAGCATGGCCGGCGAGGGAGATCGCGTCGCGCTCGTCTCCTTCGTCGCCGGCTCGGTGCTCGCGGGCGGCAACGCCGTCGCCGTCCGGTTCAGCAATCGAGAGCTCGATCCGCTGTGGGGCGCGGGCTTCCGGTTCGCGCTCGCGGCGGCGCTGGGGCTGGCGATCATGGCGGCCATGCGCCTCGCCTTGCCGCGAGGCCGGGCCCTGTGGGGCGCGGTGCTCTACGGAGCGCTGAACTTCGCCGGTGCGTTCGCCCTCGCCTACTACGCGCTCCTCCGGCTCCAGGCCGGGTTCGGCCAGACCCTGCTGGCCCTCGTCCCGCTGGCGACCCTGCTGGTGGCGGTCGCCTGGCGGCAGGAGCGGCTGAGGCTCTCGGGCGTCGTCGGCTCGCTCCTGGCGCTGGCGGGAGTGGCGGTGATGTCGGGCGCCTCGGTACAGGAGGTGCCGGCGCTCTCGCTGCTCGCGGCGATCGGCGCGGCGCTGTGCTTCGCGCAGGCCGCGGTCTTGGTGCGCGGATTCCCCCGCCCGCACCCGGTCGCGATGAACGCGGTCGGCATGGGCGTGGGCGCGGTCCTACTTCTCCTCGGCTCCCTCGTGGCGGGCGAAGCGTGGAAGCTCCCAGAGCTCGCCGCGACCTGGCTCTCGATCGCGTACGTCGTTCCGGTGGGGTCGATCATCGTGTTCTTCCTCTACCTGGTGGTGCTCAGGTACTGGCATGCATCCAGGGCCGCCTACGAGTTCGTCCTGATCCCGTTCGTGACGGTGGCCCTCTCGGTCTGGCTCGACGACGAGCCGGTCGGTCTCGGCCTGGTGCTGGGAGGGCTCCTCGTGCTGGCGGGCGTCTACGTCGGGGCCCTCCGCCCCGCGCGCATCGCCCGGCGGCTCGAATCGGCCGGCGCCTGATTCGCTCCCAACCGCGAGGTCTTGCCACCCCTCGCCCCCCCGTGGGAGCATCGGCACGCCGCCCAAGGAGGTTCCCATGGCCGAGTTCTCCGTCAACCCGCACCGGTTCGACCCGTACAAGAACTTCAAGTTCCGCGTGAAGTGGGAGGGGAGATACGTCGCCGGGGTCTCGAGCGTGAGCTCGCTGCGCCGCACGACGGAGTCGATCACCTACCGCAGCGGTTCGGAGCCCTCGATCAGCCACAAGCTGCCGGGCCGCACCAGCTACGCCCCCATCACCCTCAAGCGCGGGGTCACGCACGACACCGAGTTCGAGGACTGGGCCAACCGGGTCTGGAGGCTCGGCGCCGGTCTCGGATCGGAGGTGTCGCTGGCCAACTTCCGCAAGGACATCGTGATCGAGCTGCTCAACGAGGCGGGTCAGGTGGTGAAAGCCTATCTCGTGTACCGCTGCTGGCCGTCCGTCTATCAGGCGATCTCCACCCTCGACGCCAACAGCGGCGAGGTCGCGATCGAGATGCTCGTGCTCGAGCACGAAGGATGGGAGCGCGACGAATCGGTCACCGAGCCCGCGGAGCCGAAGACATGAAGGGGCGGCCGTCCCTGGCTCTCGTGGCAGGCAGCAAGCGCAGCATCGTCTTCCCGCTGCTTCCCGAGACCCTGGTGCGGAGTCGGACCGAGGACCCATCCATGGAGCGCCTCGAGCTCGTCGCCCACCTCGACGACCGCCTGGAGCACGGATCCGCCACAACCGCCGAGACGATCTCCGCGCTGGGCGCGCTCGGCGACGAGGTCAGCGAGCTTCGCTGGGGGAACCGACGCTTCCCGGGACGCATCGCCGGGGTCACGGTCACCGAGACCGCGTTCCGGGAGGACCTCGAACCGATCGCCGCCACGATCCATCTGGCCTTCGAGGTCGTGCCCGCCGGACGGCAAGCCGTCTCGGTGACGGTCGCCGGGGAGGCGTGGCGGCAGGTCGCGGACCTGGGCCGAGCCGGCCCCGACGACCGGGTCTACGAGCTCAACGTCGACGAGGACGGCTCGCTGCAGGTCCGGTTCGGCCACGGGAGGCGCGGCGCCCGTCCACCGTCCGGCGAGGTCGTCGTCCGGGCCAGCTACCGGGTGGGAGCCGGCAAGGCCGGCAGATAGCCACCGGGGCTCGCCGGGCTTCAGCGGCGGGCGACGAAGACCTCTCGGTCTTCGTCGCCC
>DATKBL010000113.1:0-2773 GCA_035513995.1 Actinomycetota bacterium
GTCCTCGGCGTGAGCGCCTTCCTCGCCGTGCTCGGAGTGCTGACGACGGCGCTGACGGATCGGCAGTTCATCACGAACGCCAGGAGGAGACGCATGGACAAGCGGATCGAGAAGCTTCGAGGCCATCACGTGATCTGCGCCTACGGTCGGGTGGGCCGCACCGTGGCGCGAGAGCTCGAGGGCGAGGGCGTCCCCTTCGTGGTCATCGACGCCAAGGAGGAGCTCGAGGGGCAGATGCAGGAGGACGGCGTCCTCTACATCCTCGGGGATCCCGCGTCGCCCGACTCCCTGCGTCGGGCGGGCATCGAACGAGCTCGCGCGCTCTTGTGCGCCCTCGACTCCGACGCCGCGAATGTGTACATCGCCCTCACGGCGCGGTCGCTCAACCCGGACCTCTTCACCGTGGCCCGCGCCGGCGAGCCCGGTTCCGCCGAGCTCCTGTTCCGCGCCGGCGCCGACCGGGTGATCTCGCCCTACGTCACGAGCGGCCGACATATGGCGCTCGTCTCCCTCCGGCCCCGGGTCGTCGACTTCTTCGAGGTCGTCGGCCTCGGAGGGAAGCGAGCCCGGCTCGACGAGCTCTCGGTCGAGGAGGGATCACCTCTCGTCGGCAAGCCTCTCGGGGAGGTGTGCGGCGACGCGGTTCCCCTGATGCTTCAGCGAGGGAGCGGTGAGGTGGTGGCGAACCCCGCCGGTGGGGAGCATCTCGCCCCCGGGGACCTCCTGTTCCTGTTCGGCGAGCCGGCCGTGCTGCGGGAGATCGAGGACTCGGACGCGTGAGGTACGTGATGGCATCGCTGGTCCTTCTCCTGTCGGCGTGCTCGGGAGCCGCGCCCACCGTGGAGGAGGTCACGATCGTGAACGAGACGGCCTACGACGTCGAGGTCGAGGCCGGTGCCGGTGCCGGTGCCGGTGAGGATGACGGCTGGCTCCCTCTGGCGAGGGTCGATGCCCGCTCGACGGGATCGGCGCGCGACGTGATCGACCAGGGCGACGTCTGGGTCTTCCGCTTCCGTCACTGGGGGGAGTCCGTGGAAGAGATGTCCCTGACCCGCGAGGAACTTGAGCGGGAAGGATGGCGGATCGAGGTGCCGGAGACGGTGGCCGAGCGCCTCGAGCAGCTGGGCAGGCCCCCGGCCCCGTGAGGCGATGCGGGCCGCCCGGCTCAGGCCGTCCGTGAGTCCGACTCGCCCCTCCGCAGCATCCGGATCGTCGCGCGCTCGACAGCCCCGTGGAGGCGCTCGAGCTCGGCAGGGGGATCGTGCCTGCCCCCCAGCGCATGACGGATCGTCTGGCCGCTGAGGAACAGGTCGATGAGGCGGGGGTCGATGTAGGAGGCGCGGCACACCGCGGGCGTGTTGCCGAGGAAGGAGGCCACGACCTTGACGGCCTCGGACACCTGGCGCTTCCGAGACGTCTTCGTCGTCCCCACCTCGTCGTTCGCGGCCAGCGCCACCGCGGCGAGGAGGGTCCCCGACCAGGTCCGGAAGTCCTTGGCCGAATGCTCCTCGCCGACGTGCTCCTTGATGTAGTCGTTGATGTCGGACGAGCGGAGGTCCAGCCACGTCCTGCGGTCGCGGTAGGCGAGCAGCTCGGGCCCGCCGTTCCGCCTGCGGCGGAGCGTCCGAAGGACGGGGAGGACGAGCGGGTCCGACACCTCCAGTACGCGCCGGGCCCCGCCCTTGGCGGCGTAGTCGAACTCGGCGTGGGAGTCGCTCACCCTCACGTGGTCCTTCCGGAGGGTGGCCAGGCCGTAGCTGCCGTTCCCCTCGGCGTACTCTTCGGAGCCGATCCGGAAGAACCCCAGGTCCAGGAGCCGGGCGGCGCACGCGAGCACGCGCTCGCGGGGCATCCCGTCGAGACGCAGGTCGCGACGGACCCGCTTCCGAAGGTGGGGGAGCCGCTCCGCGAACTCGAGGATCCGGTCGAACTTCTGGCGGTCGCGTCGGCGCCGCCACGCCTCGTGGTAGAGGTACTGGCGGCGACCGGCGGCGTCGGTCCCGACCGCCTGAAGGTGCCCGTTGGGCTCGGGGCAGATCCACACGTCCTCCCATGCGGGAGGGATGCCGAGCGAGCGGATCCGCTCGAGGAGCTCCGGGTCGACCACCTTGTGACCGTCGGACCCCAGGTACTCGAACCCCCGTCCCCGCCGGCGACGCGCGATGCCGGGCTCGTTGCTGTCGGCGCGTCGGAGGCGAGGCATGATCCGGGGAGTGATTCCCTCCCGCGGAGGGACGGCAAACCCTGGGGAGAGGAGGGGCGGAGGCGCCGCCCCCCGTACGGGGGGGCGGCGCCTCCGCCTCGCTCCGTCGCCCTGTGGCTACGGGATGCCCCGCGTCTCCTCGCAGCTCACCGCGCGATCCCGTCCGGGCCCGCCGCGGCAGATGTCCCTGCCCGGCCCGCCGTGGAGGAGATCGTTGCCGGTACCGCCCCGCAGGATGTCGTTGCCACCCTGCCCGAAGATGCGGTCGTTGCCGGCGCCACCCGAGACGCGGTCACGTCCCCGCCCGGCGCAGATCAGGTCGTCGCCACCGAGGCCCCGGATCACATCGTTGCCCCCGAGACCCACGATGACGTCATTCTGATTCGTCCCGATCAGCATGTCGTTCGCGGACGTCCCCCACATCGTCGCCTGCTGGCCCCTACAGGTCGGGATGTTCCCGGCGATCACGTTCTCCTGCACCTGCGGGTTCAGGTGCGGGAGGTCGACCGCCGTCTCGACCCGCGGGTCGTTGAACGCGAAGAGGTCCAACGAGCGCACGATGTCGTTGGC
>DATKBL010000114.1:0-2947 GCA_035513995.1 Actinomycetota bacterium
CGCCGTTCTTCTCGTAGGGCTCGCCGAACACGCGGCCGACGGTGATCGCGTCGCGCGCGCCGGTCAGCATCTCCTGCAGGTCCATAGGGACCACCTCCTTGACCTCCACCGTACGCCGGAACGCCGATCGGGTCGGGGGCCACGGGTCCTCCGCGATCGAGGCCGGTCGGACGGGCCCGAGCGCGCGGGTAGGATGTCCGGGATGAGCGAGTACCCGGCCCATCGCGAGGCGGACGTCGTCCTGCGGGACGGGTCCACGGTCCGGATCCGCCCGGTGCGCCCGGAGGATCGCGGCGCGATCCTCGCCTTCCTCCGGGGGCTGAGCGACGAGGCGCGATGGCTCCGCTTCTTCTCGGGGTTCCCCGACCTCGAGCGGGCGGCCGACAGCGCCGTGGAGGTCGACTACCACGATCGCTTCGGACTGCTGGCCCTGGCCGGGGACGAGGTGGTCGGCCACGCGACCCATCTGGCAGAGGGCGATCGGGCGGAGGTGGGATTCGCGGTCGCCGACGCCTACCAGGGTCGCGGCCTCGGGACGATCATGCTGGGCCAGCTCGCTCAGGCCGCGGCCGAGAACGGCATCCACGTGTTCGAGGCCGAGGTGATGCCCGAGAACCGCCGGATGCTCGACGTCTTCCGCGAGAGCGGCTTCCCGATCGCGACGCGGACCGAGCCGGGGCTGATCCGCGCGGAGTTCCCGACGTCGCTCACGCGAGAGGCGCTCGAGCGCTTCGACCGCCGCGAGCAGGTGGCCGCGGTCAACGCGATCCGCTCGTTCCTCTCGCCCTCGGCCGTGGCGGTGATCGGAGCCTCGCGAACGCGCGGCTCGATCGGCGGGGAGGTCTTTCACAACCTCCTGGTCACCGGCTTCCAGGGGCCCGTGTATCCGGTCAATCCGAAGACCCCCGTCGTGCAGTCGGTGGCCGCGTACCCCTCGATCCGCGACGTGCCCGAGACCGTCGACCTCGGCGTGATCGTGGTCCCGGCGAGCGCGGTCCTGGAGGTGGCCAAGGAGTGCGCCGAGGGGGGCGTGCGCTCGCTCGTCGTGATCTCGTCGGGGTTCGCGGAGGTCGGCGAGGAGGGCGCCGAGCGCCAGAGCGAGCTGCTGGCGATCTGCAGGGACGCCGGCATGCGGCTGATCGGTCCGAACTGCATGGGGATCGTGAACACCGATCCCGAGGTCCGCCTGAACGCCTCCTTCGCTCCCGCGTTCCCTCCGCACGGCAGGGTGGGGTTCCTGTCGCAGAGCGGGGCGCTGGGGCTGGCCGTGATCGACCGGGCGGCCGACCTCGGGCTCGGCCTCTCGTCGTTCGTCTCGGTCGGCAACAAGGCCGACGTCTCGGGAAACGACCTTCTCAACTACTGGGAGTCCGACGAGGGCACCGACGTGATCCTGCTCTACCTCGAGTCTTTCGGGAACCCGCGGCGGTTCTCCCGCGTGGCCAGGCGGGTCGGGCGCTCGAAGCCGATCGTGGCGGTGAAGAGCGGACGATCGGCGGCCGGCGCGCGCGCCACCTCCTCGCACACCGGCGCGCTGATCGCCGCCTCGGATGTGACGGTCGACGCGCTGTTCCGGCAGACGGGGGTGGTCCGGACCGACACGCTCGAGGAGCTGTTCGACGTGGCCTCGCTGTTCGTCAACCAGCCGCTCCCGTCGGGGAAGCGGGTGGGGATCGTCACGAACGCCGGCGGGCTGGGGATCCTGTGCGCCGACGCCTGCGAGGCGGGAGGGCTTGAGGTCCCGACGCTGAGCGAGGGGGCGATCGCGAAGCTGCGACGCTTCCTCCCCGACGAGGCCTCGCCCCAGAACCCGGTGGACATGATCGCCTCGGCCTCGGCCGACGACTATCGTAAGACGATCGAGATCGTAGCGGGGGACGGCGGCGTGGACGCGATCGTCGTCATCTTCATCCCACCGCTCGTGACCCGGACCGAGGATGTGGCCCGGGCCATCCGCGAGGCGGCCGAGGCGATCGGCGGCCGGATCCCCGTGCTCACGGTGTTCATGTCGGCCCGCGGCGTCCCGGCCGAGCTCCACGGCGAGGACGTTCGCATCCCCTCGTACTCCTACCCGGAGGACGCCGCGAGGGCCCTGGCCCACGCGGCCCAATACGCCGAGTGGCGGGAGCGGCCCGAGGGAGCGATCCCGACGATCGAGGCGCGGAGCGACGAGGCCGGGGCCATGCTGGGCGAGGTCGTCGCCGCCGGGCCGCGCTGGCTGGAGCCCCACGAGACGTTCCGACTGCTCGACTGCTACGGGATCCCGGTGGCGCCCTGGCGGCTGGTCGAGACCCCCGAGGAGGCGGGCCGCGCGGCCGAGGAGCTGGGGGAGGAGGTCGCCCTCAAGGCGGTGGCCCCGACCCTGATCCACAAGACCGAGGCGGGGGCCGTGCGGCTGTCGCTCCGCGGGGCCGAGGCCGCGCGGACGGCCGCCGAGGAGATGGCCGCCGCGGTGAAGCAGGCTGAGCACGAGGTGGAGGGGTTCCTCGTCCAGACGATGGTCCGGGGCGGGATCGAGATGCTCGTCGGGGTGGTGCACGACGCGCTGTTCGGGCCGGTGGTGGCCTGCGGCGCCGGCGGCACGACCGCCGAGCTGATGAAGGACGTGGCCGTCCGCATCACCCCGCTCTCGGACCTCGATGCCGCCGAGATGATCCGCTCGCTCCAGACCTTCCCCCTCCTCGAGGGCTATCGGGGGGCGCCGGGCGGCGACGTCGCGGCACTGGAGGATCTCCTGCTCCGTGTCGGGGCGATGGTCGAGGAGAACCCGGCGATCGCGGAGATGGACCTCAACCCGGTGATCGTCCTCCCCGAGGGGCTGGCCGTCGTGGACGCCCGCGTCCGGGCGGAGGTCCCCGCTCCCCGCCGTCCGCTCTCGGCGCGTCGCGCGTGAACCGTGCCGTCGGTCCCGCTCGTCGCGGGCCCTCCGACCCTCGGACCGCGCCCC
>DATKBL010000115.1:0-5509 GCA_035513995.1 Actinomycetota bacterium
CGGCAGCCCGCCGTGACCGCGGACCCATCTCTCCTGTGTCGAGCGGAGGGCATCGACGCGCTGATCGAGGTCACGGGCACCATCGGTTACGCGGCTGCGATCGTCCTGGAGGCGATGGCGAACGGGAAGCACGTCGTGCTCATGAACGCGGAGCTGGACGGGACCGTCGGCCCCATCCTCCAGGTGCACGCACAGCGCGCGGGAGTCGTCCTCACCGGAAGCGACGGCGATCAGCCCGGCGTGCTGATGAACCTGTATCGGTTCGTCCGCGGCATCGGCCTCACCCCGCTCCTGTGCGGGAACATCAAGGGGCTGCACGACCCCTATCGCAACCCCACCACGCAGGCGGGGTTCGCCGCCCGGTGGGGCCAGAACCCGTCGATGGTGACCAGCTTCGCGGACGGGACCAAGATCTCCTTCGAGCAGGCGGTGGTGGCCAACGCGACCGGCATGCGCGTCGCGAAGCGCGGGATGCACGGGTATCAGCACGAGGGTCACGTCGACGAGCTCACGGAGCGATTCGACGTGGACGAGCTACGAGAGCTCGGAGGGATCGTGGACTACGTGGTCGGCGCGCAACCGAGCCCCGGCGTCTTCGTCCTGGGAACGCACGACGATCCCCAGCAGCGGCACTACCTGGAGCTGTACAAGCTCGGCTCCGGGCCCCTCTACAGCTTCTACACCCCCTACCACCTGTGCCACTTCGAGGCCCCGCTCTCGGTAGCCCGTGCCGTGCTCTTCTCGGATGCAGCGCTCCAGCCGATCTGGGGCCCCAGGGTCGATGTCGTCGCCACGGCGAAGACCGATCTGGCGGCCGGCACCGTCCTCGACGGCCTTGGTGAGTATACGACCTACGGACTGTGCGAGAACCACGAAACGACGGTGGAGGAAGACCTCCTGCCCATCGGCCTGGCGGAGGGCTGCCGACTGCGACGAAGCGTGGCCAGGGACGAGGTCCTGAGGTACGCCGACGTCGAGGTCCCATCGAGCCGTCTCGAGGACCGGCTCCGGGACGAGCAGGCCCGCCATTTCTCACAGGTTGACGCATCCGAGACGGCCGGCCGGGCCCTCTGACCCGCCTCAGTCGACGAGGTCGACGAGCCGCTCCGCCACATCGAGGTCCCGCCGGGTGACCACGTGCACGTTCGCCGGATCTCCCGGGACGGTCACCACCGTTTCCCCCAGCTCCTCGATGAGCACGCTGTCCTCGATCGCCTGAGGTGCCTCGGCATGAGCCGCCCTGAGCACCCGCGCCCGGAACGCCTGTGGGGTCTGGGCGATGTGCAGGCCCTCCAATGGAGGGGTCTTGACCACCCTGTCGTCCTCCACGTGCTTGGGCGCCTCCGCGAGCGGCAGCACCGGGACCGCGGCGGCGGCGCCACCCTCGACGGCCTCGATCACCGCCCGGAACAGACCCGTCGAGGCGAGAGGATGTGCCGCATCGTGGATCACCACGATCTCCGCATCGCCCGGCACGGCGGCCAGCCCGCAGCGAACGGAGTCGGCGCGCGTGACCCCACCGGATACGGTGGCCGTCACGGGAACGTCGAGCTCGGACGACGTCTCCGGAAGGACCACGACGACGGCGTCGCAGACCTCGGTCGCGGTACCGACCACCCGCTCCACGAGCGGCACGCCGCGGAGCGTCTCGAACTGCTTCGAGCCTCCGAACCGCCTCGAGGCCCCCGCGGCCAGGATGACCGCCCAGACCTCACCGCGTGGGTTCCCACTGCGTACCCTCGCCACCCCCTCACCGTACCTCCAACTCCGATCGTCCTCGCTCAGGCCATCCCTTCTGGGCGGAATGGCATGGTCTGGTGTCCCATCGCTCATCCATCCGTCGTAGAGGTACTACGTCAGGCGCCGGGTGCCACAGGTCGTCCATCCCCCGTATGGTCGTCCCCCGACCGAGGGGGGATGGCCGCAGGTGCCGGACGAGGCGGAGGGACGCAAGGTGAGGATCCTGCTAGCGGACGCTCAGTCGCTGTTCCGCGAGGCGGTGAGGGCCGCCCTGGAGACGGAGCCGGACCTCGAGGTGGTCGAGGAGGCGAAGGACGGCCTGGAGGCCGTGGCCAAGGTGGTGCGGGCGGAGGTCGACGTAGCGTTGCTCGACGCCGCCCTCCCCAACTGCGACGGCGTGCGAGCCAGCGCGCTCATCACCGAGCAGTCCCCCGGCTGCCGCGTCATCCTCTTCAGCGAGGAGGAGGACGAGACCACCCTGCTGGCCGCCGTCGAGAACGGCGCCAGCGGCTATCTCACGAAGATGTCACCGCTGGATCACCTGGCCAAGATGGTCCGCGCCGTCCACCGAGGCGAGACCGCGATCCCCCGCGCGATGGTGGGGACGCTGCTCACCCGGCTGCTGCGGAGGCGAGCGGAGCACGACGAGGCGCTCCTGCAGGTTTCCCGCCTGACCCCGCGCGAGATGGAGGTGCTCGCGCTGCTGGCCGACGGGGGGAACAACGACGGGATCGCGCAGCGCCTCGTGATCAGCCCTCAGACCGCGCGCACGCACGTCCAGAACGTCCTGCAGAAGCTGGGGGTGCACTCGAGGCTCGAGGCGGCCGCCCTGGTCCGCCGGACGGGGATCCTGGACACGATCCGCGTGACGCCCTCGAGCTAGCTCTCCGAGTCGCCGTCGCCGATCATCGCGGGCCGGAGCTTCCGCAGGATCACTCCGGGATCCTCACCCGACCCGAGGATGGCCACCCGAAGGTCCCCGGAGCGGATCGTGACGATCGCGCTCTCCGGCGCCCCCCGGTCCTCGCGGACGCGACGCAGGAGCCGGCCGAGGACCTCGCGGGCCGACTGCTCGACCAGGCCGAGCCGGGACTGGTCGATCGCGATCCGGCGCCGGACCTCCGGGTAGAGGTCCTCGAGGGCCTCCCCCAGCAGCTGATCCGGAAGGCGGTGATAGAAGCCGGCGAGCGCCGCGAACCGCTGCAGCGAGATCGACCGCTCCCCCCGTTCGTAGCCGGCCACGGTCGAGGTCTTGAAGCGTCCGCCGGTCCGTCGGGCGACGTCCTGGAGGGAGAGACCCTCCTCCTGCCGCGCCCTTCTGAGGACCGCCCCTACCGCGCGATCGAAGTGAGCCGACTCGGGGGTCCCATGTTTCAAAGCCGCCTCCCATCCTGACCGAACGACCCCCCGATCGCTAGCGCAAGGGCGTACCAGATTCCGTACGGCTGCAGCCGGCCCCGAGCGTAGTGGGGCGCCGGCCCGCGCCCAGGCAAACCGGCTCCACCGAACAGCGTAGATTTTCCCATGAAGATGGATGGTCTCCCTCCGGACCGGCCTTCCTAGACTGACCGCCCATGCGCCGTCCACACTTCCCCACCTCTCGTCTCCGCGTCGCTCGCGGGCTGGCACTCTGCGTCTTGACTTTGAGTGTGATGTGGGGACCGTGGTCCCTCGCATGGCCGGCGGAGCTCGCCGCACTCGATCCTCCTCCGAACCCACCCGGCCAGGGCAAACCGGGCGCAGAACCTTCCCCGGAACCGGAGCCGGAGCCAACGCCTACGCCCACACCCGCCCCACCTCCACCGGAGGGGTCCCCCGCCCCGCCCTCCAAGATCGTTCCCAAGCCGGACACGGGGAAGGCATCGCAGCAGGGCCCGTCGGGGCCGGGCCCGGCGAGCCCGGGCGGCAGGCATCCCGGCGAACCGCCCCCGAAGGAGGATTGCATCGCGGCGCTCGCGCGGTCCGGCGTCGCGCCGGTTCTGGGCCCCGCCAACAACACCGATCAGCTCGTCCGGACGCTCTCCCGCCTCGAGCGCCGGGGGATCTCGGTCCGGCAGGGCCTGCTCCGAGCGGCCGGGCCGTTCCCGGTCGCCGGTGAGGCGACGTGGGCCAACGACTGGCACGCCGCCCGCTGCAACCCCTCCCCCCACCTCCACAAGGGGATCGACATCTTCGCCCGGGCCGGCACGCCGCTGGTCGCCGTGGCCGACGGCCTCGTCACGCAGAAGGGCGTCGGAGCGGTCAGCGGCCTGAAGGTCGAGATCAGGGACGCCGACGGCGTCGAGTACTTCTACGCCCACCTCAGCGGCTTCGCCCCGGGCCTGGCCCTGGGCCAGGTCGTGGAGACCGGCGACGTGCTCGGGTACATGGGGACGACGGGGAACGCGGTGGGGACCTCCCCGCACGTGCACTTCGAGATCCAGCCGCACGGCGTGGCGGTGCCTCCCAAGCCCTTCGTCGACCGGTGGATCGCGACCGCCGAGGCGCGAGCGCGGCGGTGGGTGCGCGCGGCCCGCACGGGGGCCGTCGCCGAGCCTCCGCGCGAGGAGCCGGCGGTCCGAGGGGTGGAGGCGACGCGCCTGCGGACCTTGGCGGATCCGGCCTCGCAGCCGGCGGCGCTGCCCTCGTGGGGCGCCCTCGAGCCCTCGCCCGCCGGGAGCTCGCCCGTCGATTGGCGGAGGACCGGCC
Organism: Actinomycetota bacterium; assembly: GCA_035513995.1. Lineage (GTDB taxonomy): Bacteria > Actinomycetota > UBA4738 > UBA4738 > CALAEC01 > DASUTW01. The sequence continues at coordinate 4,429 of DATKBL010000115.1, forward strand.
TCGCGGGCTCGGCCCTGGCCTTGGGGACGGGCCTCCTGGTCGCCGGCCGGCGCCGTCGCGACCTCCAGCTCTTCGAGGCACGGAGCCGGTCCCTCGAGGCCTGGGGACTCGTCCCCAGCGGCGAGGCCGCCGGCGCCGATCCGGCGCCGGCGAACGCCCCCGCGAGAGCGAGGGCCGGGCGGCTCGGAGTGGTCGGCGCCGTGCTGCTGGCCGCGGCGCTGATCGGCCTCTACCTGCGTCGAGGCCGAGGGCCCGGCGCCTAGTCAACCTCGTCGGAGGACGTCCTCGTCGCGGCGTTGACGGTCTCCGCGACGTCCCGGGGAAGCACGACCACGACCTCCATGTCTCCGTGGCGGATCAGCGACAGCACGTCCGAGAGGATCTCGTCGGGGTGCGTGGCGTAGAACCGCGCCAGGGAGAGGAACCGGGACACGGAGATCGAGCGCTCCCCCCGCTCGTAGCCCGCCACGGTCGACGGCTTGAACCGACCCTCCGTGAGCCGCTCGACGTCCTTGAGCGAGAGACCGGCGGCGTCACGAGCCCGCCGCAGAGCGGTACCGACCGCTCGATCCAGGTGATGCACGTCGAGAACGGTAGACGGTACGCCGGGCGCTGTGGAGTCGTGCATCCTCCCCACGCGTCGGTAGGTCAGGGGACGACCGGCTCACTCCTTGAGGTCCGCCGCCTCTGCTGCCGCCGCGCGCTCCAGCTCGGCCGGGGCGATGGGGAAGACGGTGGTCGGCGTGCCGGCCGCCGCCCAGACCTCCCCGTAACCCAGGAGGTCCCGGTCCATCAGCACGCGAAGCTTTCGCGGATGGCCGAACGGAGGCGTGCCGCCGATGGCGAAGCCTGTCGCCTCCCGGGCCTCCGCGGCGTCGGCCTTCCGGACCTCGGCCGCGCCGACGATCGCGGCGATCTTCCGCGTGTCGGCCCGGTTCGTCCCGGAGGTCAGCGCGACGATCGGCCGTCCGTCGGCCATCAGCACGACGCTCTTCACGATCTGGCCGACCTCGCACCCGATCGCCCGCGCCGCGTCGGCAGCGGTCTTCGTGCCCTCGGGGAACTCCCGGACGTCGAGCTC
>DATKBL010000116.1:0-5000 GCA_035513995.1 Actinomycetota bacterium
CCTCGATCGCGGCCGCGCGCTCGGCGTGACAGCGGAAGGCCGAACCAGAGAACCACGGCGACCCCCGTGATCACGGCGCTGACCGTCGACGCGAGCGGCACATCGAAGAGCACGTTCCCGATCAGGAACGTGACGCCGGCGATCGCCGCCCCCAGCAGGATGATGCCCACGGTGGCCAGACGGCTCGAGGTGACGAGCATCTGCCGCTTCTCGTCGAGCTCCTCACGGTCGGTGAAGCGCCAGCGCATCCGGTGGTAGGCGGACGGAGCGATCAGGAACACCGATGCCAGCGCCGCGGCCAGGAAGGATCCGAAGTACACGTCGCGCGAGAGCGGCGTGATCCTCGAGAACCGCTCCGTGAAGGGGAGCGTCAGAAGAAACGCGAACAGCACCTGCACCCCCGGGAGAGCGACGCGCAGCTCCTCCAGCAGCTCGCTCAGCTTCCGGGAGAGCCGTTCCTTCTCGGTCTCCTCGCTCCCCCCGCTCATACGCGGATGTCGAAGACGAGGATCGCTCCGGTCACGATCAGGTAGATGGCCACGATGTAGTTGAGGATCGTGGGGAGGATCAGGATGAGGATCCCCGCTGCGAGGGCCAGGATCCCGGGGAGGGTGAGGTTGAGCGAGACTTCGCTTGCCTGCGCCACGAGGGCGGTCGCGATGCCGAGCATGCTTCCTCCTGTCGTCGGGACGCGCCTCCCCTACCCCTCCCGCCAGCAGAGCAAACCGCTCGACTATTTCTCGTCGTGCTTCTTCTCGTCGTGCTTCTCGTGGAGCCGCGTCTCCTTCGAGGGCCGGCCGAGCAGGTAACCAACCACGCCCCCGAGGATGGTCATGAAGATCAGCACCCAGATGAGGGGGAAGTTCGCGGTGGTGAACACGAAGTCGATGGGCACATCGTGGAGGTTCCGCGTGACGAAGACGATCAGGAGGATCACGATGACCAGGACCACGACCGCTTTCGCCACACGGGCCTGGCGCTGGCGCCGGAGGCGCTGCATGTGCTCCTGGTCGGCCTCCCGGGCCTCGCGCTCCTTCGGTGACTCCGGAGCTCGCTCCGGTGGCTGCGTCCTTTCGTGCTCGTCCATGACTCCCCGAGTCTATACCCAGCCTCGAGGCCGTAGAGCAAGGATTGCCGGCGGCCTCCTGGGGGTAGGTTCGCTCACACAATCGATCCAAGGAGGTGCGAATCGATGGGTCTCGTGGTTCTGCTCATTATCCTCGCGCTGGTGTTCGGAGGGTTCGGGCTCCTCGTTAAGGGGCTGACCTGGCTCCTCATCATCGCGGGCATCCTTCTCCTCATCGGGTTGTTCAGCGGATGGCGGACGTGGGGCGGCCGCTCCACACACACGCGCGCCTGAGCAACGCCCAGACGAGAGAAGCCCCGGCCTGTCGGCCGGGGCTTCTCTCGTCTCCGCCTCGGTCAGTGGACGTGATCCGAGCCGTGCGGGTCCTGCGGCGGCGCCGCGTCGCGCCGACCGTAGGGCGCCCAGGGGCTCCAGAACAGCATCGACAGCACGAACCCGACGGCTCCCACGATCATCAGGATCACACCGACGAGGTTCAGGTTGATGCCCTCAGCCTCCACCTCGATCGCCCACGCCAGCACCGCTCCCAGCGCGAACAGGAACAAGCTCACTCCGATACCCACGTCTGCCTCACCTCCCTGTATTGGTCGCTCCGTTCCATTTCCCTCGGAGGGGAGGTGGGAAACTTGCTCAGGGGCGGACGCAGCGCCAGACGGCGAGACGCCACAGGAGCCTGCTGCCGCGGTGCCGGAGGGCGAGGAGGCCGTCGGCCATCAGCCGGGCCACGGCCTTGGAGCGGGCCACCAGCGCGGGCAGCGGGAACTCCCTCTCGGCGAGCGGCTCCATGTTCGCGGCCCCGAAGATCCTCCGGGCGGCCTCGATCACTCGCGACTCGTCCTGGATCGTGCCGGTGGGAAGGTACATCCGCCCGCCAGGTCGGAGGTGGTCGGCCACGGACTCGATCAGGGCGACGGGGACCTCAGCGCCCGTGGGGCCGCCGGCGTGGCCCCCGGGGAACCAGTCGGTGAGCGCCGCCAGCGCGTCGGGGATGCCCGAGACATCCCCGATCACGACGTCGGCGACGACCCCGTCGAGGGGATCCAGCAGGCTTCCCGTGCGGAAGTCCGTCCTGTCCTCGAGGCCCAGCGACCGGGCGTTGCTCGTGGCGACCTCCACGGCCTCGGGGACCACATCGGTCCCGTACACTCGCCCCGCCCCCAGCCGGGCGGCCACGAAGCTCAGGACGCCCGAGCCGCACCCGACGTCGATCACCGTCTCGCCGGGCTCGACCTCGATGGCCTCGGCGATCAGCAGGCTGGTACGGCTCGGTGGGAAGACGCGGGGCGCCAGGCGAATCGTGAAGGGCCCCGTCCTTCCCCGCCAGTCGTAGTCGAGCGCACCCGGATCGCTCATGAGAGGCCTATCCTCCCAGCGTTCGGGCCCTCGCGCCAGCCCTGCTTCCGGGATCGACGCTCACCGAAGTTAGGAGTGGTGCCCGGGGCTGAGACGGGAGAGGCGGCGACCATGGGTTGCCGCCCTCCGATCCTCAGGTCAGCAGGGCGATCAGGACGATGATCACGATCAGCGTCCCGATGCCGATTGGCAGGTACATGTGGTCACCTCCTCGCCGACTTAGCCTTCCCCGCCGACGCCCCCCGCAACCCTCGCTTTGCGAACGGTGGCGAGGGGCCGATCCTCGGTTTCCCCCTGTTACCCCTTCGGGGGTATCGTGTCCGGGCACCCGGATGGCGGAAGGAGGAGGCCCCGGAACCACGATCCCATCAACCCCGTTCGACCCGACCATTAGGAGGCACATCGCATGTCGGTATCCAGAGCATCCCGGAGAATGCTCGCCATCTTCGCGGCGCTGAGCATCGGCGCTGCGATGTCCGCGGGCGCCCCGGTTGCGGCGAAGAAGCCTCAGACCCCGGCGCGGCCGCACTTCACCCTCACGGTCCTGCACAACAACGACGCCGAGTCCCAGCTGATCGACGCCGGGACCGGCCTCGAGGACTTCGGCGGCGCGGCACGAGCAACAACCCTGGCCGACAATCTGAAGGCAGCGGCCACGCGGGGCCCGGGGCCGGGCGGGAAGCGCGGCGTCGTCATGCTGTCGTCGGGGGACAACTTCCTGGCAGGCCCCGAGTTCAACGCCAGCCTGGAGAAGGGACCACCGTTCTACGACGCGATCGCGATGGAGCACATCGGCTACGACGCGGTCGCGATCGGGAACCACGAGTTCGACTTCGGGCCGGACGTGCTGGCCGACTTCATCGGCAGCTTCTCGGACGGCACGCCGTTCCTCTCGGCGAACCTCGACGTGAGCGGTGAGCCCACGCTCGCCGCGCTGGAGGCCGAAGGGCGCATCGCCGAGAGCGTCGTGATCAGGGAGCGCGGGGAGAGGATCGGGATCATCGGCGCGACGACCCCGCGCCTGCCCTCGATCTCGAGCCCGCGGAACGTCGTGGTCCACGAGGACGTGGCGGGCGAGATCCAGGAAGAGGTCGACGAGCTCGAGGGGCAGGGCGTCGGGATCATCATCCTGATCGCGCACCTCCAGAGCATTCAGGAGGACCTCGACCTGGCGCCCATGCTCTCGGGCGTGGACATCATGATCGCGGGCGGCGGCGACGAGCTGCTGGCCAACCCCGGCGACCTGCTGGTGCCCGACGGGTCGCCGATCTTCGGGCCCTACCCGCTCTTCGCCACCGACGGGGACGGGAAGCAGGTGCCGGTGATCACGACGAACGGCGCCTACCGCTACTTCGGCCGTCTCGTGGCGCAGTTCGACCGGCACGGAGAGATGGTCGGCGTCAACGGCGGCCCGGTCCGGGTCTCGGGCGTGCCGCCCGACGCGGTGGCGCCCGATCCCCAGGTCCTGGCGGAGGTCACCGAGCCGGTCCAGGAGGCGATCGCGGCCCTGGCCGAGAACGTCGTAGCCAACTCCGAGGTCGACCTCGACGGGGTGCGCGCGCGAATCAGGACCGAGGAGACGAACGAGGGGAACCTGATCGCGGACTCCCTGCTTGACCGGGCGCGCTCGCTGGCTCCCGCGTTCGGGGCGCCACAGGCCGACGTGGCGCTGCAGAACGGCGGTGGGATCAGGAACGACTCGATCATCCCCGCAGGCCCCATCACCGAGCTCGACACGTTCGACATGGTTCCGTTCACGAACTTCCTGAGCGTGGTGCCGGACGTGCCTCGCTCCCAGTTCAAGGAGCTCCTGGAGAACGCGGTGTCGAGGGTCGAGTTCGGCGACGGACGGTTCGCCCAGATCGCGGGCTTCTCGTTCGTCTGGGACGACGGCGGGACACCCCAGGTGGTCGACAACGACGGCAACGTCCTCACCCCGGGGACGCGCGTCGTTTCGGCCACGCTCGACGACGGGACGCCGATCATCTCGGGCGGCGCGGTCGTGGCGGGCCCGGCGCTGAACATCGCCACGATCGACTTCCTGGCGAGGGGCGGCGACCAGTACCCGTACCGGGGGGCGTCCTTCACGACGCTGGGAGAGGTGTACCAGCAGTCGTTGGAGGCGTACCTCACCACGACGCTCGCGGGTCAGATCACCGCGGCGGACTACCCGTTCGGAGGAGAGGGCCGGATCACCCGGATCTGAACCCTCACCGGGATCTTGGCGGGCCCGGGGCCTTCACGGCCCCGGGCCCGCCCCCTTTCTACGGCTAGAGCGCCACCACAGCTTCGGCCAGGACCTGGTCGGGCAGAACTGGTCGCGCGAGCTCTGACGCTTTCGCGGCAGGCAGTGCTCGCCTCCCCCCCTTTCGTCCATGACCGCTGGCGCACGGGCGCCCTCGGGTCTATAACTGTTCGAAGAAGCGGACCAAGGAGGAGCTCTTGACGTTCGACGTGCTGAGCGAGATCAACTACCTGGCCGCGCTCGTCGCGGCCGTCGCCTTCTTCGCCATCGGGGCGCTGTGGTACTCGCCGCTCCTGTTTTCGAGTCCGTGGCAAC
>DATKBL010000117.1:0-9668 GCA_035513995.1 Actinomycetota bacterium
GCTTGTGAGCGACCACGTGGCGATCGCGAAACAGTTCACGACCACGGTCCACATGGCGGCGCGGCGCGAGGCGAACACCAGCAGTCCAGCGCCCACGAGAACCTGCGCCAGGCCCTCCACCAACGAGAGGCCACGCACCCCGGTCTGCTCGGGGACCGCCTCACCCAGGGCGATCTGGATGCAGCCGGCGGTGACAGAGCCCAGGACGGCCAGCAACACCACCGGGCCGACGACCTGGCGACCCTCGCGGGCCTCGTCGGTCGTCTCGTCTGTTTCGAGGTCGTCGTCCACGGCCTCACCCCCACGCGTGAGTTGGACGCGTCAAGCATGCCATCCAGGCGGCCCGGCTCGCGGGATGGCTCACCAGACCGAAAACGGGTTCGGGGTCCGCCCGCAGGCGGACCCCGTTCTCCCGTAAGCATCAGCCCCGATGAAACGGAGGCGAGCCGATGGGCGAGCCGACCCAGTGAGCAGCTCGGTGTCGAGCCCAGCATGGCTGGGCTCGAGCAATTCCCTTCACCACTGAGTTGTACCTATCCGCTCGGTCCTGAGGCCTGCTCCCACCCGTCTCGCTCCCGTTTCCGGGAAGGAGGCGAGATCCTTGTTCGTGCCTCCCGGCAACTCAGACCAGGGCGCTGCAGCACGTCTCGACGATGAGACGGGTCACCACGTACGGGTCCATGTTGGCGTTCGGGCGACGATCCTCGATGTAGCCCTTCTGGTCCTGCTCGACCTGCCAGGGGATGCGCACCGACGCACCGCGGTTCGAGACGCCGTAGCTGAACTCGGTCCACGGGGCGGTCTCGTGCAGACCCGTGAGGCGACGCTCGACGCCGGGGCCGTAGTTCGTGATGTGCTCCTCGGACTTCGCGCCGAGCGCCTCGCAGGCCTTGATGATCGGCTCGTACGACTCGCGCATGGCCTTGGTGGAGAAGTTGGTGTGGGCGCCGGCGCCGTTCCAGTCGCCCGGGATGGGCTTGGGGTCGAGGGTGGCGGCGATGTCGTGGTCCTCACCGAGGCGGTAGAGCAGCCAGCGGGCCACCCACAGCTGGTCGGCCACCTCGAGCGGTCCGAGGGGCCCGACCTGGAACTCCCACTGCCCCATCATCACCTCGGCGTTGGTGCCCGATATGTGCAGGCCGGCCTCCATGCAGGCTGCGGTGTGTGCCTCGACGATGTCGCGGCCCCAGATCTCGTCGGCACCGACACCGCAGTAGTACGGACCCTGCGGCCCGGGGAATCCGCCCTTGGGCCAACCCAGCGGATGGCCGTCCTGCAGGAACGTGTACTCCTGCTCGATGCCGAACAGCGGCTCTTGGTCGGCGTACTTCTCGGCAGCCGCCACACACGCTGCGCGGGTGTTGGTCTTGTGCGGGGTCATGTCGGTGTAGAGGACCTCGCACAGCACCAACTTGTCGCCGCCGCCACGGATCGGGTCGTCGCACACGAACACGGGCCGCAGCACGCAGTCGGACGCACTGCCGGGGGCCTGGTTGGTGCTCGAGCCGTCGAAGCCCCAGATACCCGGCTCTTCGCCGTCGGCGATGATCTTGGTCTTGGAGCGCAGCAGCGGGGTCGGCTCGGTGCCGTCACCCCAGATGTACTCAGCGCGGTACGCCACGACTACCTCTTCTCCTGTTCCGACCACGGTGTGCGTGGCCGCTCGTCCGGTTCCCAACTGCTGACCAGCCGCCGTGGCGGTGGGTCAGCGGTCACCTTTGCGGCACCCCGTTGCAGAACCGTTGCCCAAATGTGAACGCTCTGTGAACGGGCCCGAGATGTCACTCGCAGCCTCGCACATCGGGGGAGTGTCGTGCCCGGCCGACGCCTCTCACTGGTGGGTCGAGCCGCCGCGGGTGGCAGGATGTGCGCTCATGGAACGCCAGCAGGATTACGTGTTGCGCACGGTCGAAGAGCGGCGGGTGCGCCTCATCCGCCTCTGGTTCACCGATGTGCTGGGCCAGCTCAAATCGGTGGCCATCTCGCCGGCCGAGCTCGAGACCGCCTTCGAGGAGGGTGTGCACTTCGACGGCTCGGCCATCGACGGGTTCAGCCGCGTGCAGGAGTCGGACGTACTCGCCAAGCCCGACCCCAACACGTTCGACCTGCTTCCGTGGGGCCGCACCGAAGAGGTCTCGGGCCGCATGTTCTGCGACATCCACGATCACTCGGGCCAGCCGTTCGAGGGGGATCCACGCCAGATCCTGCGCCGCAACCTCGAGGTGGCACGCGCGGCGGGCTTCACGTTCATGGTCGCGCCCGAGATGGAGTTCTTCTATTTCGCCAACGGCGACGGCGACGCGCCACCCGAACCACTCGACTCGGGTTCGTACTTCGACCTGACGACCGCCGACGTGGCTTCCGATCTGCGACGCCGCACCATCCACACCCTCGAAGCGATGAGCATCCCGGTCGAGTACTCGTTCCACGAGGACGCGCCAAGTCAGCACGAGATCGACCTGCGCTACACCGACGCGCTGACGATGGCCGACAACGTGATGACCTACCGCCTCACCGTGAAGGAGGCGGCGCAGGAGTTCGGCGTGCACGCGACGTTCATGCCGAAGCCGGTGGCCGGCGTCAACGGCAGCGGGATGCACACGCATCAGTCGCTCTTCGAGGGCGACCGCAACACGTTCTTCGACGCCACCGACGAGTACCACCTGTCGAAGACCGCGAAGGGCTACATCGCGGGGATCCTCCGCCACGCGCCCGAGATCACGCTGGTGCTCAACCAGTGGGTGAACTCCTACAAGCGGCTCGTGCCCGGGTACGAAGCGCCGGTGTACATCTGCTGGGCCCGACGGAACCGCTCGGCTCTGGTGCGCGTGCCCATGTACAAGCCCGGGAAGGAGCGCGCGACCCGGATCGAGCTCCGCTCGCCCGACCCCGCCTGCAACCCCTATCTCGCGTTCGCGGCGATGCTCGCCGCCGGGATCAAGGGGATCGAGGAGGAGTACGAGATTCCCCCGGAGGCCTCCAACAATATCTACGAGATGGGCGAGGACGAGCGGCGCGAGGCGGGGATCGAGCACCTGCCCGAGGATCTCCACGATGCGATCCGGGCGGCCGAGGGGTCCAGGCTCCTGGCGGAGACGCTTGGCGACCACGTGCACGAGTTCCTCATCCGGAACAAGCGCGAGGAGTGGGACGCCTACAAGCGGTACGTCACCCCGTATGAGCTCGAGCGCTACCTGCCAGTGCTCTAGCGGCCTCGGGGGGCGGCTGCTCTCGCTCGGTCTCGCAGTCGATGAAGGTGTCCTCGTCCGGTCCGCCCACGCAGACGTCGTCGCCAGGGCCACCGTCGAGCCTGTCGGGGCCCGGGCCGCCGAAGAGCAGGTCGTCGCCGCCCCGGCCGAAGATCGCGTCGGCCCCGCCCAGGCCCCTCAGCGTGTTGTCTCCGTCGTCTCCCGAGATCGAGTCGTCGTGCCGGCTCCCGAACACGTTTTCGATCTCCATCAGCGTGTCGACGCTCCGGCCGTGCTCGGCGGTCCCCGCCTCGAGGTCCACGATCACCGCCTCGGAGGAGCGCACGTAGTCGGCGACGTCAACACCGTCGCCGCCGTCGAGCACGTCGTCGCCCTCCTCTCCGGCCAGGCGATCGTTCCCCGAGGCACCGTCAAGGCGATCGTCGCCCCGGCCGCCGCGCAGAAGGTCGTCGCCGGGGCCGCCGCGAAGCACGTCGTTGCCGGCGTTCCCGATCAGCACGTCGTTCCCGGGACCCCCCGCGAGGACGTTCGTGCCCCGGTCTCCGATGATGCGGTCGGCGAACGGACCGCCGATCACGTTCTCGATCCGGACGAGTTCGTCGCCCGCCGCGACCCCTTGGGTGAACGCCGTGCCCGAGGCGAGATCGACGAGGACCGAGGCCCCGGCGGTCGCGTACGAAGCGGTGTCGCTCCCCGGCCCCCCGTCGAGGTCGTCGCCGCCGTCCTCATCGAGGAGGACGTCGTTCCCGTCGCCGCCCCGGAGCGTGTCGTCCCCCGCTCCTCCGCGGAGGATGTCGTTGCCGCCCTCACCCTGCAGCGTGTCGTCCCCGCCGCCTCCGCGAAGGACGTCGTCACCGTCGCGGCCCACGAGCACGTTGGCGCCCGCGTCGCCGCGCAGGACGTCGGAGCGAGGACCGCCGATGACGTCTTCGATCTCCTCGAGCGTGTCGGCGCCACGGGACCCGTCCGACGGCGCCTCGTTCGCGGAGAGGTTCACCTCGACCCCGCGCTGGGCCCGCGAGTAGTCGGCCGTGTCGGTCCCCCTCCCGCCCTCGAGCGCGTCCTCGCCGATGCCCCCCTCGAGTGTGTCGTCGCCGGGGCCTCCTCCGACCCGGTCGTCGCCGGGCCCCCCGCGGATCACGTCGTTCCCTCTTCCCCCTTCGAGCAGGTCGTCGCCCGCATCCCCGAAGAGGCGGTCGGCGCCCCCGCCGCCGTGCAGGTCGTCGTCGCCGGGACCCCCCAGCAGGACGTTCGCGCGGCCGTCGCCGCGGAGGAGATCGTCGCCCAGCCCTCCGAGGACTCTCTCGACGTCGGTGACCGTGTCGGACCCGCCTGAGGCGTCGGTGGCCTCTCCCGACCCGAGATCCACGGTCACGCCTGTCGGCGCGAACGAGTAGTCGGCGGTGTCCTGACCGGGGCCGCCGTCGAGCGTGTCGTCGCCGGGGCCGCCCACGAGGACGTCGTCGCCCTCGGCCCCCCGCAGCTCGTTGTCGGCCTCGTCCCCGATCAGGAGATCGTCGCCGGCGCCGGCGGCGATGCCCTCGATCTCCGACAGCGTGTCGTTCCCGCTCGCGCCGGTCGCGCGGCCCTCCGGAAGGACCACCTCGACGCGGGTCGTGGCCTCGCCGTAGTCGGCGACGTCGTGACCCTCGCCCCCCCAAAGCTCGTCGTCGCCCGGCCCGCCCCGCAGGACGTCGTCGCCCGGCCCGCCGAGGAGCTCGTCGTCACCCTCCCCTCCCGCCAGGAGGAGGGGGCGCGTCGCCGCCGCCTCGCCCTCGGGACTGGCCGTGATCCGGTCGTCGCCGCCCCCGCCGGCGATGCGGAGGCTCTCCACCCCCCGCATCGTCACGTCGACGTCGGGCGACGACTCCGCGGCGTTGAGGTTGACGCCCGCCACGCTCACCGCGATGCGGTCGGCTCCCTCTCCCCTCTGGATCGCCAGCGAATCCTCGCCGGCCCGGAGGTCGACGGTGATCTCGATCTCGGAGCTCCCGTCCCCCTCGTCGGAGAACCCCGGGGCGAACGCCCCGTTCGAGAGGTCGACGATCAGCGTCTGGCTCCCGTCGGCCCCCTCCACGATGATCGCCTCGACGGTGCGCACGGTCGCCGCTCCGCAGGGCTCGCCGTTCACCTCGATCTCGCCGTTCTCACCGCGACCGAGGCGGGTCACCTCTCCATCTCCGCGGAGACGGACGTCGACGACACGGTCGGCGCTCATCGAGCACGAGGCGGGGACCGTGACCCCTGGAGGCTCGTCGCGCCGGGGCTCCAGCACGAGGGCGGCGACGCCCCCGGCCGCGACGACGACCAGCCCGACCAGGATCGCCCACCAGTTCCTCCGCGCCCACGCCTCCAACCCGGAGAACGGAGCAGGCACGATGCCAACCTACCGCCGGGCATCCGGCCCTACAAGCAGGCCCTATGCTGTGGCCATGCGGATCGCGCTCGGCCAGCTCAACACGACGGTGGGCGACCTCGAGGGGAACGTCGACCGGCTGGCCGCGGGCACGACCGAGGCCGCGGGGCAGGGCGCCGACCTGGTCGTCTTCCCCGAGCTCGCCATCACGGGCTACCCTCCCGAGGACCTCCTCCTGCGCCCCGCCTTCGTCGAGGACAACCTCGAGGCGCTCGAGGAGCTGGCCAGGCGGACGGCCGGCACGACGGCGGTCCTCGTCGGGTTCGTGGATCGCACCGATCGCGGGCTCCACAACGCCGCCGCGCTGCTCCGCGGAGGAGGCGTCGAGGCCCGCTACCACAAGCACAAGCTCCCCAACTACGGCGTGTTCGACGAGGCACGGTACTTCGTCCCCGGCGAGGAGGGCTGCGCGCTGCGGCTCGCCGGCTCGGACCTCGGGGTCTCGATCTGCGAGGACGCCTGGAAGCCCGGCCCGCCCTTCGACGGCTACGCGGGAGAGGTGCAGGTGATCCCCAACCTCAACGCCTCGCCCTACCACCGCGGGAAGATCGGCGAGCGCATCGACATCTGCGCGGCGCGCGCCCGCGAGACCGGCGCGTGGGTCGTCTACGTGAACGCCGTCGGCGGGCAGGACGAGCTCGTCTTCGACGGGGGCAGCATGGTGGTGGCGCCGAACGGGGAGCGAGCGTGGCACGCCGACATGTTCGAGGAGGACATGCTCGTCGTGGACCTCCCGGAGCCCTCGGAGGGGAAGCTGCCGCTGCCGGACCCCGAGCGCGAGCCGTGGCCCAAGGGGCCCGAGGAGGTGTACGGCGCGCTGGTCCTCGGCCTCGGAGATTACGTGCGCAAGAATGAGTTCACCGACGTCGTGCTGGGGCTGTCGGGAGGGATCGATTCCTCGATGACGGCCGTCCTCGCGGTGGACGCGCTGGGTCCCGAGCACGTCTGGGGGCTCGCCATGCCCTCGCGGTTCTCCTCGGACCACAGCCTGGAGGACGCGGTCGACCTCGCCGATCGCCTGGGCATCCGTCTCGACCGGGTCTCGATCGACGAGACGTTCCAGGCGTACCTCGACACCCTCGGGCCGATCTTCGACGGCACGGAGCCGGGGGTGGCCGAGGAGAACGTCCAGGCTCGGATCCGCGGCAACCTCCTGATGGCGGCGTCGAACAAGTTCGGGCACCTCGTGCTGGCGACGGGCAACAAGAGCGAGATGGCGGTAGGGTACTCGACCCTGTACGGCGACATGGCCGGGGGGTTCGCGCCCCTGAAGGACGTGCTGAAGACGCTGCTCTACGACCTGGCGCGATGGCGCAACGCCCAGACCGACCCCCCGATCCCGGAGCGCGTGATGACGAAGCCCCCCTCGGCCGAGCTGCGACCCGATCAGCAGGACACCGACAGCCTCCCCCCCTACGACGTGCTCGATCCGATCGTGGAGGCCTACGTGGAGCACGACCGCGCGCCCGAGGAGATCGTGTCGGAGGGGGCCGACGCCGCGCTCGTGGACCGCGTGGTGCGGATGATCGACGGGTCCGAGTACAAACGGCGCCAGGCGGCGCCGGGGGTGAAGATCACCCCAAAGGCCTTCGGCCGTGACCGCCGACTCCCCATCACGAATCGCTATCGCCGCGCGCCGTAGAATGGCCTGGGGCGTTAGCTCAGTTGGCAGAGCAGTGGGCTTTTAACCCATCGGTCGGGGGTTCGATTCCCTCACGCCCCACCGAGCTGCAGCACGGCACCGAGCAGGTCCGCGGTTCCCCACCACTCGACGGCCCGATCCCCCGAGAACCGGACGATGTGGAAGGCCGAGAACGAGACGGATCTGTTCGTCGGGCGCAGGCCCATGAAGTCCCCGCGGTGCGTCCCCCGCCAGGTCACGCGGCCTGCGACCCGATCCCCTTGTGCGACGATGTCCTCCACCGTCCCTCGAAGATCCGGGAAGGACGTCCGCACGGCGGCCATCCACTGCTTGAACCCCTCTCGACCGGGGGCCTGGTCCGGGATGGGGTTGTGATCGACGATCTCCGGCGCCAGGAGCTCGTCGAGGGCCTCCGAGTCGCCGAGCGAGATGGCCTTGATGATGCGTCGGTAGACATCCTCGAGATGCTCCACGGGGCTCATGATGCCCCACGAAGAGACGAGGGCTGGCCGCCGCGGTCGTCGGAAGAACCTTCCGGCGACCGCGGCGACGCGTCCCGATGCGCTACGGCCGCGCAGACCTCGCGAGCCTCAGCGCATCGCCGAGGTTGGAGTTCCCCTCGAGGAACGAGAGGCCCGAGACCTCGCTGGCCCGAGGTCCCGTGTACCGAAGGATGTACAGGCCGTTCCGGAGGTCCACCACGTAGATCAGGCCGTCCTTGACCACCGGGAAGCTCCACATCACGACCTTGTTCGTGCCCATGCTGAGGGCCGGGTCCTCGTTGGCGACGGACTCCAGCGGTGTGGGCGAGTACCAGCCCGCCTGCTGCATCGCGGCGGGATCGGAGATGTCGATCGCCTGCAGCCCGCCCGAGTGCCACGTCACGAGCGCGAGGTTGCGCGTCAGCGTGGGGTTGTGCGAGCTGTACGAGCCGCGCTCCTGGTCCTCCTGACTCGGAGGCGGACACGAGTTCTCCTCGATCCGGTACTCACCGATCACGTGGGGCTGTCGGGGCTGGGCCACCTGCAACGCGCGTGCCCATCCCCAGGGGCAGCCGAAGTTGCCCCGCGTGAACGTGCCGTAGATCTCATCGGTCACGAACGAGAACGGCCTCCCCAAGAACGGCACCGCAGAGTGCCCCGGGTTCGGGTTGTCCCACGTCGGACGGTTCTCCACGGGGGTCAGCAGATCATCGCTCAGGTCGATGACCTCACCGGCCGGCGGGTTGCCCTCGGCCACCTCGCTCGTGTCCAGGATCAGGAAGAACCCGGAGAGGTACGCGAGGTGGGTGGTCCGACCGTCCACCGTGGGCGTCATGGAGTGCAGGGCCACGTTGCCCATCGGCGGGAACATGTGGTTCCACTGCCCCTGGGCGATCAGCGTGGGAGCGCCGCCTTCTGCGACGTCGCTGATGTCGGCGATCAGGAGGTTCGCGTTGACCGGGTTGCGGTTGCCGGTAGGCGTCGAGATCCAGAGCAGGGTTCGGTCGGGGTCCTTCGGGTCCTCCCACAGGTAGAACTCGTGCGGCGTCCGCACGAGGCCGTTGGCCTGCATCGGCACCCACGTGAAGACGTGCGTGGGGTCGGACGGGTCCGAGACGTCGAAGAAGCGGAACGTCGGGGTGACCCCACCGGGCACGCAGGAGTGGATCACGCTGCTGCACCCGAAGCTGGCCACGATCAGCAGATCCTCGCGCTGCGAGACGCGGAGCTCGCGCGTGGTCTCGCTCACGTTCCCCGCGTGGGGTGGTCCGATCTCGCCCACGACCTCGGGCGACGACGGATCCGAGGCGTCCACAACGAGGATGCCCGGGTTGATGTGCGGACAGGTGTCCAGACCCTCCTCGCGGCGAGGATCGCCGAGGCCGCACCGGTTCGATCCGTCGGTGCGGTTGCCCACGTAGACAAAGTCCTCGTGGACGGCGAGGGCGGCGTTCATCCCTCGGTTGAAGAGCGGTTCGTGTCCCACCAGCTCGAAGTTCGACGACGTGCCGGGGGTCCCTCCCCCCGGGGCGACGGTCTCGTCGCCCCGCACCGCGCCCACGGGCATCAGGAGCGCCAGCGCGAAGGTTAGGGGAAGCAGACGGGAGATCGAGCGCATCGGACACCTCCTTCAGCGGCCGCCCCATCGCGATGGGCGGCTCGCGATGATCAGTCTGTCACCTTTCAGGACCCTATGTATGCATCTGTCGGAAAGTCAAACGGCGGGGCCGCCGGAAACGCGCACCCGCTTCCGGTCGGCCCTCGGTTCGCGGGCGCCCGAGGGTCTATACTTGGCAACGCCCCCGCTGGGGGAGAGATGCGCCCCCATCGTCTAGCGGCCTAGGATTTCGCCCTTTCAAGGCGGCGACACGGGTTCGAATCCCGTTGGGGGCACGGAACGGCATACGGGCCTGTGGAGC
>DATKBL010000118.1:0-31965 GCA_035513995.1 Actinomycetota bacterium
CCGAGCCTCGAGCGCCTGGCAAGCGGCAAGTCGTGGATCCTGCGGCGCGAGTACGGCGGCTAGCGAGCGGGGGTCAGCCGGTGGGCTTGCAGACGCCGCAGGACGAGTAGCCCCTCTTCTCGGCGGTGGCCAGGGTGATGCGGTCGGTGTCTCTTCGTCCCTTGACGTACCGGCAGTCCGACCGATGGAAGGTCCCTCGCTCCGGGATGGAGACGACCTGCGAACGAGGCGAGGGGCGCGCCGCCGCCGCCGCCGGCTTCTTGGCCGCCGGCTTCTTGGCCGCCGGCTTCTTGGCGGCCGGCTTCTTGGCGGCCGGCTTCTTGGCGGCCGTCTTCTTGGCGGCCGGCTTCTTGGCGGCCGTCTTCTTGGCGGCCGTCTTCTTGGCGGCCGGCTTCTTGGCGGCCGGCTTCTTGGCGGCGGGCTTCTTGGCGGCCGGGGGCGCCGCCGCGGTCTCTGTCGCGGGCGCCGCGGGCTCCTTCGGCCTGCCGGTCGGCCGCTTGACGGCCGGGCGTCGCTGCGGCAGCGGCGCCCGCGGCTTGGCGCGCTCCATGGGCTCGGCCGGAGCCGTCGCGGCCGCCTTCGTGCCCTGTGCCGGCCCGTACGGCGCCCCCGCCGTAGCCGGGGTCACCGCGCGCCTGCGGATCATGCCCGCCGCGAGGAAGATCCCCGCCGCCACGCTGACGCCGATCGAGAGGAAGACCATGGTGAGCCCATCCTGAAGCCAGCCGATGACGAGCGTGACGACAGCCCCGATCAGCAGCAGCAATGAGATGGCGATCACCTAGTCTCCTTCGCGCCGGCTACGCCGGTAGCGTATCGGAGCGCGAGACGCGAGTCATCCCCGCGGTCACTCCTCGCCCCAGAACAGCTCTCGGAGTGACGGCTCCTCCTCGCCGCCCGGGGCGGCCTCCTCGTCGTCGAGGATCTCCTCGCCATCCTCCGTCTCGGGCCCCTCGAACGGGTTCGACGACCGCTCGAGCCCTCCCCCCTGGGGGGGAGGCATCGGTGCCGTGTGGCCGAGGCTCGCCTCCTGCGCGGGCGGCTCGGGCTCGGGCTCCTCGGGCTCGGGCGGCTCGGGCTCGAGCTCCTCGGGCTCGAGCTCCTCGAGCTCCTCTAGCTCGGGCTCCTCGGGCTCCTCGGGCTCGCGGGCCCGGCGCGCCTCCGACTTCAGGCTCGCAGCGTGATCCTGCACGAGGGACGCCAGCCGCTGGAGGAACTCGCGCTCCCGGACGAGGAACGCCGGCGTCGCCGCCGCGGAGCCGACCGGGACGACGGGCGCGGCGGGCGCGGCGGCGCTGATCCCGGCGGCCTCCTCGCGGGCGCGTCGGATGATCTCCTCTGCGTGCCGCCGGGCGTCCTCCGTCCCACCGCCCGGACCCCGCAACTCGAGCTCCTCGCGCAGTCGCTTGTTCTCCTCGTGCAGCGCCGCGAGGTCCTCCGTGATCTCGTCGAGGAAGTGGTCCACGTCCTGCTCGTTGTAGCCGCGGAACGCCAGCCGGAACACCTTCTGCTGGACGTCCACGGGGGTGAGCCTGATCCGCTGAGGCTCCGCGCCAGCCTGCTGCGAGAAGCCGGTGTCCTGCTCCTGCGGAGCCTTCCTCTTGTTCTTGCGTCCGAACGCCATCATCGCCTCCTCAGAAGAACGCGACCCCCCGGCAGCCCAGCGCCGACCGTAGGACGCCGAGCGCGATGAACACGATGATCGGCGAGAGGTCCAAACCCACCATACCCACTCGGAGTGGCGGCATCAGATTCCGGAGGGGTCGCAGCACCGGCTCGGTCAGGTCGTAGAGGATCTCGACGATCGTCCGGCCGACGGGTGACCGGGGAGGGGGGAAGAACGTCGAGATGATCCGCGCGAACAGCACGAACCAGTAGATCGTCAGCAGGATGCAGACTACGGCCACTCTCACCCCTCACGACGGACGCCGCCCTCAGTACTGGTTGAAGAACCCCGTGTCCCGGAGGCGCTCCCGCTCCTCCGCCGACACCTCCACCTCCGACGGCGTGAGCAGGTACACGCGTGTGGCCACGAGCTCGATCTTGCCGTCGAGGCCGAACACGAGCCCCGAGGCGAAATCAACGAGCCGCCGGGCGATCGAGTCCTCCGTCTGCTGGAGGTTCATGATGACCGGCACGCCTTCCTTGAACTTGTCCCCGAGGTCGCGGGCCTCGTTGAACCGCTTCGGCTCGGCCCGGTGGATCGTCCCGGCCGAGGCCTTCCTGGGCTGGGGGATCGTCCGCACCGTGCTCTCGGGCCCGGACGCCTGCTGGGTCATCACCGCCGGGTCGGGACGCGACAAGCGCCGCGCGGGTGTCGCCTGCCCCGGCGACGACCGCTCCTCGCCCCCCACGGGAGCGATCTCATCGAGGTCGTCGTCCTCCACGAGCCCGAGGTACATCAAGGTCTTCCGCCACACGCCTGCCATCCGTCTACCCCTCCTCTACCGGTCGGGCGCCGAAGATCGCCGACCCGACCCGCACCATGGTAGCGCCTTCGACCACCGCATCCTCGTAATCGGCCGACATCCCCATCGACAGCTCCGAGAGGCTCGGATGCGCCTTCCGGAGTCGATCCAGCAGCTCACGCAGCCGGGCGAAGAACGGCCGCGGATCCTCTCCCAGCGGGGGGATGGTCATGAGCCCGCGCACGTCCAGACCGGAGGCGGCGGCGAGCCGATCGACGAAGGCCGCCGCCTCCGAGGGGCGGACCCCCACGCGCTCCCCCGTGAAGTCGACCTGGACGAGACACGGCAGGGCCGATCCCGCCTCCTCGGAGGCGGCGGCCAGCCTCAGGCACGCCCGTCCGGGCTCCAGCGTCTGCACGATGTCGGCCGTCTCGGCCACCCGCCGAGCCTTGTTGCTCTGCACGCGCCCCAGGAAGTGCCACCGGGCGCCGGGGGCCGCCTCGCGCTTTGCCACCAGCTCCTGCACGTAGTTCTCGCCGAAGTCCTCGACGCCGGCAGCGGCCGCATCCCTGACGCGATCGCGATCCACCGTTTTCGTGACCGCGACGAGCCGCACCTGGGCCGGGTCTCGCCCCGCGCGACGGCACGCCGCCTCGATCCGCTCGCGCACCCCGCCTACCGCCCGGCCCACGTTGCTCACAACCGGACCGCCACGAGCGCCTGTCGCCCGGTGACCCCGTCGCGACGGTAGGAGAAGAACCGATCCTCCTCGCAAGCCGTGCAGAGGTCCGCCCGGTCGATCCGGCGCACCCCCGCCGCGCGAAGCACCCGGTTCGCGGTCCCCGGGAGGTCCAGGAAGAGGCGGCCGTCCCTCCGCTCGGTGACCGCCCCCGACGCGGAGCCGGCCGCGACGGCGAGAGCCACGTCCTCGCCCACCTCGTAGTGACACGGGCCGATCGCGGGGCCGATCGCCGCGTGGAGGCCGCCTGGGCGATCGAACACAGCGAGGGCGGCGTCGATCACGCCGGCCGCGAGCCCCCGCCAGCCCGCGTGGACGGCGACGAGCATCCCCTCGCCAGGAGAGCCGAGCGCGATCGGCAGACAGTCCGCCGTGAGCACCGCCACGGCCAGCCCCTGCCGCGTGACGGCCAGGCCGTCGGCTCCCTCGATCTGAGGCTCGTCCCAGCCACGGGACCCGCGGGTCTGGCCGAGGCGCACGACCGTGCTTCCGTGGACCTGCTCGGCGGTGGCGAACCGATGGAGCCCGAGCGCCGAGACCGCGCGTCCCCGGTTCTCCTGGACGTCGGGGCGCCGGTCTCCCGTATGCACCGCCAGGTTCAGACTGTCGTAGGGGGGGCCGCTCACACCTCCCGCACGCTCGGTGAACGCCGCCAGGAAGCCCCGCGCCTCGAGGCCCTCGGAGACGAGGGCGTGGAGGCCGTCGGTCAGGGCGCGTCGCTCCATCGAGGATTTGGGTGGGGACGGGGAGCAGCCTCACCGTCAAGGCGGGGGAAGGGCGCCTCGTCTCGGGCCCTCCCCGCCCCCACACCTCCGCGGGGGCCTCGGCCCCCTACTTCAGGAAGTCCGGGATGTCGAGGTCCTCGTCGGCCGCCGCCGCGGTGTCGTCGGCGTTGATCACAACGTGCGCCGGCCGCGAGGGCTTCTCCTCGGCCTCCTGGAACAAGTCGTCGTCGTCCTCGGATTCGCGGAGGATCGACGGCACGGGGATCTCGTCCTCGTCCTCGTCGATCTCCACCTCGAACGTCCGTGGCCGGACCGGGGTCGTCGAGGTACCGAGCTTGTCGAAGCCCGCCGCGATCACGGTGACCCGACACTCGTCACCGAGCGAGTCGTCGATCACCGCGCCGAAGATGATGTTGGCCTCTGGGTGAGCCGCTCTCGTGATCGTCTCGGCCGCCCGGTTGACCTCGTGCAGGGTCAGCCCCGAGCCGCCGGAGATGGAGAGCAGCACGCCCCGGGCCCCCTCGATCGACGCCTCGAGCATCGGCGAGGAGACCGCGTTCTGCGCGGCCTCGATCGCGCGGTCGTCGCCGGAGCCGTGGCCGATGCCCATCAGCGCCGAGCCGGCGCTCGCCATCACGGTCTTGACGTCGGCGAAGTCGAGGTTGATCAAGCCCGGCGTCATGATGAGGCTCGTGATCCCCTCCACACCCTGATACAGGATCTCGTCGGCGAGACGGAACGCGTCGAGCATCGGCGTCTCGTCGCTCGACACCTGGAGCAGGCGATCGTTGGGGACGATGATCAGCGTGTCGACGTGCTCACGGAGCTCTTGGATCCCCATGTCGGCCTGGGTGGCGCGCCGCTTCCCTTCGAAGGAGAAGGGCCTCGTCAGGACCCCGATCGTCAGGGCGCCGAGGTCGCGCGCGACTCGGGCCACGATCGGGGCGCCCCCCGTCCCGGTGCCGCCGCCGGCGCCGGCGGTGATGAAGACCATGTCGGCGCCCTTGAGGATCTCCTCGATCTCGTCGGCGTGCTCCTCCGCCGCATGGCGGCCGATCTCGGGGTCGGACCCCGACCCCAGGCCCCGGGTCGTCTCCCGGCCGATGTCGAGCTTCACGTCCGCCTCGGACATCAGCAGGGCCTGGGCATCGGTGTTGATACCGATGAACTCGACCCCCTTGAGGCCGGCCTCGATCATGCGGTTGACGGCGTTGACGCCGCCGCCTCCGATCCCGACGACCTTGATGACCGCCAGGTAGTTCTGCGGAGCGTGCATCGCGTTCATCCGTTGCCTCCCCGGTAGCCTCGGGCGCCTCTACGTGAACCGTACGGCCGAAGCCTCAACCTCAACTCTAGGTTGATTGTTATGTAAACCTGCCCTATAGGGCGAGGAATCTACACCATCGTGGAGAGGCCGTCAACCCCCGGGTCGGTGGCTCGAGACGGGGCGTATCGCCGGAGTCGCGGGGGCGCGCAGGTCGACGAGGCCCGTCGGGACCTCGTTCTCGTCCATCCAGGCGAGGAGGACGGTCAGCGTGGCGCGCTTGGCCCCGAGGGACTCCGCGCGCCCGTAGAGAACCCTGGCGCCCGACCGGAGCCGGAGGATCACACCCTCGCCCCGGAGCGAGGCGGCCGCCACCTCCCGACGGATCCGGGGCGGCAGGGAAGCCACCACCCGCAGGGATCGGCGTGGAGCCGAGGTGAGGCTCCCCGGCTCCTCGATCCGTTCGGCCGTCCCGATCGCCACGAGGCCCTCGCCGTCGGGCCTCCGCTGCACCACCACCCCGTCGGCCGCCACGGCCGCTCCCCCGCCGGCGTCCGCGACCCAGGCGATGGGGATGCGCTCCTCGATCTCGACGACGAGCGTCGACGGGAGGTCGCGGCGCACGTCGGCCCGGGCGATCCACGGATGGGTCGCCACCGACCGAGCGAGGTCGTCGAGCGAGACGAGCCACAGGTTCCGCCCCCGGGCGTCCCCCAGGAGACCCCGGACCTCCGCGGGCGCGAGCCGGCCGTTCCCCCGCACCTCGACCCGCCGCACCTCGAAGAGAGGCGATCGGAGCGCGACCATCCCGGCGACGATGCCGAGCAGGACGAGGCCGATGACGACGACACCGCCGCGGCTCCTCCTGGGGTCGCCCGTCACGCCACGTCCTCCGTCTCGTCGAACCGCCCCACCAGATGGACCTCCGGCTCCAGCCACACGCCCGCCGACTCATGAACCCGCCGCCGCACCTCGCCGATCAGCGCGCGGACGTCGGTCGCCGTGGCGCCCTCCCCCGCGATGAAGAAGTTCGCGTGCTTCTCGGAGACGCGGGCGCCGCCCAGCCGGAGCCCTTTCGCCCCGGCTCGGTCGATCAGCCTCGCCGCGTGGTCACCCTCGGGGTTCTTGAACACGCTCCCGCAGTTCGGCTCGGCCAGCGGCTGGGTCTCGCGCCGCCACCTCCGCGCCTCGTCCATCCGGGCGCGGATCGCGGCGGGGTCGTCGGGGGTGAGCGCCGCAGTGGCGCCGACGACCACGCTGCGCTCCGGGAGTCGGGAGTCCCGGTAGGTGAACCGGGCCTCGCTCGCCGGGATCACGCGCACCTCGCCGGCTCGCGTGTCGAAGATCTCCACCGACGCCAGAACCTCGTCCAGCGAGCGGTGATGCGCGCCGGCGTTCATCCGGACCGAGCCGCCGAGCGACGCGGGGATCGCCACGCCGAACTCGAGGCCCGCCAGAGAATGCGAGAGCGCGACGTTCGCCATCGCCGGCAGCGGCATCGCCCCGCCGGCGGAGATCTGCGTGCCGTCCCTCGCGGCCCACCGGAACCCCTTCCCCAATCGGACCACGACCCCCGGGAAGCCCTCGTCGGAGATCAGGAGGTTCGAGCCCTTCCCGATCACGAGCATGGGGAGCCCGGTGTCGTCGAGCACCCGGCCGAGGGCGGCGAGGTCCTCCTGGGACGCGGCCTCGAGGTAGACGGCCCCGGGCCCGCCCAGCCGGAACGACGTCAGCGGTGCCAAGGGGAAGTCGCGACGGACGCGACCGCCTGCTGCGTCGCGGAGGACCTTGGCGGCCTCGTCGAAGGCGTCAGCCGACACCGTTCGTCTCCAGGATCCGCGAGAGGGTCTCGTCCGCCACCATCGTCACGTCGCCGGCCCCGAGGGTGAGGACAAGGTCGCCCTCGCGCACCTCGCCGGCGAGGAACGGGCCCACGTCGGCGCGCGACGGCAGGTAGACGACACGAGCACGGGGCGCGCGATCCAGCAGCGCCTCGACGAGGAGCTTCCCGGTGACGCCGGGGACGGGCATCTCCCCCGCGCCGTAGACGTCGGTGACGACCACGAGATCGGCGTCGGCGAGGCTGCGGCCGAGCTCCCGCCACAGCACCTCGGTCCGCGTGAACCGGTGGGGCTGGAACACCGCCACGAGCCGGGCCGGCTCCACGGACCGGGCGGCCCCCAGGGTCGCCGAGATCTCCGTGGGGTGGTGCGCGTAGTCGTCGATGAAGGAGGCCCCGCGCGCGTTGCCGCGGGACTCGAAGCGGCGGCGGACCCCCGTGAAGCTCCGCAGGGCGCGAGCCGCCGTCTCGAGCGACACGCCCACGGCGCGCGCGGCCAGCATCGCGCCCGTCGCGTTGAGCAGATAGTGGCGGCCGGGGATGGCGAGTGTCAGCTCCACCCGGTCGCCGTTCGCCACGACGACGCAGCGAGCGCCGATCGCCGACGTCTCCACGTCCTCGAGGCGCACGTCGTTCCCGGCGGCCGTCCCGTAGGTGGTCGCGCGGACGGCGGCCGCTTCGAGGACGCGCCGTACCCCGGGGTCATCGCCGCACGCGATCACGCGATCGGCGCGGCGGCAGAAGGCGGTGAACGCCGACTCCACCTCCTCCTCGTCGCGGTAGAAGTCGAGATGGTCCGCCTCCACGTTGGTCACGACGGCGATCTCCGGATCGAGGAGCAGGAAGGAGCCGTCGGACTCATCGGCCTCGGCGACGAAGTACTCCCCCGCGCCGGACCGCGCGTTGCTCCCGCTCTCGTTCAGATCCCCGCCGACCACGTAGGTCGGGTCCAGCCCCGCCCGCTCGAAGATCACGGCTGCCATCGAGGTCGTCGTGGTCTTGCCGTGGGTGCCGGCGATCGCGATGCCCCGGCGCTCTCGCATCAGAGCCGCCAGCACCTGGGCCCGCGCAAGCACGGGGAGGCCCCGCTCGCGCGCGGCCACGACCTCGGGGTTGCCGGGAGCGATCGCCGTGGAGACCACGACCACATCCGCCGAGCCGAGGTTGTCGGCCCGATGCCCGATCGTCACCTCCGCGCCCGCGCCGCGAAGCAGGGCGAGCCCCGGCGAGTCCTTCAGGTCCGACCCGGACACCGCGATGCCGCGGGCGAGGAGGAGGCGGGCGATGCCGCTCATCCCCGCGCCGCCCACCCCCACGAGGTGTGCGCGGCGGATCAGCAGATCGGGGATCTGCAGCGTGGGGATCGTCCCCGGACGCGGCTCGAATGTCTTCATCGAGCCGCGTCCGCCACGAGGTCTGCGAGGGCCTCGGCAGCATCCGGCTTGCCGAACGCGGCCGCCCGCTCGCCCATCGCCTTCAAGCGGACGGGCTCGAGCATCTCCAGCATCCTCTCCGCGAGGATCTCGGGCTCGAGCTGGTCGTCGAGGAGAACCGCGGCGCCTCCGGCACGCTGCAGCGCCCTGGCGTTCGCCTCCTGATGGTTGCCGGTCGCGTACGGGTACGGGATGAGCAAGGCCGGGATGCCGGCGACGGTCAGCTCGGCGATCGTCCCCGCGCCGGCCCGCGCCACCGCGAGGTCCGCCGCCGCGTACACGAGCTCCATCCGCTCGACGAACGGCACCGTCCGCACCGGCAGTGGCGCCGCGCCGGGGAGGCGCCGCTCCACCTCGTCGACGTGCGCCGGCCCCGTGATGATGAGGAGCTGCAGATCCTCTCGCTCGCCGAGCAGCAGCACGGCGCCCGCGGCCGCGCGATCGAGGTGGAGGGCTCCCTGGCTCCCTCCGAACACCACCACGGTCCGCCGTCCGTCTTCGAGCCCGAGCTCCTCGCGGGCCTCCGCGGCCAGGGCGTCTCGCTCCGGGCCCACGCGCGCGATCGCGTCGCGAACCGGGTTGCCGGTCACGACCGTCCGGGCGCGGCGCGGGAACCGGGGCGCGGCCTCCGCGAACGAGAGCGCCACCGCGCGGGCCCACCGCGACGCCAGCCGGTTCGCCAGCCCCGGGACGGCGTTCTGCTCGTGAAGGACCAGGGGCACGCGCTCCCGCCAGGCGGCCACGGCGAGCGGGACCGAGGTGTAGCCCCCCATCCCCACCGCGACGTCCGCGCCGCGGACCAGGCGCCGGGCCCGCCGCGCCGCGCGCAGGGCCGCCACGGGCGCGGCGAGCGCGGCAAGCGAGAGCCTCCGCACGAAGGGCCGGGACTCCACGGTCACGAGCCGGAAGCCGGCTGCCGGGATCAGCCGGGATTCCTGCCCTCCCGCGCGCCCCACGAACAGCACCTCCGCGCCGTGGTGATCCCGCAGCCGCCGCGCCAGGGCCAGCCCGGGGAAGATGTGCCCGGCCGTCCCTCCGGCGGCGATGACGACGCGCATCCGATCAGCCCACGGTGGCACGGCCTCGGCGCGCGATCGACGCCAGGATCCCGACGGCCATGAGCGACACGACGAGCGAAGACCCGCCGAACGAGACGAACGGCAGCGGGACCCCGGTGATCGGCAGGAGGCCGGTGACGGCGCCGAGGTTGATCAGCGCCTGCGCACCTATCCACCCGATGATCCCCGCGGACAGAAGCCGCGAGAACGCGTCGGGGGCGGCGAGGGCGACCCGGATGCCCGCGTAGACGAGGATGCCGAACAGGACCAGGACGAGGAGCATGCCAAGCAGCCCCAGCTCCTCGCCGATGATCGAGTAGATGAAGTCGGTGTGCGCGTTCGGCACGTACTGCCACTTCTGACGGCTGGCGCCGAGGCCCACGCCGAAGACGCCTCCGGAGGTGAGCGCGATCAGCGACTGGATCACCTGATACCCGTTCCCCTGCGGATCGGCCCAGGGGTTGAGGAACGAGACGAACCGCGACCACCGGTAGCCCTCGACGTAGATCAGGCCCAGCCCCAGGGCGCTCGTGGCCGCCGCCCCGACGAGGAGGTGGCGCATCCGCGCCCCGGCCGCGAGCAGCAGCACGAAGACCGACACCACGACGATGATCGCGGTTCCGAGATCGGGCTGGAGCAGGATCAGCCCGGACACGACGCCGACCACGGGGAGGAGCGGCAGCGCCAGCTGCCGCAGGTCGTGGATCCGCTGCCACCGGCGGGACAGCAGCGCCGCCGCGAACGCGATCAGGGCGAGCTTCGCGAACTCCGAGGGCTGGATCGTCACCGGGCCCAGCTCGATCCAGCGCGCCGAGCCCCCGGCCACGGTGCCGAACCCCGGCAGGAGGACCAAGGCCAGCAGCACGACCGACACCAGGAGCATCGGGACGCACAGCCGCTGCCAGGCGCGGTGATGCATCCGCATGGTCACGGCCATCGCCAGGGACCCCACGACCGCGTAGACCACCTGCCGGTTGAAGAAGAGGAAGCTGGAGCCGAATCGCGCGTACGCCTCGACCGACGACGCCGAGAGCACCATGATCAACCCGAGGAACGTCAGCGCCGCGGTGCTCCCGACCAGCAACGTGACGACGCGATCGTTGCTCTCGGCGCGCGTTCCGGGCGAGCGCTCACCCGGCTCGACGAGCCGGAGGTGCGCTGCCCTCCGGCGGGTGGCGGTGGCGGTGCTCATCGGGTCTCCTCCGCCAGAGCGTGGGCGGCGGCGGCGAACCGCTCTCCTCGCTCGCCGTAGTCGCGGAACATGTCCTGGCTGGCGCACGCGGGGGCGAGCAGCACCGTCCCGCGGGGCCGCGCCATGGCCGCCGCCATCCCAGCGGCCTCCTCGATCGAGGCCGCCCTCTCCACCGGCCTGAGCCCCTCGAAGATGCGCGAGACCTCGTCGGCGGCCTCCCCGATCGCCACCACCCCGAGCAGCCGGGGGGCGGCCTCGGCCAGCGGAGTCAGGTCCACGCCCTTGGCCCGGCCCCCGGCGATCAGCGCCACCCGATCCCATCCCGCGATCGACGCCAGCGCGGCGTGGGGGTTGGTGGCCTTCGAGTCGTCCACGAACACGACGTCGCCCTGCCGGGCGACGACCTCGCCGCGGTGAGCGAGCGGCCGGAAGTCGCCAAGCGCGGCGCCCACGGCCTCGGGCGACGCGCCGAACCCCAGCGCGGCGGCGGCGGCGGCCGCCGCGTCGGCCAGGTGCGCCGGGGTCGTCGGCCGCGGCTCGCCGAGGTGGTGCTCCGCGTCAAGCCGAGCGACCAGAGCGCCCCTCACGTAACCGACCTGTCCTTCATCCGGCTCGCCCAGCGTCGTCCACACCACCGGACAGGACGCCGCGCGGGAGATCTCGGCCCCGACGGCATCGTCGGCGTTCCCCACGTGGAGGTCGCCCTCGCCCTGACACTCGTAGATCCGCGCCTTGGCGGCGCCGTAGGCCTGGAGCCCGCCGTGCCAGTCGAGGTGGTCCGGCGCCACGTTGAGCAGCACGGACACCCTGGGGCGGAAGGTCCGGTGGAACCGCAGCTGGAACGAGGAGACCTCGACCGCGAGCACGTCGTGGTCCTCGGTCGCGGCGAGGGAGAAGGGGTGCCCGGCGTTCCCGCACGCCACCGCGTCCCTGCCGTCGGCCCGGAGGGCGGCCGCCACCATCTCGGTGGTGGTCGACTTGCCGTTCGTCCCCGTCACCGCGACGTAGGGTGCAGCGGCGAGCCTCGCTCCGATCTCGATCTCGCTCCACACGGGGATCCCGCGGTCGCGGGCCCAGGCCAGCACGGGGGCGCCCTCGGGAACCCCCGGGCTCGTCACCACCAGGTCGGCGCCGTGGAGATGCTCGGGCGCGTGGCCGCCGGCAAGCACCCCGGCCCCGGCCTCCTCGGCGGATCGGATCTGGTCCTCGACCTCCTCGCGGGACCGAGCCTCGGTCACCCTGACCTCGGCCCCCTCGGCCCGGAGCGCGCGGACGGCGGCCAGGCCGCTCGCGGCCAAGCCCACCACGACCACCGTTCGACCGCGCACGTCGAGGGTCACAGCAGGCCTCCGCGCGCGAGGAAGTCGGCGTAGAAGAGCCCCATGCCGAAGGCCACGGCCAGCGCTGCCACGATCCAGAACCGGACGATCACCGTGAACTCCGGCCAGCCGAGGACCTCGAAGTGGTGGTGGATCGGCGCCATCCGGAAGAGGCGTCGCCCGAACACCCGGAAGGAGACCACCTGCAGGATCACCGAGGCCGCCTCGAGGACGAAGAGGCCTCCGAGGATCACCAGGAGGAGCTGCGTGTGCGTGACGATAGCCATCGCCGCGATCAGCCCGCCCAGCGCCAGCGATCCCGTGTCGCCCATGAAGATCCGGGCGGGGGCGGCGTTCCACCAGAGGAACCCGGCCGTGGCGCCCATCGTCGCCGCCGCCACGATCGCGGCGTCCAGCGATCCCTGCGGAACGATGTCGTAGCACCCGGGGACGTTGAGCAGCACGCAGGCGTGCCGGACCTGCCAGAACGACACGATCACGTACGCGCCCATCACCAGCGCCACCGAGCCGGATGCCAGGCCGTCGAGCCCGTCGGTGAGGTTCACGGCGTTCGAGGTCGCCGTGACCATGAGGAAGACCCAGATCAGGAAGGCGATGCCGAGATCGATCCCCGTCTCGCGGATGAAGGACAGCTCGGTGGAGACCCCGGTGAGCCGGTCGAGGCCGACCGCGAACAGCACGGCGACCACCGCCTGAACGAAGAGCTTGGCGGTCTTCCCCAGTCCGAGCGAGTGATGCCCCTTCACCTTGAGGAGGTCGTCCACGTAGCCGAGCGCGCCGAGCGCGAGCGCCACGCCGATCAGGAGGAGCCCGGTGGCGCTGAAGCCGCCGGTCATGATCCTGGTGACGACGTAGCCGAGGACCATCCCGCCCAGGATCACCAGCCCGCCCATCGTGGGCGTGCCGATCTTCGCGCCGTGGGAAGGATGACGTGGATCGCTCGGCTCGCGCACCCGCTGGCCCCATCCGAGGAAGCGGAACACGCGGATCGCCACCGGGGTACCCAGCAGCGTGACGAAGAGCCCCACGGCGGCCGCCACGAGGATCGCGGTCACGCCCCGCCCTCCTCGATCAGGAGCGAGGCCACGCGCTCCAGCCCGGCGACACGGGAGCCCTTGAGGAAGACCAGGTCGCCCGGGCGGGCCAGCTCGCGGACCAGGGCCGCGGCCTCTTCCGCGCCGCCCACCTCCGTGATGCGCTCGGGCTCCACGCCCTCGCGCGCCGCGCCCGCGGCGATCCTCGCCGCGTCCGGCCCCACGGTCACGAGGTGAGCCACGCCCAGGCGCGCCACCAGCTCGCCGACCCGAGCATGCTCCTCGTCGGAGGAGTCGCCCAGCTCGGCCATCCATCCGAGGACCGCGATGCACCGCGCCCCTCGCGACATCCATCCCGCGGCCTTGAGACCGGCCGCCATCGAGGCTGGGTTCGCGTTGTAGGCGTCGTTGAGGATCCGGACGCCGGCCGGCGTCTCCACGACCTCCATGCGCCACGAGGAGAGCCGAGCGTCCTTGAGCCCCGCCGCGCACTCGCCCGGCGACAGCCCCAGCGCGACGCCCGCGGCCGCCGCGGCGAGCGCGTTCCCCGCCATGTGCTCGCCCACGACCGACAGCTCGACCCGCTCGCTGCCCTCGGGGGTGCGAAGCGTGAACGAGGGGCGGCCCAGCGCGTCGAGCGAGAGATCCTCGCCGCGGACCGTGGCCTCGGGGGCCTGGCCGTAGAGGAGGACGCGCGCGGCGGTCCGGTCGGCGAATCCGGACACCACCGGGTCGTCGGCGTTCAGCACCGCCACGCCGCCCGGCTCCAGGTGCTCCACGAGCTCGGCCTTGGCCTCTCCGACCGCCTCCCGCGTCCCGAACATCTCCAGGTGGGCGGCGCCCACGTTGGTCACCACCCCCACATTGGGGCGGGCCACCCCGGCCAGCAGGGCGATGTGCCCCCGGCCCCGGGCGCCCATCTCCACGACGATCGCCTCCGCGTCCTCGGGCGCTCGCAGGAGCGTGATCGGCACGCCCACCTCCGTGTTGAACGAGCGGGGGCTCGCGTGCACGCGGTGGCGAGTGGCCAGCACCGCGGCGGTCAGGTCCTTGACCGAGGTCTTGCCGGTCGATCCGGTGATCGCCACCACGTGCGCCTCGCGCGACTCCCGCTCGTCGGCGGCCAGCTCGAGCAGCCCGCGGCCCGTGTCAGCGGTCAGCACCACCGGGCCGGCGTAGGCTCGCTCCTCCTCGACCAGGGCCCCGGCGGCGCCGGCAGCCAGTGCGTCGTCCACGAATCGATGCCCGTCGGTCCGCTCACCCGGAAGCGCGACGAAGAGCTCCCCCGTCCGGACGTCGCGGCTGTCGGCCGTGGCGCCGCGGATCGTGGCGTCCGAGCCGAGCAGCCTGCCGTTCGTGAGCTCGGCCACCGAAGAGAGCGTCCGCACCCTCACGACCGCTCCCCGGACAGCGAGCGGATCTCCTCTGAGGCCACGACCCGATCGTCGAACGGGATCGTGCGGTCGGCGAACTCCTGCCCCGTCTCGTGGCCCTTCCCCGCGATCACGACGACGTCGTCCCCACGGGCCTCGCCGAGCGCGAGACGGATGGCCGCCCGCCGATCGGGCTCCACGACGTACCTCCCGCCGCCGCGCCGGGCGCCGGGCTCGATCTCGCGGATGATCTCGCTCGGGTCCTCGGACCGGGGGTTGTCGCTCGTCACAACGGTCAGATCCGCGTGGCGTGTGGCGGCCTCGCCCATCAGGGGGCGCTTGCCCCGGTCCCGGTCGCCGCCGCAGCCGAACACCGCGATGACGCGGCCGTGGGGCCCCACGAGCGGCCTGGCGGCGAGGAGGACGTTGTCGAGGCTGTCGGGCGTGTGCGCGTAGTCGACGAGCACGAGGAAGCCCTGTCCCTCGTCGACAGGCTCCACGCGTCCGGGGACGTGCTCGACCGAGGCGATACCCCGCGCCGCGGCCGCATCGTCGATCCCGAGGTGGCGCGCCGCCGCGAGCGCCGCGAGGCCGTTGTGGACGTTGAAGGCTCCCCGGAGCGGCGAGCGCACCTCGAGGCCGTCGGCCCGGAAGCGCACGCCGTCGGCACCCACCTCGACGTCCGCGGCGCGGAGGTCGGCCTCCTCGCTCAGGCCGTACGTGATGGTCGGCAGGCCCCGGTCGAGGAGCCGCGCGCCCGTCGGGTCGTCCACGTTCACGGCCGCTCGGTCGCTCATCCCCGGTGTGAACAGGCGGGCCTTGGCCTCGAAGTAGTCCTCCAGCGTCCCGTGGTAGTCCAGGTGGTCCTGGGAGAGGTTCGTGAACACCGCGCACGCGAACCGCGCGCCGCCCACCCGGTGCTGGTCGAGGCCGTGCGAGGAGACCTCCATCGCCACAGCGTCCACCCCCTCCTCGACCATCCGCGCGAGCATCGCGTGCAGGTCGGGCGCCTCGGGGGTCGTCCTCGCCTGGGGCACGGGCCGGCCGTCGATCCGGACCCCGGTGGTCCCGATCACCCCCGGCGTCAAGCCCGCGGCCCGGATGACCCCCTCCAGGAGGTACGTCGTCGTCGTCTTGCCGTTCGTGCCGGTGACGCCCACGAGCGAGAGCCGCTCGGCGGGCCTCCCGTGGAAGGCGGCGGCCATCGGCCCCATCGCCTCGCGGACCGACGGCATCAGCACCTGCGTCGCCGGGAGGTCGAGCCAACGCTCAACCACCAGGACGGATGCGCCCCGTCGCGCCGCATCGCCCGCGAAATCGTGGCCGTCGTGCCGCCCACCCTGGACACAGAAGAAGAGGCCGCCGGGCGAGACCGCATCGGTCTGGTACGCCAGTCCGGCGACGGGGGTCCTCACATCGCCGCGCACGTCCGGGTTCGGGAGGCCGGCGAGGAGGTCGGAGAGCTGGGGAGTCGATGCCACCGTGGGCCGACGAAATCCTAGCACCCCGCGGAAGGGACTCATCAGCCCGGCTCCGTAGGCGGGACCTGGAGGTCGGCGAGGGCGTAGCGGGTCACCTCGCGGAAGAGCGGGGCGGCCGCCACCCCTCCGTAGACGGTATCGGGCTCGTCGAGCATGGCCGCGACCACGATGCGGGGCTCGTCGGCGGGCGCGAAGCCGATGAACGAGGCGACGTACTCCTCGCTGTAGCCGAGGGCTCCCTCGAGGGGCTTGCGGGCGGTGCCGGTCTTCCCCCCGACCTCGTAGCCCTCGACCCTGGCCAGGCCACCGGTGCCCTCCTCGATCACCCGGACCAGCATCTCCCGCACGGCCCGCGCGGTGTCCTCGCCGATCACGCGCCGGCGGTGACCGGGCGGGGCCGGCTCGAACCGCTCGTCGGCGCCGATCGTCCCCCGGACCAGCCGGGGCCGAACCTTCACGCCGCCGCTGGCCACGGTCGCGTACACGGAGGCCATCTGGAGCGGCGTCACCGCGATCCCCTGCCCCATCGGGATGGTCCCCATACTCGTCACCCACCAGTCGTCGCGGTCGAGCAGGATCCCCTCGGATTCGCCGGGGAAGTCGATCCCGGTCTCCCTTCCGAACCCGAAGCGCGTGAGCCACATCGCCAGCCGGTCGCGCCCCAGCCGCTCGGCGACCCTGATCGTCCCCACGTTCGACGACTCCGCGATGATGTCCGAGAGCGTCATCGCCTCCAGGCCGTGGGGGTGGATGTCGCGGAACACCTTGTCCCCGACGCGGTAGGCGCCGGGGACGTCGATCGTCTCGCCCAGCCCGATCGCGCCGTCCTCGAGTGCCGCGGCTGCGGTGATGACCTTGTTCACGGACCCGGGCTCGTACACGTCGGTGACGGCGCGGTTCAGCAGCACCTCCGGGGAGGCCTCCGTGTACTCGTTGGCGTCGAACCACGGGTAGGTGACCATCGCGAGCACGTCTCCGGTCGAAGGGTCGAGGACGACGACGGTCCCCCCCTTGGCGCCGTTCTGCCTCACCGCTCGCTCCAGGGCGCGCTGTGCCTGCCACTGGAGGTCCCGGTCGATCGTCAGGACGAGCGACTCGCCGGGGACCGGCTCCCGTATGCGCGCATCCCCCTGCGGGATCGGGCGACCCTCGGGATCCTGTTCCACGACCATCGTCCCCGGCCGGCCGGCCAGCACCCGGTCGTAGGCCAGCTCGATCCCCTCCAGCCCGTCGCCGTCCACGCCCACGAAGCCGAGGACCTGGGAGGCCAGGGTCCCGGACGGGTAGTAGCGCTTGCTCTCCTCGAGGAGCCCGATGCCGGGGATCCCCAGGGCCTCCACCTTCTCGGCGGCGTCGAGGTCGACCCGCCGCGCCAGGTAGACGAAGGGGGTTTCCCGGTCGAGCGCTCGGGCGATCTGACGCCGCCGCGCTCCGATCAGGGGCGCGATCCTGCCCGCCACCTCCCCGGGCCGCTCGATCGCCTGGGGATTCGCGTAGATCGCCCGGGCGTCGAGGGAGATCGCCAGCTCGTGGCCGTTCCGATCGAACACGGAGCCGCGCGCGGCGGGGAGCGCCACCTCCCGGACCCGCTGGTCGCGCGCGAGCGCCTCGTACGCTTCCGCGTCGCGGACGTGGAGGGTCGAGACGCGCGCGCCGATCCCTCCGAGCCCCAGGACGAGCACCGTCAGAAGGAGTCTGATCCGTCCCGCCGGCGGGCGCCGGCTCATCCCTCCGCTCCGAGATCCGCGCTGGCCAGGGTGCCGAGGTGCGAGCTGATCCTGCTCGCCCCCTTCCCGGAGACGGCGAGGATCTCGACGCGGTCGGGCAGGACGAGCCCCGCCCTGCGGGCCGTGCGCACGATGCGCTCCGGCGACGAAAGCCTCGCGGCGTCGAGCCGAAGTCGGGAGTGGTCGTTCTCGATCCTGTCCACTCGGTCGCGGAGCTCCGCGATGTGGAAGGCCGACTGGGCCACGAGGGCCT
The DNA here is from genome assembly GCA_035513995.1 of Actinomycetota bacterium. GTDB lineage: Bacteria > Actinomycetota > UBA4738 > UBA4738 > CALAEC01 > DASUTW01. The sequence goes on from DATKBL010000118.1 coordinate 17,868, forward strand.
GGGCGCTCGCCAGCAGCAGCACCATCGCGGAGACGACGACGAGGGCGAACAGGAGGAAGGGGAGCCTCCTGGTGCGGGTGTGGCGCGCCGGCGCCCGGCGCCCGGCCGGGGACGGCCGGCGGGTCCTTGCGGCGGGGCGCCGGCGCGCCACCTCCTCGAGGCGCCGTGCGGCCACGGCCATCAGGCCACCCTCCGCGCGACGCGCAGCTTCGCGCTCCTGGCCCGACGGTTGCGCCGCATCTCGCGCTCGCTCGGCCGGACGGGCTTCTTCGTCAACACATCGAGGCGCTCGTCGCCCAGGAACGCGCGCTTGACGATCCGGTCCTCGATCGAGTGATAGGAGACGGCCGCGATGCGACCGTCGGAGGCGAGGAGGCCCACCGCCTGGGGAAGGGAGGCGGTGAGCTCCTCGACCTCTTCGTTGACCGCGATGCGCAGCGCCTGGAAGGTCCGGCGGGCGGGGTGCGGCCCCCGCCGGCGTCCGGGCGCGGCCGCGGCCACGATGCGCGCGAGCTGCGCGGTCGTCTCGATCGGCTCGCGCTCGCGGGCGCGGCCGATCGCGCGAGCGATCCGGCGGGAGGCACGCTCCTCGCCGTGCTCGAAAATGATGCGCGCCAGCTCCTCCTCGGGGAGGCGATTCACGAGGTCGGCGGCGGAGAGGCCCTCGGGCCCCATCCGCATGTCGAGCGGCCCCTCGGTCCGATAGGAGAAGCCCCGATCCGGGCGGTCGAGGTGGAGGGAGGAGACACCGAGATCGAACAGGGTGCCTTCGACCGCCCGGATCGAGGCTTCTTCCGCGATCCGGGGAACCTCCGAGAAGCGGGCGCGCACGGGGACGAAGCGGTCGCCGAAGCGAGCCAAGCGCTCTGCGGCCAGCCCCAGCGCCTCCGGGTCGCGATCGACGCCGACCACCCGGCCCACGCCGGCCTCGAGCAGGGCCTCGGCGTGCCCGCCGGCCCCCACGGTCATGTCGATCACGGTGTCCGCTCCGCGCATCAGCTCAACGATCTCCTCGGTCAGAACGGGGACGTGGGCCTCGTCAGCCAAGCGTCCACACGGCCAGGAGCCCGACGCCCAACGTGGCCCCGCTCACCAGAGCGGTCAGCCCCAACAGGAACAGCGACTGCCGTACCTCGCGATCCAGCTCCCTCATGCCCCTCTCCCCTCCGTCAGAGCTGCTCGGGGACGAGCGCGCCGCTCGCGTAGGAGCTCGCGCGCTGCCGCTCGTACTCCTCCCACGCCTGCTTGCCCCAGATCTCCAGCCGGTCCCGGACCCCCACGACCACGACCTCCTTGCCCAGCCGTGCTGTGTCGCGGAGCTGCCGCGGGACCACGAGGCGGCCCTGGGAGTCCAGGTCCACCTGCTCGGCCTTCCCGAAGAAGATCCGCGCGTAGTCGCGGGCCTTCGGGTCCGAGAGGGGGAGCCGGTCGATCTCCTCTGAGCGCCGCCTCCACTCATCGGAGGGGAAGGCGTACAGGCATCCGTCCTGGCCGAGCGTGATGAAGGCGCCGTCGTCGAAGGACTCCCGGAACTTCACGGGGAGCGAGATCCTCCCCTTGGGGTCCATCTGATAGCGGCGCTCGCCGACCAGTTCGGCCACCAGCACTCCCCTCTCCTCCACTGGGCCCCACGTTTATGCCACTGCTACTCCACTGGGTCAAGGTGTTGGAGCGAATTACAGTGATGTAAGTCGAGAGGGGTTAACTCGTGTGACTGGTGTGACTCGTGGCCGGAGGGGCCCCCGCCTCAGGTGAGGTAGGCCTCCCATTCGGGCTCCAGGCGCCCGATGGAGAGGCGGAGGCCGTCCTTGGGGACGTACGGCCTCCGGCGCAGCCGCAGGCCCGCCTCCTGGAGGAGACGGTTCTCCTTGCGCGAGTTGCAGGCCCGGCAGGAGGCGACCACGTTCTCCCAGACGTGCTCTCCCCCGCGGGACCTGGGGACCACGTGGTCGACGTTCTCCGCCGCCTTCCCGCAGTACTGGCAGGACCAGTTGTCACGCGCGAAGACCGCGCGCCGCGTGAGCGACGCCCTCGCCCGGTACGGCACCCTGACGAAGTAGTTCAGCCGCACCACAGAGGGCGCCTCGAACGAGACGAGCTCCGAGCGGAAGACCTGGCCGTTCGACTCCAGCACCTCGGCCTTCGCCTTGAACACGAGCACGATGGCACGCCTCGCCGTGACGACGGCGAGAGGCTCCTGCGTCGCGTTCAGTACCAGGGCTCTCCCCACGCCTGCTGCGACCCGGTGGTCGTCCGGGACGTGTCGCCATTATAGAGGGAGGCGCCGGGAGTTCCGGGGGCCGGTGCTAGACTCCGCGCCGATGAGCACCGTCCCCGGCGCTCCGGTCGTGACCGCCCGCGGGCTCGTGAAGCGCTACGGGACCTTCGAGGCGGTCCGCGGCATCGACCTCGACGTCCCCGCGGGGCGGTGCTTCGGGTTCCTGGGCCCGAACGGCGCCGGGAAGACCACCACGATGCGGATGATCGCCACCTCCTCTCCCCCCACCAACGGCGAGCTCACCGTCCTGGGGATGCCGGTGGAGCGGGGTCGCGAGATCCGGGCGCGGATGGGGGTCGTCCCCCAGGAGAACAACCTCGACGAGGAGATCACGGTGATCCAGAACCTCGTCGTCTACGCCCGCTACTTCGACATCCCGCCGTCGGTGTCGCGGCCCCGGGGCGACGAGCTTCTCGGGTTCGTAGCTCTGGGCGAGAAGCGCGACCGGATGCCCGAGGAGCTCTCGGGCGGCATGAAGCGCCGCCTGCTGATCGCCCGGGCCCTGATCAGCGACCCCGAGGTCCTCGTCCTGGACGAGCCGACCACCGGCCTCGACCCGCAGGCGCGACACCTCGTGTGGGAGAAGCTCCGGGGGCTGAAGCGGCGCGGGGTCACCCTGCTGCTCACTACGCACTACATGGAGGAGGCATCCCAGCTCTGCGACCGGCTGGTGATCATGCACGAGGGCCGGATCCTCGTGGAAGGGTCGCCCCGCGAGCTGGTCTCCCGAGAGGTGCCTCCCCAGGTGGTGGAGGCGCTCGAGCCGACCCCCGAGGCCCGCGCCCAGCTGGCCGCCCTCGAGGGGATAGCCGATCACGTCGAGGATCTATCCGACCGGGTCCTGCTCTACGGGACCGACGGCGAGGCGCTCCTGTCGAAGGTGCGGGCCATCGTGGCCGACCCCAGCGCGGTGTGGCTGCGTGGCGCGGGCCTCGAGGACGTGTTCCTCTCGCTAACGGGGCGGAGGCTGATCGAGTGAGCGCCGCCGCGCCGAGCCGGCGCCTCCTGCGACTCCCCGACGTCCGGCTGCGGTCGGCCGCGCGCCTGTGGCAGCGGAACGCCACGATCTACCGACGCACGTACAAGATGAACCTCCTGCCCAACTTCTTCGAGCCGTTCCTCTACCTGCTGGCGATGGGGCTGGGTCTGGGCGCCTACCTGTCGCAGGTGCAGGGGATCCGCTACATCGACTTCATCGCCCCGGGCCTGGTGGCCACCGCCGCGATGTTCGGGACGAGCTACGACGTGACGTTCAACGCCTTCGTGAAGCTGCGGTTCGGCAAGGTGTATGACGCGGTCATGTCGACCCCGCTCACCCCCGAGGACATCGCGCTGGGCGAGCTGCTGTGGGGCACGACGAGGGCGTTCATCTACGGCGTCGTCTTCCTGATCATCGCGACCTTCTTCGGGGTGGTGCACTCGTGGCTGGCGCTTCTCTCCCCGCTCGCGATCGCGCTCATCGGCATGATGTTCTCGGTCCTCGGGCTGGCGTTCACGGCCGTGGTGCCGCTGATCGACTACTTCACCTACTACTGGACCCTCTTCATCACCCCGATGTTCCTCTTCAGCGGGATCTTCTTCCCGCTCGACCGTCTTCCCGAGTGGGTCCAGACCGTGGCCTGGTTCATCCCGCTCCACCAGGCGGTGAACCTCATGCGCTCGCTGGTCCTGTACGGCGATCTGGGCGCCGCCGCGGCCTCGGCCGCGTGGATCCTGGTCCTGACGGCCGCGCTAGCCGTGCTGCCGCTGAACCTGCTCCGACGCCGGCTGATCCGCTGAGGTGCTTGACTCGGCCTGATCACACCCGTGTAATTCGAGGTGGAGGCGGCGAACCGGCCTGCGCCCGAGGTATGACGGACGCTCCCATACGGGGCCGCGCGGGGCGTCTCAAGGATGAAGGGCGTCGGCCGCCGCCTCCTCCTTCGCCTCGCGCCGTCGTTTCGGAGCCCGGCACCGTAGAATCGTGACACCCGCACGACCTCCGGAGGGCACGTGGCGCGAGCGAGCAGCGACTGGGAGCGGTTCCGAACCACCTTCGACGCGATCCGCACGAACATCGAGCACGTCATCCAGGGGAAGAGCCGGGAGATCCGGCTCGCGCTGGCCGCCCTCGTCGCGAAGGGACACCTTCTGATCGAGGACGTGCCGGGCGTGGGGAAGACGATGCTGGCGAAGTCGATCGCGCGCTCGATCGACTGCTCGTTCCGGCGGATCCAGTTCACGCCCGACCTGCTGCCCACCGACATCACCGGGGTGAACGTCTACAACCAGGAGCAGCAGGACTTCGAGTTCAAGCCCGGCGCGATCTTCGCGAACATCGTCCTGGGCGACGAGATCAACAGGGCCAGTCCGAAGACGCAGTCCGCGCTCCTGGAGAGCATGGAGGAGCATCAGGTGACCGTGGACGGGGCCACCTATCGGCTCGGCGTGCCGTTCATGGTCATCGCCACGCAGAACCCGATCGAGCACGAGGGCACCTACGCGCTCCCCGAGGCCCAGCTCGACCGGTTCATGATCCGGCTCTCGATCGGGTACCCGTCGTCCGACTCCGAGGCGGACATCCTCACGACCCACGGCTCGCACTCGGCGCTGGACGACATCGAGCCGGTCACCGACGCCGCGGGCGTCGCCGACCTCATCCTGATGGCGGGACAGGTGCACGTCGCCGAGCCGATCCGCCGCTACATCGTGGACCTCGTCGGCGCCACGCGCTCGCACCCCGATCTCTACCTGGGGGCGAGCCCCCGCGCGTCGCTGATGCTGATGCGCGCGTCCAGAGCGCTCGCGGCGAGCGGGGGCCGCGACTACGTGCTCCCCGACGACGTGAAGGCCCTCGTCGTGCCGGTGCTCTCGCACCGGCTCATCCTTGCCCCCGACGCCGCGATGAGCGGCCACTCGGCCTCCTCCCTTCTCGTCGGGCTTCTCGACGAGGTTCCGGTCCCGGTCCAGGGCTGACGATGCTGACCCGGCGAGGGCTCTCGGTGCTCGCCGTCGCGGTGCTCCTCTGGGTCGCGGCCCGCCTCACCGGATCGTCCGACCTCCACATGGTCGCGCTGGGCCTGCTGATCCTCCCTGCCTTCGCCGCGGTCTTCCTCCGTTGGAACCGCCACCGCCTACGCGCCACGCGGCGGCTCTCCCAGCGACGCGTGTTCGCGGGGTCGCCTCTACGTGTCGGGATCGAGGTGCAGAACACGAGCCGCTCCCCCGCCTCGCTCGTCCTGTTGGAGGACCGCCTGCCGGCAAGCCTCGGCCGCGCCGCCCGCGCGGTGCTGGGCGGCCTGCGCGGGCGGCAGCGGCAGACGATCTCCTACACGGTCAACTGCGGGCGGCGCGGACGCTTCCACATCGGCCCCCTGGTGGCCTCGGTGACCGACCCCTTCGGCCTGGCTCAGCGGAAGCAGGAGTTCCCCGACGTGCACGAGCTGATCGTGTATCCGCACGTCGACGACCTTCGCGCTCCGTCGTCGGCGCGGACCGCGGGCGGCGCGGGCGACACGACGGCCCGGCAGCTCTACCGCTCGGGCGAAGAGTTCTTCACGATGCGCCAGTACGAGATCGGGGACGACCTCCGGCGGATCCACTGGCCGTCGACGGCGCGCACGGGACGCCTGATGATCCGACAGGACGAGGCCGGGCGGCGAGCGTCGGCCACCGTGTTCCTCGACACACGCCGCGGGGCCTACGTCGGGGAGCAGGACCTCGAGCGGGCCGTATCTGCCGCGGCCTCGATCGGCACGCTCTACCTGCGCGGGGGCATCGACCTGCGCCTCGGCACGGTCGACCTCGTTCCCCAACGGGTGACCCCGGAGGCGTTCCTCGAGGCCCTGGCACTCGTGGAAGGCTCCTCGGAGAAGCAGCTCGCGCGCTCCCTGCTGCCGCTGCGGGACCGGAGCGCCACCGGCTCGGCGCTGCTCCTCGTCACCGGGCTGCCGAGCGAGGACGACCTCTCGGCGATCATCGCCGCGACGGGGGCCTACGGCCAGAAGGTCGCGGTGCTCGTGGACGACGACGGCGACGAGGACCGGGCTCGCGCCGCACGGGTCCGCCTCTCGCGCGCCGAATGGCGCGCGGTTCTCCTCACCCCGGATCGGAGACTCCAGGAAGCATGGACGCTCGGCACGGCCCGGCCGACCGCAGTAGCCGCGCGCTTCTGACGGCGGCGCTGCTCGTCCTCGCCGGGGCGACCGGCGCGGCTTTCGGGCGCGTGTTCGCCGGCGGCGCCCCCGCGGCCCGACTCGTTCTGGCGGCGGCCGCCGCGGTCCTGCTCGCCGCGGTGCTGGAGCGTCGGCACCTGGCCCTCTCGGTCGCGGCCTCGGCGGCCGCCGCCCTCCTCACGATCGGGGTCGTCGTCTTCCCCGCCACGACGTGGTTCGGCCTGCCCACCCTCTCGACGCTGGAGGCGCTCGGCCGTGCCCTCGGCAACTTGGGACGCCGGGCGATCGAGGAGGCGGCCCCCGCGCCCGCGCTCCCCGCTCTCTTCGCGCCGTCGCTGATCGCCGTCTGGTCCGCGTCCTACGCGGCCCACGCGCTGGCCTCGCGGGCGGCGAGCCCGATACTCGCGCTCGTGCCGCCCGCGGGGCTGGTCGGGTTCGCGAACGTCGTGGCCGAGGACGGGGCGCGGCCCGCCTACGCCGCCCTGTTCCTGCTCGCGGCGCTGGCCGTCATCTACACCTCGGGGATGCGACAGCTCGACCTGTGGGGCCCGGTCCTCCCGCGGCGGTCCCTCTCGGCGGCCCGTCTCGCGGCCGGCCCCTCGGGCCGGCTCGCCCGGCGGCTCGGGGTGGCCGTCACAGCGGTGGCCGTGTTCCTCCCCGGCCTCCTCCCCGGGTTCGGCGCCGACGCCGTCCTCGACCTCGAGGGCGGCTCGGGGGCCAGGGTCGCGATCAGCCCCCTGGTGGACATCCGGCCCAACCTCCTCCGCCGGGACGCCCTTGAGCTGTTCACCGTCGAGGCCGACCGGCCGGCCTACTGGCGGCTCCAGGCGCTCGATGAGTACACCGGTCGCTTCTGGCGCCCTGGGGACCCACGCGGCGAACGCGCCGTCCCCATCGCCGGCGACCGCAGCCTCCTGCCACGACCCCCTGGGAGCGGCCCCACGCTCACCCAGCGCATCCGGGTCACCCGGCTGGGCGGACGGTACCTCCCGGCCGCGCAGACCCCCGTCGAGATCGCCACCGCGGGGCTCGACGTGCGCCACGACCTCGACCGGGGCTCGCTGATCGTCCCGGAGGGCCTGACCGGCGCGTTCGAGTACGACATCGTCTCCGAGCTCTTCTCGCCGAACCCCGAGGACCTCGATCGCGACTTCGACTTCTCCGCGGTCGATCCCAGGTATCTGGCCCTCCCCGCCGACACGCCCGAGGCGATCTTCGACCGGACGTTCGACATCACCGGCGGGGCCCTGACCCCATACCGACAGGCGCTGGCGATCCAGAACTACCTGCGGAACTTCACCTACGACCTCGAGGCGCCCCCCGGCCACGGCTCCGACGATCTCCTCAACTTCCTCCAGGCGCGTCGCGGCTACTGCGAGCAGTTCGCCGGGACGATGGCGGTGATGCTGCGCGTGCTCGGCTATCCCGCGCGGGTGGCGATCGGCTTCGGCCCGGGGACGCCCGACGACGACGGCGTGTTCCATGTCACGACCGACCAGGCGCACGCATGGGTGGAGATGTTCTTCCCCGGGTACGGCTGGCTCCCGTTCGAGCCCACGCCGACCCGCAACAATCCGACGGCGCCGTATCTGACCGCCCCGATCCCATCATCCCCCGGCGGCAACCAGGGCGTGGACGCGGCCACCGGCGGCGGCCGGGCCCAGACGGAGAACCCCCAGCTCGGCCACGTGGAGCGGCGGCATGGCGGCGGCGGGCAGGCCGCGACCCTCGAGGCGGAGGAGCGGCCGACGCCTCTGTGGATGCGCGTGGCCTTCGGGGCCCTGTTGGCGCTGCTGGTGATCGCGGCTATCCCCGCCTGGAAGTGGGCCTCGCGACGGCGCCGCCTCCGCCGCGCCTCGACCCCGAGGGATAGGGTGCTCGCCGCCTTCGACGTGCTCGAGGAGCGGGCCGCCGACGTCGGGCTCGACCGTCGCCCCGAGGAGACCCTCCTCGAGTACGAGGTGCGCCTCCGCGCGACGATCGCCCTGCGGGACGGGGACCTCGAGCGGCTGACCGGGCTCGTGACGCGCGCCGCCTACGGGCCCGAGGGCGTGGACGCCGCGGAGGCGCGACTCGCCACCGACGCCCTGCGCGTCCTCACCGGCGACCTTCGGCGCCACGCCGGACGGGGGCGGGCCCTGATGGGGGCGATCCGCCCGGCCGAGCGGGACTAGTTCGCCGCCTCGACCTGGACCTGCCGGGTGGCCTCGCGGAGCGCCCGCTCGAACTGGCGACGGTCCTGCCGAAACTCCTCGACCTCCGCGTCGACCGACCGAACGATCGAGTCGAGCGCCACGAAGAAGGCCATCTGGCCGTTGCGCAGGGCGTCGAGGATCTCGCCCTCGCGGCGGGCCACCTTGAAGATGCTCTTCCCGTCGGTGATGAGCTTGACCTCCGACAGATGGACGTCCATCCCCGCCCGCTCGCGGAGGAAGCGGTACGCGCGGCGCACGCGCTGGAGCGACATCCCGCCGTCGAGCAGCGACTTGACGACCTTGAGCGCGACGAGATCGCGGAAGGAGTAGAGGCGCGGAACGCCGGGGCGCCCGCCGGTGCTCTGGACCCCGGGGCGGAGGAGCCCGATCTCGTCCCAATACCGAAGCTGCCTGCGGGTGCATCCCGTCAGACGGGATGCCTGATGCGACGTGAATCCCTCCATCGAACCTCCGATCGAACTCGCCCGGGCGGGAGCTTCCGACCGCGTGGGCCCCCGGGGGAAGTGGTAGCCGTAGTTGTACGGCAAGGGCCCGCCGGGCGCAAGGAGGAGCGGATCAGGCCTGGTCGTCGGGGGGCGCGCTCCGTCCGCGGAACCGATCGACGAGACGGGCCAGCGATCCGATCACCGACGGGCCGCCCTCGCCGCGAGCCGCCTCCACCTGGTCGCGGGCCATCCGCCGGATCGTGTGGTAGACGAACAGCGCCGAGGCGAGCATCACGCCGAAGCCGGCGAGGGCTACCCAGATCGAGACCATGAACAGCATGAGCATGACGAACCCGATGACGAACGCGACGACCCCGAGGCGCACCCGCCGCACGACGTGGCGCTGCACCGACGCCTTGGCCACGGTCGCGGCCAGGCGGGGATCCTCTTCCTGGAGGCGCTTCTCGATCTCCTCGAGGATGCGCTGCTCGTGATCCGACAGGGGCATGCCGGCCGCTCCTTTCCTCGGGCCCAATTATAGGGAGTACCCGGTCTTGGGGCCCCCCTCGCGCGTCGAGTCGGAGTCCAGGAGCGACGCGGGGAACGCGGCCCCCACCCCGAACCGCCGCTCGATGCGGTCGAGCGCTCGCTCCGCGTCCTCCCAGCGGCCGGCCCGCACCAGCGCCAGCTGATCGGCCCCCGAGGGCCGCAGGCCCGAGGCCGCGACCCCGAGCAGGCGGATCCGGAACCGACCCGACCGCCCGCCCGAGGGGAGCGCCTCGAACAGCTCGGCGACGACCCGGTAGAGATCGTTGCCCACGTCGGTGGGGTCGGGCAGCGTCCGCGACCGGGTCAGCGTCGTGAAGCTCGCCAGGCGCGCCTTGAGCGTCACGGTCCGGGCGCGGAACCCCTCCTTCCGGAGGCGCGCCGCCACGCGGAACGAGAGCCGCAGCAGCTCGCGCCGGATGTCGCCCTCCGCGTCGAGGTCGCGCTCGAAGGTCTCCTCGTGGCTCACCTGCTTCGGCGGCTCGTAGGGGATCACCGAGCGCTCGTCCTCGCCGCGGGCCAGGGCCGCGAGGTGCCGTCCCTGCTGCTCGCCCAGGACCCGCTCGATGACGCGCGGGGAGGTCGCGGCCAGCTCGCCGATCGTCCGCACGCCCAGCCGTCGGAGGACCTCGTCGGTCTTCTCCCCCACCCCCCACAGCGCGTCCACGGGGAGCGGGTGAAGGAAGGCCTCGACGCCGCCTCGGGGCACCACGATCACGCCGTCGGGCTTGGCCCGGGTCGAGGCCATCTTGGCCAGGAACTTGTTCGGCGCGACCCCGACCGAGCAGACGAGCTCGGTCTCCTCGAGGACGCGGGCGCGGACCTTCGCGGCGATCTCGGCCGGCTGGCCGAACAGCCGGGACGCCCCCCCGACGTCGAGGAAGGCCTCGTCGAGTGAGAGCGGCTCGACGAGCGGCGTGAACGACAGGAGGATCTCGCGGAGGCGGGTGGCGTAGGCCCGGTAGGCCGAGAAGTCCGGGCGCACGAAGACCGCCTCGGGGCAGAGGCGGCGAGCGCGCGCCGACGGCATCGCCGACCTCACCCCGAACCGCCGCGACTCGTAGGAGGCGGACATCACCACACCGCGCGCCCCGGCGCCCCCCACGACGACCGGCTTCCCACGCAGCGAGGGGTCCTTCAGCACCTCGACCGAGGCGTAGAACGCATCCATGTCCACGTGGAGGAACGGCTCTGGTGGACGGGTCATCGCCCCGCGGACGCCTCCTCGATGAGGAAGGCGGGCCGGCGGGTGGCCAGGAAGGCGCCGAGCCCGATCACGAGGAAGAGCACGCTCGAGACGACGAGCCACCGCTGCACGTCGAGCCGGCCCATCACGCCGATCCCGAGCGCCGCGATCAGCGGCCCGATCTCCCCGATCACGATGAAGACCGCGCTGACCTTCCCGGGAGCGTCGGAGATCCGCTGGATCAGCGCCTGCCCGGTAGCGAAGAAGAGCGCGAACCCCATCCCCGAGATCAGCGCGCCGGCGACCGCCCACGCGAAGGCGACGGACCCGAGCCCCGCGTAGAGGAAGACGCCCACACCCGCGACGACGATGCCCGAGGCGATCACGACGACCTCGGCTCCGACGGCTCGCCGGAGCCGGATCAGGCCGAGGGAGGCGAGGAACGCTCCCGCTCCCTGGACCGACCACAGGAACCCCAGGGAGTCCTGGCCCCGCTCGAGCACCGACCGGACGAGCGCGGGCTCTAGCGTCTGGAGGAATCCGAACAGCAGCATCACCGAGAACCCCAGCACGAACAGCACCCGCAGGATGGGGACGCGCATCCCCGCGCGCAGCCCGGCCGCCAGGTCGCGGAGGAACGACGTGTCGGAGTGGCGCTCCACGCGGCGGTCCGGGACGAACGCGTAGAAGATCAGCGACGTCGCGAGGAGCCCCGCCGAGAGCACGTACGGGGCGCCGCTCCCCCACACCGCCGTCAGGAGGCCGCCCGCCGCCGGACCGATGATCATCGGCAGCTCCCGGGCGGCGCCGATCATCCCGTTGGCCTGCACGAGGCGATCGCGCTCGACGAGTCGCGGGATCAGCGCCCCGCGGGCCGGCCAGATCACACCCTCGATGAGGCCGACGAGCGCCATCGAGACGAAGAGCGGTCCGAGCGAGTCCGCGAGGAAGGCGAGGGCGATCGGACCCATGAAGGCGATCGAGGCGACGATCAGCATCAGCTTCGGGCTCCAGCGGTCGGCCAGCGTGCCGAAGGCGGGAGCCGACGGGATGAACGTCAGCGAGAAGCACGCCAGGAGGAACCCGAACTGCCCCGGGGTGGCGTCGAAGCGATAGGCTGCGTCGCCCATGATCCCGAGGAAGTAGCCCCAGAGCGCCGTGCCGGAGATCCCCTCGGCGATGACCAGCCACACGAACGGGCGGTTGGCGAAGAGATGGGGCGGCTCGGCGCCGACCTCCGCCATCGGCGGCGGCGCGACGAACCCCGTGTCGTGGTCGTGCTCGCTCACCAGCCCGCAGATCCTCCGCTCGAATGCCAGAACTTCCGGGGAGCGGCCTGGTGGTCGGCAGGGGCGACTCGCGCCAGCGCCTCCGTGAGCCTCCCCTCCGCGCGGGCGCGGCCCAGGGCGACCAGGTCCCACACCTCCTCGGCGATGATACTCGCCCCCCGCTTCCCGGTCCGGCGGAGCCGGCCCCAGACGGCGAGGAGCGAGCCGTGGAAGACCGTATGGGCCACGCGGTCCTGGACCCGCTGGAACACGGTGACGTCCACCGGCCCGGTGGCGTCGTCGAGCGTCAGGAAGATGATGCGCTGGCCGCTCCGGACGGCGGGGGTCTGCGAGGCCACCTTCACCCCCGCGACCATGACCCGGTCGTCGCCGCGCCGACGGTGGAGGTCCCGCGCGCGCGTCACGTCGAGGTCCTCCAGCAGCGGCTCGTAGAACGACAGGAGGTGGCGGGTGACGTCGAGGCCGGTCACCTCGAGCTCGGCGCGGACCACCTCGGCCTCGGTGTAGTCGCGGAGCCCCGGCGGCGGCGCGCCCTCGTGGAGCCCCAGCGCGAGCTGCTCCCCGTCCCGCGCCGACTCGCTCGTCATCGCCTCGTACAGCCGGTCGCGCCGCCCGGGCCACCCCAGCGCCCCGACGTGGGCCAGCGCCTCGGCCACAGGCCGCGAGACCCCCGCCCGGCGCAGGAGGTCGGCAGCGCCCTCGATCGGCCGCTCGGCCCGAGCCGCGAGGATCCGCTCGATCTCGGCGCCGGTGATCCCGTCCACGTCCCGCAGCCCCAGCCTGATCCCGTACGTGGTCGACGGGGTGGAGGCGGGCTGCTCGGTCGCTAGCGCCTCGACGACGCCCGCCTCCACCCCGTCGACCTCCTCCGCCGTGTAGTCCTTCTCGCTCCGATTGACATCGAGGGGGAGGATGGGGATGCCGTGGCGCCTCGCGTCCTCGAGGATCAGCCGCCGCGGGTACATCCCGGGCTCGTGGGTCAGGAGGCCGGCCACGAAGGCGGCCGGGTGGTGGGCCTTCAGCCACGCCGACTGATAGGTGGGAACGGCGAACGCGGCCGCGTGCGCCTTGCAGAACCCGAACGAGGCGAACGAGGCCACCTCGCTCCAGACCCGCTCGGCCTCCGCCGCCGACAGCCCTCGCTCCGCGGTCCGCCGGAGGAAGTCCTCGCGCACCTCCTCGGCCTCCTCTTCGTCGGAGAGGTGGCGGCGGATCCGGTCGGTCTGGGCCAGGTCGTACCCCGCCGCGACCTGGAGCGCCCGCATCACCTGCTCGTGGTAGACGATCACGCCGTGGGTCTCCTGGAGCGCCGGGCGAAGGCGCTCGTGAGCGTAGACCGGCTCCTCCATCCCGTGGCGGCGCTTCAGGAACGGCGTCACCATGTCGGACTTCACCGGGCCCGGACGGAACAGCGAGATGTCGACGATCAGGTCCTCGAATCGCGTGGGCTGGAACTTCTGGAGGAGCTCGCGCTGGCCGGGGCTCTCGATCTGGAAGCACCCCACCGTGTCGGAGGCGCGGATCAGCTCCCAGGCCTCGGGGTCGCCGAGCGGGATCCGATCGAGGTCCACCCGCTCCCCCGTCGTCCGCTCGATCTCGTCCGTGGCGTGGCGCATCGCCGAGAGCATCCGCACGCCGAGCACGTCGAGCTTCAGCAGGCCCAGCATCTCGACGTCGTCCTTGTCGGCCTGGACCATCCGGTGCCCCAGGAACGAGCGCTCCATCGGCACGCGGTCGGGCAGGTCGGTCCCCGACAGCACGATCCCCGAGGGGTGCATCGCGATGTGCCTGGGGAAGCCGTTCAGCCGCTCGGCCACGCGGAAGAGGTGCTCGAGCTGACCCGCGTCGAGGTTCGACCCGCGCAGCTCGGGGAGGTCGCGCAGCGCCTCGCGGATCCGGTGCGCGCCGATGTGCGGGAAGGCCTTGGCCACCCGGTCGACCTCGTCCCCGGGGAACCCCAGCGCCTTCCCCACCTCGCGGATCGCCGAGCGGGCCCGGTAGGTG
>DATKBL010000119.1:0-28839 GCA_035513995.1 Actinomycetota bacterium
GATCGCCTTGATCCCGTACTCGGTCTCCCCACGCTTCGTGGACCACAGCCTGGGGCCGAAGCCGACGAAGAACTCCTCGACCTTGATCCCGAACCACTTCGCGGTGAAGAAGTGCCCGGCCTCGTGGATCAGGATCATGAGGAGAAGCGCCTCGACGAACAGCACCACGCCGCGACTCCCCTCGGGGACGAGGAGGAAGATCAGGAGGTTGAGGGCGAGCAGGGCCATCAGGAACGCCAGGAGCCCGCGGATCAGGCGCATCTACTGCTCGATGAGCTCAGCCGCGCGCTGGCGCGCCCAGGTGTCCGCGCGGTCGAGGTACACGATCGAGACCACGCCGGCGGGGTCGTGCTCGTCGAGGACGTTCGACACGACGTCGGTGATCCCGGTCAGCGGGATCTTGTCCTCGAGGAAGGCCATGACCGCGACCTCGTTGGCGGCGTTCAGGACGGCCGGGTAGGTCAGACCGGCCCGGCCCGCCTGATAGCAGAGGTCCACGGCGGGGAAGGCCTTGCGGTCGAGCTCCTCGAAGGTGAGGCGTCCGAGCGAGGGCAGGTCGAGCGGCTCGATCCCGCTGGGCAGGCGGTCGGGGAACCCCAGCGCGAGCTGGATGGGGAGCCGCATGTCGGGGTTGGAGAGCTGGGCCATCGTGCTCCCGTCGGCGAACTCCGCGAGGCTGTGGACGATGCTCTCGGGGTGCACGACGACGTCGATCCGCGAGTACTCCAGGGCGAAGAGGTAGTGGGCCTCGATCACCTCGAGACCCTTGTTCATCAGCGTGGCCGAGTCGATCGTGATCTTGGGGCCCATCTTCCAGGTGGGGTGGGCCAGGGCCTCTTTGACCGAGGCCTTCTCCAGCTCCTCGCGGCTCCAGCCCCGGAACGGCCCGCCCGACGCCGTGATCAGGACGCGCCGCAGGTCCTCCCGGCGCTCCCCCCGGAGGCACTGCGCCAGCGCGGAGTGCTCGGAGTCGACGGGCACCAGACGCTCGGGTTCGCCCTTCACCAGGTCCATCACAAGCTCGCCCCCGACGACGAGGCTCTCCTTGTTGGCGAGCGCCACGGTCTTGCCGGTCTGGAGGGCGGCCAGCGTGGGCTCGAGGCCGACGCGGCCGACCATCGCGTTGAGAACGAGGTCGGCGTCGAGGTCGCGCGCCATCTGCTCGGGAGCGCCGGGGCCGGTGAGGATCTCGACCGATCGGAGGCCCTCCAGGCCCGCACGCAGATCTTCGACCGCGGCGGGGTCGCTCACCGCGACGACGGGAGGCATGAACTCGCGGACCTGACCGACCAGCAGCTCGTGGCTCGAGCCCGCCGCGATGCCGGCGACCTCGAACCTCTCCGGGTTGCGCCGGATCACGTTCAGCGCCTGCGTCCCGATCGAGCCCGTCGAACCGAGGATGACGACTCGTCGCATACCGCTCTCCAGGGTACCCGCTCGCACACGCAATTACATCGAGGTCGTCCGCATCCCCCGGCGGGTTGTCGGGGCTAGAGAACCAGCCTCAGGAAGTAGTACGCCGCGGGGGCGGTGAAGAGGATGGCGTCCAATCGGTCGAGCACACCGCCGTGCCCCGGCAGCAGCGAGCCCATGTCCTTGACCCCGAGATCGCGTTTGATCGCCGACTCGGCCAGGTCGCCCAGCGGGGCCGCGATCGCGATCACGATCGCGAGGCCGACCGCCCGGGGCGGATCGAACGGATCGAACAGCGGCACGATCGCCAGGGCGACCAGCACCACGATGAAGGTCGCCCCGATCGCTCCCTCCCAGGACTTCCGCGGGCTGATCGTCGGAGCGAGCGGCCGGTCGCCCCAGAAGGTTCCCACGCCGTAGGCGCACACGTCGTACAGCACGGTGAGGCCGACCACGGTGAGCAGCAGGTTCCGCCCGTTGTCGCCGGGGATCGCGAGCAGCAGGAGCGCGAACGACGCCAGGAACGGCGCGTACATCACCCCGAAGACGGTGGAGGCGACGTTGGCCACGAGGCCTCGCCGTGACCTCGGGGCGGCCGCCATGTACCAGAGGATCGACAGCATCGTGACGAGAGCGAGGCCGAAGAGCATCGCAGCCTCGCCCTGCCCGGTCCCGCCCTTCGTGTAGGCACCGATCATCACGAACAGCCCGCCGAGCAGACCCATCGCGGCCGCCGGCTGGAAACCGCGCGTCCGGAGGACGGCGTACAACTCGCCCTGACCGAGGAGGACGAGCACGATGGCCAGGCCGACGAACGGCCCCTTGCCGATCGCCAGGAGGAAGACCGCGGCGGCGGCCAGGATGACGCCCGACGCCACGGCGGCGCCCAGGTTTCGGCCCGAGGGCGGGGCGCCCTCCTCGTCGACCAGGTCCTCGTCGGCGGCGTAGGCGGCGGGCTCCTGCCACGTGGGCGCGCCGGCGCCGCCCAGGGGGAGCGGCTCCTCCTCCTCCTCCAGCGGGGTCGGAGGACGCGGCGAGACGCGCATCACCTTCCGCCCTTCCTCGTCCTCGAAGACGTCCTCAGGCTGGTCGGGAGCGGTCGACTCCTCGGCGGCGGGCTCCTCGGCGGCGGGCTCCTCCTCGGAGACCTCGGCGGCAGCCGGCGCGCGCTCATCGAGGTCGGAGAGCAGGTCACGCTCAACCTCCTCGGCTTCGATGCCGGAGGCGAAGTGCGCGGCGGCGGCCTCGACCTCCTCGGCGCTGGCGGCCTCGGTGGGCCCTGCGGCCTCGGCGATATCCTCGGGCTCCTCGGGCTCCTGCGGCTCGTCCTCTTCGGACTCGAAGACCGCCTCCTCGGCCAGGACCTCCTCCCCCGCATCCTCGGCGGGCTCCCGGAGGTTCTCGTACGGTGCGGGGGCGGCCCGGAGATCCTCGACGCTCAGTTCCTCGGAGACCTCCTCGGGCTCCCCTTCCTCGGGCTCCCCTTCGTCCTCGTCCTCGCCCAGGACCGAGCGGAGTCGCTCCCAATCGTCGCCCGACATCTCCGCGGTGGGCTCAGGCTCCGCCTCCTCGACGCCCGCAGGCTCTGACTCGTCCTCCTCGAAGAAGTCCTCCACCGAGAGCTCCCCCGCCTCTGGCTCCTCCGCGGGCTCTTCCGAGACACCCTCGGGCTCCTCCGCGACAGCCGGCTCCTGGGGCTCCTCGATCTCCGCCCCGAGCTCGGGCTCGATCTCCGCCTCCCCGACGAGCTCCTCCTCGTCCGGGATGTCGATCGCCGGGGCCCACTCCTCGTCGTCGGGCTCGCCGGCGTCGGCCGGGGCCTCGGCCTCCTCGGCCTCCTCCCCCGCCTCGGCCTGGCCCTCTTCGGGCCAGTCCACGTCGTCGATCGGCGCGAAGAAGTCGTCGAGATCCCCGAACAGATCGTCGACGCCCTCGCGCTTCTCGTCCTCGGTCATCAGACCTCCATGAGCTCCTGCTCCTTCCGCTGCAGGAGCTCATCGACCTCGGCAACGTGCTTGTCGGTCATCTGCTGGAGACCCTTCTCGGCGCGGACGAGATCGTCCTCGGAGATGTCGCCGTCCTTCTGCATCCGCTCCAGCTCCTCCTTGGCGTGTCGCCGAACGTTCCGGATCGACACCCGCCCCTCCTCGGCCCGCTCCCGCACGACCCGGATCAGCTCCTTGCGCCGCTCCTCGGTCAGCTGGGGGAAGACGAGCCGGATCAGATGCCCGTCGTTCGACGGGGTCAGGCCCAGGTCGGACTGCATGATGGCCCGCTCGATCGCCGAGACGGAGTTCGGGTCGAAGGGCTGGATCGTCAGCACGCGCGGCTCGGGGACCGACATCGACGCGAGCTGGTTCAGGGGCGTGGGGGTGCCGTAGTAGTCGACCGTCACACGGTTGAGGATCGCGGGCGTGGCGCGCCCGGTCCGCACGCCGGAGAACTCCTCCTGGGCCACCTCGGCCGCGCGCTTCATCTTGTGGTCCGCTTCCTTCAGGACGTCCGCTTCGGCCATCCGCCTATCCTCCCGCGTGCACCAGGGTGCCGATGGGCTCGCCGGTCAGGGCGCGCTTGATGTTCCCCTCCACCCTGAAGTCGAAGACGATGATGGGCAAGCCGTTCTCCATGCACAAGGAGATCGCGGTGGCGTCCATCACCTGGAGGCCACGCCGGAGCACCTCGATGTACTCGAGCTGCTCGAACCGCACAGCGTCGGGGTTGGTGGTCGGATCCTTGTCGTAGACGCCGTCGACCCTGGTGCCCTTGAGGATCGCCTCGGCGTTGATCTCGAGAGCCCGCTGCGCGGCGGTGGTGTCGGTGGAGAAGTAGGGCTGGCCGATCCCCGCGGCGAAGATCACGATCCGGCCCTTCTCAAGGTGGCGGATGGCGCGCCTGGGGATGTAGGGCTCGGCGATCTGGGCCATGTGGATCGCGGTCTGGACCCGCGTGGGGACGCCTGCGTGCTCGAGGGCGTCCTGGAGGGCCAGGGCGTTCATCACCGTGGCCAGCATCCCCATGTAGTCCGCGCTCGCGCGGTCCATGTTCGGCGCGTCGCGCCCGCGGAAGATGTTCCCCCCGCCCACGACGACGGCGGTCTGGGTGCCCACGGACATCACGTCGGCGAGCTGTGCGGCGAGCAGCTGGGCCGACTCCTCGGAGATCCCGAACTCCCCGCCCGGAGGTGCGAAGGCGTCCCCGGAGAGCTTCAGGAGCACTCGCCCGTACAGCGGCTGCTCGGGCGTCGTGGTCTGCGACTCCGGCCCCGCCGTCAATCGCCCTCCTAGCTCTGGGTCGCCTCGCCCACCTTGAAGCGGGCGAACCGACCGACCTCGATCTTCTCCCCGAGCTTCGCGCTGGCCTGCGAGATCATCTCGCCGATCGTGACCGAGTCATCGCGGACCCACGGCTGGTCGAGGAGCATGGCGTCCCGGTAGAAGGCCTCGAGCTTGCCGTCGACGATCCGCGGGATCACGTCCTCGGGCTTTTCCTCCTGGCGGGCCTGCTCCTCGAAGACCTTGCGCTCGCCGTCGATCACGTCGTCGGGAACCTCCTCGCGAGCGATCCATCGCGGGGCCGTGGCCGCGATCTGCATCGCGACGTCGCGGGCGAGGCGGCGGAAGTCGTCCGTCTTCGAGACGAAGTCCGTCTCGCAGTTCAGCTCGACCAGCACACCCAGGCTTCCCTGCATGTGGATGTAGGCCTCGACGAGGCCCTCGGCGGCGACGCGGGCCGACCGCTTCGCGGCGTCGGCGAGACCCCGGGACCGAAGGAACTCGGTGGCCCGCTCGAGGTCTCCGTCAGCCTCCTCGAGGGCACGCTTGCAGTCCATCATGCCGGCCCCGGTCCGGTCCCGGAGCTCCTTCACCATCTGCGGCGTGATCTCCATCGTTGCTCGCGATTCTCCCATAGTGACGGTCAGGAATCCCCCCGCTCCTCCGTCTCGGGGGCGGTCACGACGTGGGCGGTCGGCGCGGCCTCCTCGGCGGGCTGGGCGGGCGCGTCGGAGGGCGCGGACTCGGGCTCGCCGGTCCGCTCTGCGTCGGCGGGGGGCTCGGGCTCCGGCTCCGGCTCCGGCGTCGGCTCCGGCGTCGGCTCCGGCGTCGGCTCGGGCCGGGGCTCGCGCTCGGCGGACTCCTCGTCGCCGATAGCCCGCTCCGCGAAGTCCTTCGCCGCGAGCTGCCTCCCCTCCTCGATCGCGTCGGCGATCACGCTCGCCACGAGCGAGACCGACCGGATCGCATCGTCGTTGCCGGGGATGACATAGTCCACCTGGTCCGGATCGCAGTTCGTGTCCACGACGGCGATGAGCGGCACGCCCAGCTTGTTCGACTCGGTGACGGCGATGTGCTCCTTCAGCGTGTCGATCACGAAGACGGCGTCGGGCACGCGCTTCATGTCCTGGATCCCGCCCATGTTCCGCTCGAGCTTCTCCTTCTCGTGGCGGAGCTTCAGGACCTCCTTCTTCGGGAGAAACTCGAAGGCCCCCGACTCCTCCATGCGGCGCAGC
Source organism: Actinomycetota bacterium (assembly GCA_035513995.1). Taxonomy (GTDB): domain Bacteria; phylum Actinomycetota; class UBA4738; order UBA4738; family CALAEC01; genus DASUTW01. The sequence continues at coordinate 5,921 of DATKBL010000119.1, forward strand.
TCGGTCAGGCGCTGGAGCCGCGCGAAGATGGTGCGGAAGTTCGTGAGCATCCCGCCCAGCCAGCGGGTGTTGACGAAGGGCATCCCCACGCGTCCCGCCTGCTCGGCGACCACGTCGTGGGCCTGTTTCTTCGTCCCCACAAAGAGCACCGTGCCGTCCCGGCGAGCGAGGTCGCGGACGAACTCGTAGGTGCGCTCGAGGCCCTGGAGGGTCTTCTCGAGGTCGATGATGTAGATCCCGCTGCGCTCGCCGAAGATGTAGCGACGCATCTTCGGGTTCCACCGGCGCGTCTGGTGGCCGAAGTGGACGCCGGCCTCGAGCAGCTGCCGGCGCGTGACGACAGGCATGGTGCTTCCTCCTTCCGGTTCGATCCTCCGCCCGGTTCACCCCCGCTCCAACCCGCTGCGCGGGACCGGGGAGCGGGTCCCCGGGCGTGCGTAGTACCCCGTGAGGGGCCGACCGCGATGGTAGCAGAACGGCTGGTCAGGCGGTCCGGTCGCGCGCCCTTCGGCGTGGGGCCGGGCCGGCCGGCACGACGCCCCGGACGACGATCCATCGATACGTGAGCGCACCGAGCGCCGCGAGGTGCGCGAACGTGGCGGCGAGCGTGTAGGCCCAGACGCCGATCGAAGGGGTGGCTGGGGGCAGGGGGCCGCCGGGCGCGAACTGGCTCAGCCACAGGGTCACCAGGAGATAGAGCATCACGAGGGAGAGGTGGCGTGCGCCGGGGAGCCGGGCTGCCCGAAAGCCGCGGCGAAGCCCCTCCGCCGCCGACACGCCCTCGACGGCGACGACCGACGGAACGAATCCGAGGAAGTAGATGCCGAGGCCCCACGCGAGCAGCGCTCCAATCTGGGGACCGAGGAAGCCCTGCGCCAACGTGAAGACGATCAGCACGAGCCCGAGCTCCGCCGAGTGGATCGCGAACATCGACAGGGCGGTCGCGACCATGCCCCGGCGCTGCTGAGGGTGCTCGCCCTCGGCGTCGGCCTGGAGCTCCCGCCCCATCCATCGGACGACCGCGGTCGTGCAGGCGGATCGGAGCGCCAGGACCACGACCAGGAGCCCCAGGGAGGGCAGGGCGTCGGGGACGACGGACGAGACGACGTTGGCGTCGAAGAAGAGCGAGATCGGGGGCACGGCCCAGAACCCGGACATCAGCGCCGGAGGCGCCTCGCTCCCGAGCGCGGTGATCAGGCTCCAGAGGGCGAGGACGAACAGGAAGGCGACGGCCAGCACGCGGGGGTCGGCGGCGGGAGGCACTCCGCGCCTCAGGGTCTCGCCCAGTGGTGGGTGGGGCGAGGGGATCGAGAGGCCCGAGAAGAGCCCGCGGCGCTGCGGGGGCTCGGAGCGCGCCGCGGGCTCGGGCGGCGCGGCCGCCTCCTGGGCGGCCTCGGCACCGGCCTCCAGCTCGTGGGCGTCCACCGCCCTCTCGCGTGCGCGCGGCCGCTTCCGCCGCTTCCCCTTGCGTCCCATCAGATCCTCCTCATCCGGGGCAGGCGAAGCAGCAGCACCAGCGCGGCCCCCACGAGCACGGAGGCTGCGGCGTAGTTGAGCAGCGCCCGTCCGAGGAATAGCGTCGTCGGCGACGGCTCCTCGATCAGCTCGCCGCCGGGATCGTGCTCGATCGCCGCGACCGCGCCCCCTCGGGCCGCGACGTAGATCCGGTCCCCGTTCACGGCGACGGCGTGGACGCGGTCGGCCCCGAAGGACCGCTTCCAGACGAGCAGCCCGCTCTCGAGATCGATCGCCGAGAGCTGGCCGCTCAGGTCCCCCACCACCACCGTCTCGCCGCTGATCGAGGGGGAGCCGCCGAGCAGGAACCCCGGCACGCGGAAGGTCCAGAGGATCTCCCCGTCATCGCGGTCCAGTCGGTACACGTGGCCGCCCGCGTCGGCGAGCACCACGGTGGACCCGGTCACGATCGGCATCTGTCGGCCGGTGAACGGGAGGCGGACCTCCGTGGTCCACCGGTCCGCACCGTCGGATGCGTCGAAGGCGCTGGCCCCGGGGCGCCCGTCGACCGTCCCCACGACGACCAGCCCCTCCCCCTCCGACGGGGAGGAGACGCCGAGGCCGACCCCCCCGGGACGGTAGCTCCACACGCGCTCGCCGGTCTCCTCATGGAGGGCGACGAGGAACGAGGCCCGATCGGGGACGTCCTGCCCGGAAACGAGGACCAGTCCTTCGGTGACGGCGGGGGCGCTCTCGAAACGCTCGCCGGACGGATCCTCGGGGAACGTCCACGCGACCGAGCCGTCCTCCAGGTCGAGCGCGTACAGCGTCCCGGCCCGGGTGGCGACGTAGGCCCGCTCCCCCGCGGCGGTCACCCCGCCGGCGGAGGGCGAGTCGATCTCGGCCCGCCACGCGGGCTCCCCGTCGGAGGCGGTCAGCGCGACGACGGTTGCATCATCTCCCTCCCCCTCTACGAAGAGCACGAGGTCGCCGGCCACAGCCGGGGCGCCGCCCGTCCCCTCGACGCGCGCCACGGACCACACGCTCTCGCCGCTCTCGGGGTCGAGCGCGGCCACCTCCGAGCGACCCACGACCACGAGGAGCCCCGCGCCGAGCACCGGCGGGCCCACGGGGGGGCCGCCCGGGAGCTCGGTCTCCCAGGCCACCCGATAGGGAGGCGCGGGCCCCTCGGCGACCGCTTCGTGTGCGGGCGTCCGTCCCACCACCGGCCAGGCGTCCTCCTGGGCGGTCACGGACGACGGGGCCCAGATCGCGGACAGCAGCAGCGCCAGGGCGAGGGGTCGGGGAGGGACGAGGGCACGCACGGTCGCTCATTCTAGGGGGGCGAGCGCGCCCATGCCCCCACGGGGGCGAGGCGGACGACGCCGACGAGGCTCACGGGCTCGAGCAGGACGAGCGGATCGAGGTAGACGTCGCCGATCCTGGCCCCGAGGTGGAGGTGGGCGTCCTCGGATCCTGGGTGCCCGCGTCCGCTACGCCCGATCACCTCTGCCCTGGCCACCAGGTCGCCCTCTCGAGCCTCCAGCCGCGAGAGCCACGAGTACGTGGTCCGGATCCCGGCGGGGTGGAGGATCGAGAGGTAGCGCTCGCCGTCGATCGTGCCGGCGAACGAGACGACGCCCCGTTCCGCGGCGCGAACGCGCGTCCCCGGCTCGGCCTCGATGTCGATGCCTCGGTGCCCGGGACCATAGGGGCTCGCCGACGGCTCGAAGCCCCGCAGGACCCGACCGTGGATGGGCCAGGCGTAGGACCCGGGGCTCCCCTGGCTCGAGATCTGGAAGGGCGGGCGCGCGGTCACCAGGGACCCGAGCAATGTCCAGGCCGCGACCGCCGCCGGAAGCGCGTGCACGCGTCGTCCACCTCCTTCGGAGGGGGGCGCGAAGGACCCTACCAGGAGGGTCCGACACGAACGGGGGTCAGGCGTCCCGGTCGTCGAGGGCGCGGCGGAGGTTCCCCACCGCCTTCGTGTGGATCTGACAGATCCGCGACTCGGTCACGCCCAGGATCTCGCCGATCTCGGCCAGCGTGAGGCCCTCGAAGTAGTAGAGGGTCACGACGACTTTCTCGCGCTCGGCCAGGGAGTTGATGGCGTGGGAGAGGAGGCCCCGCATCTCCTGGCCCTCGAGCTCGGCCGTCGGGTCGGCGTTGGCCGCGTCGGCCAGCGTGTCGAGGAGCGTCCTCGACTCGCCCCTGTCGTCTCCCCCCGCGACGACATCGTCGAGCGCCAGGACGGAGACGAAGGAGATCTGGCTGACGACATCGTGGAGCTCGCCCACCCCGATCCCCAGGTGCTCGGAGACCTCCTCGTCCGAGGGGGAGCGCCCGAGCTTCGCTTCGAGGGTCTGGTAGGCCTTGTCGAGCTCCCTGGCCTTGAACCTCACCGAGCGCGGGACCCAGTCGAGGGCGCGGAGCTCGTCGATGATCGCGCCCCTGATCCGGGGGATCGCGTAGGTCTCGAACTTCACGGCGCGGGCGAGGTCGAACTTGTCCAAGGCGTCGATGAGCCCGAACATGCCGAACGAGGTGAGGTCGGCCTGATCCACGGTCTGGGGCAGGCCAGCGGCCAGCCTCCCCGCCACGAACTTCACCAGCGGCGCGTAGTGGAGGATCAGCCGCTCGCGCACGTCATGGGCGCCGGAGGCCTTGTACTCCTCCCAGAGCCCGGTGAGCTCGTCCTGCTCGACGGCCTTCTGGTCGCTCGCGATCCGTGGAACCTCCTCGTCAGGCTCGCGGGTGGCTGTCCCGATATGCCCCGAACAACCGCCGTCGCGAGACGTGCGTGTACCGCTGCGTCACCTCCAGGCTCGCATGCCCTAGAAGCTCCTGCACGGCCCGGATATCCGCTCCTCCTTCCATCAGGTGGGTCGCGAACGAGTGCCGCAGCGTGTGCGGGCTCACCCGGCGTCCCACCAGGACGTCCCTCCCATATCTTTCCACCAAAGCGCGGACATCGCGGGCACCGAGGCGACGGCCCCTGTGGTTGAAGAACAACGCGGACGCCTCCGAGTGTTCCTGCATCGTCTCGGCGCGCGCGTCGCGCAGGTACTCGCCGAGGGCGTCGGAGGCCGGCTCGCCGAGGGGGATCTCTCTCTCCTTCCTCCCTTTCCCCAGGACGCGGACTCGCCGTCGATCAAGGTCCACGCGGTCGACGTCGAGCCCGCAGAGCTCGGCCACGCGAATGCCGGTCGAGTAGAGGAGCTCCAGCACAGCGCGGTCGCGAACGCTCCAGGCGTCCCCACCCGTCGCCGCCTCGACGAGGTCCGCCGCCTCCCCGGCCTTCAGGACCGAGGGGAGCCGCGCCGGGAGCTTCGGGGAGGAGAGGAGGAGCGCCGGATTCCGGTCGACCCGGCCGCGGCGCGTGGCCCAGGCGTAGAAGGAGCGCACGGCCGCCGCTTTCCGGGCGATCGTGGTCCGGGCCAGGCCGAGGGTCCGGAGCTGCGCGAGCCATCGACGGAGCAAGGGGTGGGTGGCGTCGGCGAGGCGCGACCCCCCGCGGTCAAGGAAGCTCTCGAGGCCCTCGAGGTCGCGACGGTAGGCGGTGAGGGTATGGGGCGAGAGCCGTCGCTCGAGCCCGAGGTGACGGCAGAAGTCGTCGATGAGGTGGTCCGGTCGCGGATCCGACATGGGGAAGCCTCCGTGACAGAGACCATGTGTGTACCACACGCGAACCTGCGTGGGAAGCATCCGAGCAAGCAACAACGTGGCACCATGGGCGCATGATCACCCCTGTGGTCGGCCACCCCGTCTGAGAGCTGGACCTGCAGCGCCGCATCCGCGAGGCGCGCGTGGACGCGGCCGTCCGGTCGGTCGGCCGGGCGAAGGGACGCAGAAGCCTGCTCGACCTCCTGCTCGCCCGGCCGCGGCCGCCCGAGCCGCACGTGGGCGACCTACGAGACCGTGGGGACGACGTCTGGAAGGCGCTCCGCTTCTAAGGCTCGCCCTCCTCCACCCTGGAGCGACGCTCGAACCGTCCCCCCACGTCGCGGACCAGCCCTCGGAGCTCGAGTGCCGCGAGCAGGGGGAAGACCCGATGCGTGGGCAGGCCCGCGTCGGCCGCGACCTGCTCCGCCGTGGTGGGCGCCGCGAGCGCGGCCACCACGCGCCGCTCCTCCGCGGTCAGCCCCTCCTCGTCGGGCGGCGGCCCCGCATCGCCCTCCCGAAGGGCACGGAACGCCTTCGAATCGATGCTGCGGAGACTGTCGAGGACGTCCGGAGCGTGTCGGACCAGCGGCGCGCCGTCCCGGATCAGGGCGTTGGGCACCTCCGCGAGCTGGGAGGAGACGTTGCCGGGGACCGCGTAGACGTCCCGTCCCAGGTCGGTGGCGATCTCGGCGGTGATCATCGAGCCGCTCCCCGCCGCCCCCTCGACCACGACCACCGCGCTGGCGAGGGCCGCGAGGAGACGGTTGCGGGCCGGGAACCGGAACGCTCGTGCGGGCGTGCCGGGCGGATACTCGCTCACGACCGCGCCCTCGACCGCGACCCGCTCGATCAGGTCCCGGTTCGACGGGGGGTACGGCACGTCGATGCCCGAGCCGAGGACCACGACGGTGTGTCCCTCGCCCCCGAGCGCGCCCCGATGCGCCGCCCCGTCGATCCCCAGGGCGGCCCCGCTGACCACGGTGACGCCGGCCGAGGCAAGCCCCCGGCCGATCGCCTCGGACGTCTCCCGCCCGTAGGAGGAGCAGCGGCGGGCGCCCACGATCCCGACGGCGACCGCCTCGAGCGGCACTGCGCCACGGACGAACAAGAACGCGGGCGGGTCGGGAAGGTCGAGGAGGCGATCCGGGAAGCCGGGGTCGGTGGGCAGGAGGAACCGACCCCCGCGATCCTCGAGGGACGCCATGAGCTGTGCCGGTGTCGGTCGAGGACGCTCTCTCCGAGGGGTCCTCGTTGCGGCGAGGCACGCGGAGGCGGTCCCCTCCCGCCAGGCCAGGGCGTGCAGCTCCGAGGGGATCACGTGCATCGTGGAGAGCGTCAGCAGCGCCTCGCGGTCGCGCTCGGTCGCGGCGAACCCGTCCGGCCACCCACGCGGGAGGGAGCGCGCGTCGCCCTCGCCGAGCTCCGGGCGAGGGACGACGCCGGGGGGCGAGGGCGACGCGCGCTCAGGCGGCACCGGCGCCCTCCCGATCGGCCCCGCGGAACCGCAGCGCCTCGTAAAGGTGGACCCCGCTCACGCGCTCGGCCCCCTCGAGGTCGGCGATCGTCCGGGCCACCTTCAGGGCCCGGTCGAAGCCGCGGCCCGACAGCCCCAGCCGCTCGACCGCCCTCCCCAGCACCTTCTCGGCCTCGGAGGTGAGGCGTGCGTGCCGCCTGGCGATCGACCCGGGCATCGCGGCGTTCGCCCCGAACGGGGTCCCGCGGAGCCTGGCCCTCTGGCGCTCACGGGCGGCCTCCACCCGCTCGCGGATCGCGGCGGACGCCTCCCCCGGCTCCGAGCCCATCAGCTCGCCCTTCGACAGACGCGGCACCGTGAGCCTGATGTCGAGACGATCGAGCATCGGGCCGGACAGGCGCTGCCGGTACTGCGCGGCCCGATGGGGGGCGCAGTCGCACCTGCGGCGAGGATCGCCCTCGTAGCCGCACGGGCACCGGTTGGCCGCCGCGACCAGGGTGCAGCGAGCCGGGAACGCCACCGCGCCCGACGCCCGGACCACCACCACCCGCCCGTCCTCCAGGGGCTGCCGGAGCCCCTCGAGGACGTCGCGGCGGAACTCGGTCACCTCGTCGAGGAAGAGGACCCCATGGTGCGCCAGACTGAGCTCGCCGGGGCGGATCACCTGGGACCCCCCGCCGAGCAGCCCTGGGGTCGAGATCGAGTGATGCGGAGCTCGGAAGGGGCGGGCCTCGACGAGCCCCCGCCCCGGCGGCACGAGCCCCGCGATCGAGTGCAGGCGAGTGACCTCGAGCGCCTCGTCGCGGGTGAGTGCCGGGAGGATCGTGGGGAGGCGCCGAGCGAGCATCGTCTTCCCTCCTCCGGGCGGCCCGAAGAAGAGCACGTTGTGGCCTCCGGCGGCGGCCACCTCGAGAGCCCGGCGGGCCTCGGCCTGGCCGCGAACCTCTGCGAAGTCGATCTCCGTCTCCGCGTCGGAGGAGGGCGGGGGGTCGGGCGGCGGATCCGGCTCCCACCTCCCCCGGAGGAACTCCACCGCCCGGGCCAGCGACGGAGCACCCACGACCTCGATCCCCTCGACCAGGGCCGCCTCGGCGGCGTTGGCCTCCGGGACGATCACCCCCCGGAGCCCGGCCTCCCGAGCCGCCCACGCCACCGCGAGGATGCCGGGAGTCGGGACCAGCGACCCCTTCAGCGAGAGCTCGCCCGCCGAGGCGAAGGTCGGCAGCCGCTCCTGGTCGAGCTGCGACGTGGCGGCCAGCACCGCGAGCGCGATCGGCAGGTCGAAGCCCGGCCCCTCCTTCCGGAGATCGGCCGGGCTGAGGTTCACGGTCACGCGCCGCAGCGGCCACTCGAGGCCGGAGTTCTCCACCGCGGGTCGCACCCGCTCGCGCGCGTCCTGGACGGCGGCTCCCGGGAGGCCGGTCAGCTGCAGGGCCGGCAGCCCTCGCCCCACGTGGGCCTCGACCGAGACGGGGTGCCCGTGCACCCCGACCACCGCGACGCCGACCGCGCGGGCATACATGCGGGGACCCTAGCGCGAGGGTCCGACACGAACCTCAGCCGCGAAGGACCGGCTGGGCGAGGCAGGTGGGTCCGCCGTCGCCCTTCCGGCAGAGGTCGTCCCCGCGGTAGACGGTGACGTCGACCCCCGCCCCCTCCATGCGCCGACGGGTCTCGGAGCTCCCCTCCAGCGCGAGCGCGACCCGCGGCGCGAGGGCCAGCACGTTGGCGCCCTGGGAGTCGACCTCCTCCTCCGGGACCTCGACGACCTCGATCCCCCGGTCGACCAGCATCGCCATCAGCCGGATCGGGAGGAGCGGAGGGAAGGCCACCGCGAGGTCCGCGTCGAGGAGACTGATCAGCGACAGGAGGTGCAGGATCACGCTCGAGCCGCGGTGGTGGGGAAGGTCGACCGCGATCACCTCGACGCCCGGGAGCAGGTCGCGGAGCGCCCCGATCCCGGCGTCGTTCGTACGGTAGGAGCGCCCGGCGACGAGGGTCCGCTCGTCGAGCCAGAGGAGGTCACCCCCCTCCGCCGTCCCGGGCGCCTCGAGGCGTCCCACGACCGGCACGCCCGCCAACTCGAGATCCTTGCCGATCGCGTCGGGCTCCCCCCGCCGGCCCTCCTTCCCCGGGCGGAGCAGGATGGCCCCTCGTTCGGTCACGAGCGCCGTGTCGCAGGCGTAGATCGCGTCGCAGTTCCCCGGAACGGGGGTCTCGCCCAGGATCACCTCGGCGCCGGAGGCCCCGAGCGCCTCGCGGTAGGCCTCGTGCTCGCGGGCCATCGTGTCGAGGTCGGGCTCCGCGCGCCACCCGTACTCGCGCCAGCCCGTGGTCTCGACGGGAGGCCGGACGAGCACGCGCCTGAGGGGGGCCGTGGCGGAGCGCGCTCCGAAGGTCATCGGCCGATGATACGCACTTGACCCGCGGAGCAAGCGACGACCGTCTAGAACGCGTCCTCGAACACGTGCACCCGCGGGGCCCCGGCGCGGTCGACCACCACGCTGGCCACGTCGAACCGGCAGGCCTGGGGCCTGGCCCGGGTCGCGACGAGGAACGCCTCGGCCACCGTACGCACCTTGCGCTGCTTGGCCGGGGTCACGGCGTCGAAGGGGCGGGCCACCGCCGAGGCCCGGGCCTTCACCTCGCAGAAGACAAGGGTGCCGCCGCGCTCGACCACGAGGTCAAGCTCGCCCACGCGACAGCGCCAGTTCCGAGCGACAAGCCGGTACCCGCGGTCGCGGTAGAGATGCCAGGCCGCCCGCTCGCCCTCGTGCCAGACGCGGTCCCTGCTCCGCATGCGGGAAGCATGCCGTGGGGGTCCGACACGAACGTCAGTCGCCGGACGGGGGCTCCGGCTTGGCGATCTCCTCGATGTTGACGTCCTGAGTCGTCAGGACCCGGACGCGCTCCACGAACCGCGCCGGGCGGTGCATGTCCCAGACCCAGGCGTCGGTGAGGTTGATCTCGATCAGGAACTCCCCGGTGTCGGTGTGACGCGCCACGTCCACCTCGTTGGCGAGGTAGAAGCGGCGGTCGGTCTCGACGACGTAGCGGAACATCGGGAGGACGTCGCGATACTCGCGATAGAGCTGGAGCTCCATCTCGGTCTCGTAGCGCTCGAGTTCCTCGCCGCTCAATCGTCCTCCCCCTCGTGGCCATTATGCTCCTCGAACCTCGGGAACAGCGAGGCCTGCCCGACGCCCTTGAAGGACAGCCGGTGGATCGGGGTGGGGCCGTGGCGCTCCAGCGCCTCCCAGTGCCTGCGGGTCCCGTACCCCCGGTTCGTGTCGAAGCCGTAGTCGGGGAAGCGGCGATGGTATCGCTCCATCGTCCGGTCCCGGGTCACCTTCGCCACGATCGAGGCCGCCGCGACCGTCCCGTTCAGGGCGTCCCCGCCCTTCATGGCGAGGCACGGGACGTCCATCCGTCCCACGGGGAACCCGTCGGTGAGCACGTACTCCGGCTCGACCTCGAGCGTTCGGATCGCCCGGCGGAGCAGCCTCAGGTTCGTCCGGTGGAGACCCTCGCGGTCGATCCGCCCCGGCATAGCGCGGCAGATCGCCACCGCGAGCGCGGCCTCGAGGATCCTCGGGTAGACCGCGGCGCGCTGGAGAGGGGTCAGGAGCTTGGAGTCGTCCACGCCGTCGAGGTCGAAATCCTCGGGGAGGATCACCGCCGCGGCGACGAGCGGGCCGGCGAGCGCGCCACGCCCCGCCTCGTCCACGCCCGCGAGGAGCCGGAACCCCCGCTCGCGCAGACGCCGCTCGTACCGGTTGGTCAGTCTCCCGCGCCGAGCCACTCGAACCTCGAGGGGGGCCACAGGATCACGAACGCCTTCCCCACGATCTTCTCCCTCGGGACCGGCCCCACCGCCTGGGACCTGGAGTCCTGCGAGTTGGCTCGATTGTCGCCCATCATGAAGTACGTGTCAGGCGGAACGGTATACGGACCGTAGTCGGAGCGGTCGCGGTTCCGCTCGAGATAAGGCTCCTGGAGCCGCGTGCCGTTGACGAACACGCGCCCCCCGCGCACTTCTATCGTGTCGCCGGGAACCCCGATCACCCTCTTGATGAAGTCCTTGTTCGGGTCGACCGAGAAGCCCAGCCCCTCCGTGATCCAGTGCCAGACGGCCGACAGGAGGTTCCGGTCCTCCTCCTGGAGCCTGGGGTTCTCGAACACCACGATCTCGCCCCGCCTCGGGTCGCGGACGCTGAGGATCAGCTTGTTGACGAGGACGCGGTCGCCGTCACGGAGCGTCGGCACCATCGACTCCGAGGGGATGTAGAAGGCCTGCACGAGGAACGACTTGATCAGGAGCGCCAGGACCAGAGCGATGATGATGAGGCCGGGAAGCTCCTTCAGGAAGGAGAGCGGGCCGCGATGCTCCTCCTCGGGCGGGCCGCCCGAGAACGACTCCGCGCTCCGGTCCTGCGGTAGCTCCTCGGTGTGCTGAACGGGGCTGGCGGGCGCCACCGGGACGGTGGGGTCGTCCGCGCGTCCGGGACGGTCGCTCGGGGAAGCCACGCTCAGGCTTCGGCCTTCTCCGCGGCGTCGGCCTCCGGCTCGGCGTCGTCCGGCTCCTGCTCGGGCTCGGGCTCGGGCTCCTGCTCGGGCTCGGTTGCCGCCTCGGCCTCGGCGACCTCGGCCTCGGCGACCTCGGCCTCGGCGCGCGCCCGCTCCTCCTCCTCGAGCTCGGTGACCCTCCGGGCCTCATCGGCGGCGAGCGCATCGGCGGCCGCCCCTCGGAGCTCCCGGATCCGGGCCCGCTTCCCGCGCCGCTCGCGCAGGTAGTAGAGCTTGGCCCGGCGGACGTCGCCGCGCGAGACGATCTCGATCTTCGAGATCGTCGGCGAGTGCACCGGGAAGGTCCGCTCGACCCCGACCCCGAAGGACACCTTGCGGACGGTGAACGTCTCCCGCAGCCCCCCGCCCTTGCGGCGGAGGACGACTCCCTGGAACGCCTGAACGCGCTCACGGCCGGCCTCCACGACGCGGACGAGCACCTTGACGGTGTCGCCCGGCCGGAAGACGGGGACGTCCCTGCGCAGGCGAGGCTTCTCGACGAGATCGGTCTTGTTCACGGGAAACTCCTACAGGTCGCGCGGCCGCTCATGATACTACGCTCGGGCCGGGATCCCCGGTCAGTCTCCGAGGAGGTCGGGCCGGTTTCGGCGCGTCTTCTCCTCGGCGGCGGCGCGGCGCCACTCCTCGATCGCCGCGTGGTTGCCGGATCGAAGCGTCTCGGGCACCTCCATCCCGCGGAACTCCGCGGGGCGGGTGTAGTGCGGGTGGTCCAGCATCCCCTCCTCGAACGACTCGCGCTCGAGCGACTCCTCGCGCCCCACCACCCCGGGCACGAGACGGGTGATCGCTTCGATCAGCACCAGCGCCGGCAGCTCGCCACCGGAGAGCACGTAGTCGCCGATCGAGATCTCCTCGGCGGGCAGGCCGAGGGCCACGCGCTCGTCCACGCCCTCGTAGCGGCCCGCGATCAACAGGAGGTGGGGCTCGGGGGCCAGCTCGCGGGCGACGGCCTGGTCGAGCCGGCGTCCCGCCGGCGAGAGCAGGATCGCGCGGGGCGAGCCGCCGACGGCCTCGGCCGCCGCGAAGATCGGCTCGGGCTTCATCACCATCCCCGGGCCGCCGCCGAAGGACTCGTCGTCGACCTGGCGATGCCTGTCCTCGGTGTGGTCGCGCAGGTCGTGGACGCGGACCTCCACGAGCCCCGCCTCGATCGCCTTGCCCAGCAGGCTCTCCCGGAGGGGGCCCTCCAGGATCCCGGGAAAGATCGTCAGGACGTCGATCCGCACCTCAGGCCTCCTCGAGCAGACCGGGGATGTCGCGGATCACCACGCGGCGGCCTTCAAGGTCCACCTCGAGGACCACCTCCTTCACGGCGGGGATCATCCCTCGCTCGGTGACCCACAGGTCGTTCGCGGGGTTGCGCAAGACCTCCGAGATCGCGCCGACGCGAACGCCGGCCTCGGTGAAGACCTCGCATCCCTCGAGGTCGTGCGGCCAGTAGGAGTCCTCTGGGAGGTCGGGCAGATTCTCGGCCGCGACGAACAGGATCGCCCCGCGGAGCTCCTCGGCGGCGGTCCGGTCCTCGACACCCTCGAACCCGATCAGGAACCTCCGCTGGTGCGGACGGGAGGTGGACACGGTGAGCTCGCCGGTGTCGCTCACGAGGACGGTGCCCGGGGCGAACCGCTCCGGGGTGTCGGTGAGGGGCTCGACGGAGACCTCTCCTCGGAGCCCGTGGGGCTTGCCGACGCGGCCCACCGCCAGGAGGTCGTCGGTCTCGCGATCCGGGGCCATGGCCCGGCCGGGCTCAGTCCTCGTCGTCGGGCTCGGAGAGCTCGTCGACGATGTCGACGGTCGCCCGGACCCCCTCGCGGGTCCCGACCGCTCGGATCAGCTGCCGGAGGGCCCTCGCCACCCGGCCGTTCTTCCCGATGACCTTGCCCATGTCGTCGGGGGCCGTGGTCAGCTCGATCACGACCGTGCCGTCGTCCTCCTCGAACTCCTCCGTGCGGACCTCGTCCGGCTCGTCGACGAGGCTCTTGGCGACGTACTCCACGACCTCGAGCATCACTCGGGCTTCTCCTCGGCCTCTTCGGCGGGGGCTTCCTCCGCCTCGGCCTCGGGCTCAGCCTGGGCCTCTTCGGCCGGTGCTTCCTCGGCCGGTGCTTCCTCGGCCGGTGCTTCCTCGGCCGGTGCTTCCTCGGCCGGTGCTTCCTCGGCCGGTGCTTCCTCGGCGGGCTCCTGGGCCTCTGCCTCAGCCGCGGCCTGGGCCTTCTTCGAGGGTTTCTCCTCGTCGGGCGGCGGCGGGACCGGTGTGCCGGGCCCGCCCTCGAACCTGTCCCAGACGCCGGTCTTCTCGAGAAGTACCCGGACCGGCTGGGTGGGCTGTGCGCCGTTCTGGAGCCAGTGCATCGCACGCTCCTCGTCGATCTCGATGAGCGAGGGGTGCTCGAGCGGGTGGTACTTCCCGATGTTCTCGATGAAGCGGCCGTCGCGCGGGCTGCGCGAGTCGGCGACCACTACGCGGAAGAAGGGCCGCTTCTTCGCCCCCATCCGCATCAGCCTGATCTTGACCATGCACCTCTCCTGATCGGGTCGCCCGGACGCGAAGGGATCTCGCGCGGGTCCGTGTCGTACCCTCAGGATAGCGTTTCGACCTGTGGAGCGACGAGCGATGCCGAAACGGTTCACCTACGCCGACCTCCTGGAGCGGTTCCCGCAGGAGACGAATCGCCGCATCGAGCTCATCGACGGCGAGCTGCTGATGCCCCGGCGCCGAGCGTCCGCCACCAAGAGGTGGTCATGAGGATCGGCGTGCGGCTCTCGCTCCACGGCGAGCGTCAGGGCGGCCTGGTGCTCGCCTCTCCTATGGACGTGCTGCTGACCGAAGGGGACGTGGTCCAGCCCGACGTGCTCTACCTGCTGCCCGAGCACGCGAAGGGGGTGGAGCGGCCGCTGACGAGGCTCGACCTCGCCGTCGAGGTGTCCTCGCCCAGCACTCACCGCACCGACACGGTCCTCAAGCGGGACCTCTACCAGCGGCACGGCGTGCCCGAGTACTGGTTCGTCGACCTGGCAACCGACCGGATCCACGTCCACCGGCTGGAAGGTGGCCGCTATCCCGATCCAGAGGTGCTGGGGCCCCAGGACGTGCTCACGACACCCCTGCTCCCGGGCTTCTCGGCCCGAGTCGACGACCTCCTCGCTCTCTGACCCTCACCCCAGGCCCTTGGGGAGCTTCATACCGCCCAGGCCCCCGAGGCCTTTGGCCAGGTTCCCCAGACCGCCCATCCCGCCGCCCAGCCGCTTCATCATCTTCTTCGTCTCGTCGTACTGCTTCAGCAGCGAGTTGACCTGCGAGACGGTCGTCCCGCTCCCCCGCGCGACGCGGGAGCGACGGCTCCCGTTGAGGACGGTCGGGTTGCGGCGCTCCTCCAGGGTCATCGAGGAGATGATCGCCTCGGCCCGCACGAGCTCGTTCTCGTCCACCTCGAGGTCCTTGAGGCTCGCGCCGCCGGGCACCCCGGGCAGCATCGCCAGGAGGTCCTGGAGCGGCCCGAGCTTCTTCACCTCGCGGAGCTGGGTGAGGAAGTCCTCCAGCGAGAACTGGGCCGTCAGCATCTTCTCGGCCGACTCGCGCGCGGCGTCTTCGTCCATCTCGCGCTGGGCCTTCTCCACGAGCGAGACCACGTCGCCCATCCCCAGGATGCGCGAGGCCATCCGGTCGGGGTGGAAGGGCTCGAGGTCGTTCGGGCTCTCCCCCATCCCCGCGAAGAAGATCGGGCGGCCGGTGACCTCGGTGATCGAGAGCGCGGCGCCGCCGCGCGCGTCGCCGTCCACCTTCGTCAAGACGAAGCCGGTGAGGTCGGCGTGCTCCATGAAGGCCTTGGCCTGGCGCACCGCGTCCTGCCCGGTCATCGCGTCGGCGGCCATCAGCGAATGGTGAGGCTTGAGCGTGTCACGGACGCGGCCGACCTCTCGCATCATCTCCTCGTCCACGTGGAGGCGGCCGGCGGTGTCGACGATCAGGACGTCGTGCGACTCCTTCTTCGCCTGGCGGAGCGCGCTCTTCGCCACCTTGACCGGATCCTTGCCGTCGGAGACGACGGGCACGCCGACCTCCTCGCCGAGGACGAAGAGCTGCTCGATCGCCGCAGGGCGAGCCAGGTCGGCCGCGCACAGCAGGACACTCCGTCCCTTGCCCTTCAGGTGGTGGGCGAGCTTCGCGCAGGTCGTGGTCTTCCCCGAGCCCTGGACGCCGGCCATCAGGATCACGACGGGGTCGGCGTCGGGGAGCGTGAAGGGCCGGTGCTCGCCCCCGAGAGTCGCCGTCATCTCGTCGCTCACGACCTTCACCACCTGCTGGCCGGGGGTGGCGCTCTTCGTGACCTCCTCGCCGAGGGCGCGCGCGCGCACCCGATCCAGCAAGGAGTCGGCCACCTCGATCGCCACGTCGGCATCGAGGAGGGCGTCCCGGATCTCGCTCAGGCCCTTGTCCACCTGCTTCGGATGGAGCTTGCCCCGGGAGCGGAGCTTCTTGAAGGTCGCGCCGAGCCGGTCGGTGAGCTGCTCGAACATCGACCCCAGTGTAGCGGGGGGTCAGGCCTCGGCGGTCAGTCGCTCCACCAGCTCGAGGACGGCCAGCGGCGAGAAGGGCTTGACGAAGTAGGCCTCGGCCCCGAGCTCCAGGCCGGCCTGGCGATCCCTGTCGCCCCGAGCGGTGAGGATCACCACACGGGCGCTCCGCGTCGACTCGTCGTCGCGGAGCGCCCGCAGCACCTCCATCCCGTCCATGTCCGGCATCTGCAGGTCGAGGAAGACGATGTCGGGGGCGCGCTCGCGCGCGAGGGAGAGGGCGGTCGCGCCGTCGGACGCCTCCCGAACGCTGTGCTCTTCGCCCTGGAGGATCTCGCGCATCACCGCCCGCACCTGCTCGTGATCGTCGACGATCAGGATGTCGGCCATCAGCCCCTCATCAGGGAGCGCGCGAACGTCTTCGGGTCGAACGGCCGCAGGTCCTCGATCGACTCGCCGGTCCCCACGAGCTTCACGGGCACCCCCAGCTCCTTCCGGATCGCCAGCACGACGCCGCCCCGGGCCGCGCCGTCGAGCTTGGTCAGCGCGATACCGGTGACCTCCACGGCCTCGAGGAAGGTGCGGGCCTGGGCGATGCCGTTCTGCCCCGTGGTGGCGTCCACCACGAGGAGCACCTCGTCGGGGTCCTTCTCCGCGGCCTTCGTCAGGACGCGCTTCACCTTGCGGAGCTCCTCCATGAGCGGCTTCTTCGTGTGGATACGTCCGGCGGTGTCCACGATCAGGACGTCGTGACCGCGCGCTCGCGCCGCCTCCACGGCGTCGTGCGCCACCGCTCCGGGGTCGGCGCCTCGAGTCTGGGAGACGAGGTGGGCACCGCCGCGCTCGGCCCAGGTCGCCAGCTGCTCGGAGGCCCCCGCCCGGAAGGTGTCGCTCGCGGCGACCGCCACGCTCCTCCCCTCGCCCGACAGCCGCTTGGCCAGCTTGCCGATCGTCGTCGTCTTCCCGGTGCCGTTGACCCCGACGACCATCACCACCGCGAGGTCGGGAGGGAGGTCGAGCGGGGGGTCTCCGTCGAACATCTTCACGAGCTCTTCGATCAGGAGCTGCTCGGCGTCGGCCCCCGGCTCCCAGCGGTCGCGCACCCGGCCCACGATCTCGCGGGCGGCCGCGGTGCCGGTGTCGGCGCCCACGAGCGACTCCTCCAGCGCGGCCCACTCCTCATCGCCCGGGGTGCCCCGAAGGATCGAGCGCACGCGGGTCCCCAGCCCTCCACGCCGGATCGTCGGGGGTCCCGCCGGAGGGGCGGGGCGGCCGCGCATCGAGACCCCGACGAGCAGGCCGGCGGCCAGCAGGACCACCAGGCCCACCACGATGAAGATGACGACGTCCACGCCCTCGGACACCTCAGCGATCGGCCGGGACCTCGTCGGCCGCTGTGGCCTCCGAGATCCGCTGGCTGATCACCGCCGTGACCCCTCCGCTCATGGAGACACCGTAGAGCACGTCGGCGGCCTCCATGGTCCGCTTCTGATGCGTGATGACCAGGACCTGCGAGGTCCTGGCGAAGTCGCGCACGAGATCGAGGAACCGGTGGAGGTTCACGTCGTCGAGCGCCGCCTCCACCTCGTCCAGCAGATAGAAGGGCGAGGGACGCGCGCGGAAGATGGCGAAGAGGAACGCGAGAGCGACGAGCGAGCGCTCCCCGCCCGAGAGCAGGGAGAGGCGCTGGACGCGCTTGCGGCCGGGGCGGGCCGAGATCTCGACGCCGGTCGCCAGCAGGTCGCCGGGGTCGGTGAGCGAGAGCTTCCCCTCGCCCCCGGGGAACAGCGTGCCGATGATCGCCGAGAACTCCGCGGCCACGTCTCGGTAGGCCGTCCCGAAGATCTCCTCGATCTTGCGGTCGACGTCGGTCACGACGTGCCGGAGGTCGCGGCGGGCCGTCCGCACGTCCTCGATCTCGCGCGCGAGGAAGTCGTGGCGCTCCTGGAGCGAGCGGTACTCGTCGGTCGCGACCAGGTTGACGCGGCCGAGCAGGCCGAGGCGGCGCGTCACGAGGTCGGATCGCTTCTGGAGCGACTCGACCGTGTCGTCCTCGGCGAGCTCCCCGAGGGCGCCCTCGGGCTCCCGGCCGTGGCCGTCGCGGAGCACCCGCTCGGACTCGGCGATGCGGCGCTCGAGGTCGCGGCGGACCTGGTCCTCGTCCTCGTACTCGTCGCGCAGTCGCTGGAGCTCCGCGGCGGCGGCCCGCCAGGCCTCGTTCGTCCTCGTCCCGGAGGCGCGGGCCTCGTGCGCCTCGCGGCCGGCCTCCTCGCGGGCGGCGCCCGCCTCCCGAGCCCTTTTCTCGATCTCGGCGAGGGCCCGCTCGGCCTCCTCGCGCTCGGCGGTCCTGGCCTCGGCCGCCTCCCGCAGCGTCTCTGGGTCGGTGCCCCGAAGCTCCTCGAGCTCGGCGCGAGCGCGCGCAAGGCCGGCCTCGAGACGGGCCCGATCCCGACGCAGGGCCTCGACCTCGACCCGGAGCGTGACCGGCGCCTCCGGGTGAGGCGGGATCTCCGGGACACCTTCGTCGTCGCGGGGCATCGCGTTCATCGCCTCGCGGGCGCCCCGGATCGTCTCCTCGACCCGCTCGCCCCGCTCCTGCAGGAGCGCGCGCTCGCGGTCGAGCGCCTTCAGCTCGACCCCCACGTTCCCCATCCGCTCGGCTGCCGCGGTGATCAGCGCGTCGGCCCGCTCCAGCTCCTCCTGGACCTCGGCCAGCTCGCCGTCCACCTGGTCAAGGCGTCCGCGCTTCCCCGCGACCTGGCTCCGAACCCGGGTCAGATCGCGGGCGACGTTCGAGTCCTCTCGCTTCACGGCCAGCTCGTCCTCGGTGGGACGAGGCGCGGTCCGGACCACCGCGGGTCCGACGAGCACACCGTCGCGGGTCACGAACGAGGCCGCGGGGTGGCGTCGGTGCTTCGCGAGAGCTTCACCCTCGTCGGCGGCGAGGTACACGTCGCGCAGCGCCGCGCGGACGAGTGGCTCGACGCGGGGATCCGCTCGCACGCCCGAGAGGAGCGGCCGCTCCCCCATGATCCGGAAGCCGCCCGAGGCTCCCTCGACGACCGCGAGCGTCGCCCCGGCGGCCTCACCGGCCTCGGCCACCGCCCGGCCGTGGTCCTCGTAGACGATCGCGTCGGCCATCGATCCGAGGGCGGCGGCGACCGCGCGCTCCAGGCCGGGATCGACCTCGATCAGCTTCCCGAGCATGCCGATCGCGTGCTTCGCTCGCTTGAGGAACCGCGAGCCCGACGTCTGGGTAAGCGCGGTCCGCCGGGCGTCGAGCGCCTGACGGCGGTTCTCGAGTCGGCGCTCCGCGTCGGCGAGGTGCTCGAGCTCTCCGGCAAGGCGCTCTCGCTCCCGGCGCAGCTCGGTCTGGCGCCTCGCGAGGGGGGTCTCCTGCGCGTCCAGCCGCTCGATCTCGGCCTCGATCTGCCCTCGCTCGGCCCCGAGCTTCTCCATCGACGCCGCGAGCTCCGCCAGCGACGCCTCGATCCTGCCGCGCTCTGCCTCCGCCGACTCCAGCGAACGCCGCAGCCCCTCCAGCTCGGCCCGCCGCTGCGCGGACTCCTCGTGGGCCCGGCGCCGGGCGTCCTCGGCCTCGCGCCGCGCCTCCTCGGCGGAGCGGAACGCTCGCTCCGCGTGCTCGAGCGCGGCCTCTTTCTCTCCGACGCTCGACAGCGTCTCGGCCAGCGCGGCCTCGTGCCGACGGGCCTCCTCCTCGAGCGTGAAGAGCCGGCCCGAGCGCCCCTCGTCGGCCGCGGCCTTCGCCCGCGCCTCGCCTTCGCGCCGGACCGCCTCCCGCAGCGCGGCCTCGGCCGTGGACCGGTCCGCAAGCGCCTGCTGGTGCGCGGCCTCGATGTCCTCGAGCGCCCGCTCGGACTCCGACACCTTCCGGTCGAGCCCTGAGATCTCGGTGTCAAGCTCCGCGAGCCGCTCCTCGGCTTCCTTGCGGCGCGCCTGACCCTCCTCCCACAGCGGCAGGCGCCGATCGCGCTCCCGGTAGAGTTCGCGCAGGCGCGCCGCGGCCATCCTCGCGGCGAGCGCCTCGGCCTCCTGCGAGAGCGTCTCGTGCTTCTCCGCGGCCTGGGCCTGCTGCTTCAAAGGCTTGAGCTGCCGCCGCAGCTCGGTCATCACGTCCTGGAGGCGGAGGAGGTCCTGGTCGAGCCCCGCCAGCTTCCGCTGGGCCCGCTCCTTGCGGCGGCGGTGCTTGGCGATCCCCGCGGCCTCCTCGATGAAGCGACGCCGGTCCTCCGGCCTCGCCGTCAGCGCGTCCTCGAGATGCCCCTGCCCGATCACGGTGTGGAGGCCCCGGCCGATCCCCGTGTCCGAGAGAAGCTCCAGGATGTCCATCAGGCGAACCGGCTTTCCCCCGATCGCGTACTGGCTCTCTCCCGAGCGGAAGATCGTGCGGCTGACCTCGATCTCGCCCGCGTCGATGGGGATCAGGCCGGCCTCGTTGTCGATCACCAGGGTGACCTCGGCCATCCCCAGCGGAGTGCGGTCCTGGGCCCCGGCGAAGATCACGTCGGCCATCTGCCCGCCCCGCAGGGCGCGCGGGCCTTGCTCGCCCAGCACCCAGGAGATGGCGTCGACGATGTTGGACTTGCCCGACCCGTTCGGGCCGACGATGACGCTGACGCCGGGCCCGAACTCCAGGACGGACTTGTCCGCGAAGGACTTGAACCCGCGGATCCGCAGCGACCGGAGGAACATCGCCCGGATGCTACCAGCGCCCCCCGGCCAAGTGTGGGAAGGCGGAACGCTCGTGTATGTGTTGACAAACGGCAACGTGCTGTTGCATGATGTCAACGCCGTGAGCAGGGCCCGCCATCCGAAGAAAGAGGTGGAACAGGCCCTGCCGAGTCTCGATCTGGTCGACGCCCAAGAACCCCGGCAACCATGGCAAGGACATCAGGCATGCGGTCGGTAGATGCCCGCACGGAGAGGAGGCCGAAGGGGATGCATGAGTTCGAATTCACCCTGGTGGTCGACGGGCCGGTCGAGGATGAGCAGGTCATCGACAAGCTCTACGAGGCCCGCTGCTCCGATGCGACGATCGGCTCGGTCGATGGCGCCGGATACCTCGACTTCCATCGGGAGGCACCGTCGTTCTCCGAAGCCGTCCTCTCGGCGATCGAGAATGTGGAGTCGGTGCCAGGGCTGAGAGTCGTCCGTGTCGAGCCGGACGATCTCGTCACCATGGCTGAGATCGCCGATCGACTGGGGCGCACGCGGGAGAGCGTCAGGCTGCTGATCACCGGACGGCGTGGGAAGGGCGGCTTCCCCGCCCCAATCTCCCATCTCCGCTCGAGGTCTCGGCTCTGGCGCTGGTCGGAGGTGGCCCAGTGGGCCGCCGTCGGCACGCCCGACGAGCGCCACCGAGCCCGGTTCGTCGCGGCCCTAAACGCGGCGCTCGAGCTCCGTCGTCAACGAGAGGAACTGGGCGCCGACGAACGAGCCGGAGTGGAAGCGATCGCCGGGTGATGCGATCCGTGCGGAGCTCGCGGGGTTCTTAGGACCTGGCTCCTAGGGTTCAACTCCATGGACCGCCGTCACCCACGAGAATCCGTCGAACGTGCAGCGCGTCGGCGGGAGGTCCTCGGCCTCCTGAAGCATGACCGACCGAGAGATATCGCCACCTCCGATCAAAACGGTGTCACCCACCGCCGCGACCTCCCGACCATCTGCGTCGAGGATCACCGTCTTTCCGCCGGACGTGACCAGTCTCCACGCCTGTGGCCAAAGGCCGATGCTCTGAGCATCGCCCTCGTACAGGGACTCCAGGATGAGGCACCCGGATCTCTCCACGATCGTCGCGGTCCCGGGGCCCGCGTTCGGACCGCTTCCGGCCGGGCTGCGTCTGGTCGCGAAGTAGATGTCATTGGATGACCCCTCGGGTCGTAACGATGATCCAGAGATGCCGGAGCCCGCGCAGGCGACGCCGTTGAGCTCTGGAACCCGAACCATGGCGATGACGGAGCCGTCGCGAACGACCCGCCACACGCCGTCCCACCGCGTCTCCCCGTTCGGGTCGGTGCTGACCTGCTCGAGGGTGTCGGTCCCTCGGATGCCCGCCAGGTTGACGCGGATGATGGCCGCACCTGCTGGCTCGCGGATCAGGGGTCCCGCGAACGTGAAGTCGATCTGTTCCTCCTCGGGGCAGGCGAGGGTGACGCCACCCTGGGGGATCTCGGGCCTCGTCGACACAGTCGGTGAAGGTCCCAGTGCGGGACCCGGCACGTCGTCGGCCACGCGGGCGAGATCCCGTGCGGGTCCGAGGAGGACCCACCCACCGAGGGCGATCCCCGCTACGATCGCGATGGCGACCAGACCCGCGGGGAGCCGGTCCCCGATCGGCGCCGGCTCGACCGTCCCCGAGACCTCACGGTGCCGCACTCGCTCCCACAGATCCGCGGGCGGCTCCTCCCCCTCGAGGCGGTCTCCGAGCCGGCGCAGCCATCGCTCAGCCATCGGTCTCCTCCTTGTCGCCGAGCAGCGCGCGCAGCCGGCCCCGAGCGCGGAAGAGGTGCACCTTGACCGTGGCCGGGGTGATGCCGAGGACGCGCGAGACCTCGCGCACGGAGAGATCGACGTAGTAGTGGAGCACGACGGTTGCTCGCTGGTTCGTCGAGAGCTTCCTCAGCGCGATCATGACCTCATCCGCCTCCGGGGGCTGTTCGGACTCGGGTGGCATGATCTCGGCACCATCCTTGCGTTCCCTTCTGAGGTCCTGGGCCGCCAGACGGAAGGCGGTGGCGTAGACGTAGGCCCTCGGATCCCTGATGCCGTCCGCGAAGCGAAGGGCGCGGGCGAAGGCCTCCGCCATCGCGTCCTCGGCGACCTCCCGGCGACCACCGGTGAAGGCCACGAGCGCTCGCCACAGCGAGCGGGCCTCGTCACGGAAGAGGTGCTCGATCGCATCGCCGCTCGAACCCTCCTCCCGGATGGCCTCCGCCTTCCTCACCCGCTCGCTCTCCCACATGCATGCGTACACATACCAGGAATCCCGAGACGGGCAGAAGGTTTACACCGGAACCAGGAGATCCGCCCGAGCCCAGGTCAGCGGATCCGGAAGCCTTCGAGACCTTCGGGGTCCTCGCGGGTGGCCTCGACGTCCTCGACCTTCGCCCACGGGGTCCCCTCGCCGCACCAGCGGACCATCGCCTCGACCGCCTCCTCGGGCCCCTCGAAGACCGCCTCCACGCGCCCGTCGGGCAGGTTGCGC
>DATKBL010000120.1:0-12260 GCA_035513995.1 Actinomycetota bacterium
GGGAACCGCTCGCGCAGCACCTCGATGATCTCGTTCGTCTCGTCCACCGAGAGGGTAGTCTGCGAGAGGTAGGCGACCTTCCCGGGATCGCCGACCTCAACGGTGCGGGCCTCGTCCTTCGATCCGACGAGACGGATGTGCTCGGGGGCCTCGCCGCTGGTCCCCACCACCTCCTCGTGGCCCTCGTGGCCGATCAGGAGGATCGTGTAGCCCTCCTTGGCGAAGCGGCGCGCCTCGAGGTGCACCTTGGTCACCAACGGGCATGTGGCGTCGATCACGTTGAGGCCGCGGGCCGCGGCGTTCCGGTAGACGTCCGGGGCCACGCCGTGCGCGGAGAGGACCACCGCGGCGCCCTCGGGCACCTCGGTCTCCTCCTCGACGAAGATCGCGCCCTTCGACTCGAGGTCTCGAACCACGTGGAGGTTGTGCACGATCTGCTTCCGCACGTAGATCGGGGCGCCGTACAGCTGGAGGGCTCGCTCCACCGTGTCCACGGCCCGCTCCACGCCGGCGCAGTAGCCCCGGGGGGCCGCAAGGGTGACCTTCTCGAGCACGACCCCATGCTACCCGATGCCCTTCGGAGCGACCCCGTCCGGCCGAGCGCGCTCCGCGTTGGCGCTTCCCCGATCCTTGTGTACCCTGGTGGCGCGCACGATCGTGCGATCGATTCCTCCCCCTCGAGTGGTTCGTCCGTTGCCTATGCGCGCGATCGGACAGGGGAGGGTCGCACGAGCCCCAACGAGCGAGCAAAGGAGGCTGCATGAAGACTCCATCGCATAGTGAGCGACGGGCCCGAGGGCTGCTGGCCCTGGGACTCGTCGCGACCCTGGTCCTTCCCATCGCGGGGGCGGCCAACAGCCACCCGATCCACAAGTTCTGGCGCTACGGGAAGGACGTCCGCCACCACAAGTGGCACCACCACGACACCGCCAAGCGCAAGCACCAGCGCTGGCACCGCAACCACCCCGACGCCACCCGCAAGCAGCACCGCCGCTTCCACCACCAGCGCCTCATCCACGTGAACCGCGACAAGCATCAGTTCCGCATCGAGGAGAGCCAGGCCGGGGTGGCCTCCTACTTCAGCGGGAGGGTCGGCGCGTGCGGCAGGCCGCTGATCGGCCTCTACGCAGCGCACAAGTCCTGGCCCTGCGGCTCGAAGGTCTCGGTGAAGCGAGGAGGCAGATACGTCATCGTCCGCGTCCTCGATCGGGGCCCTTACACACGGGGGCGGGTGATCGACCTCTCCCCCAACGCGTTCAAGCGCCTGGGCAGCCTCAGCTCCGGGACGATGGACGTGAAGATCTTCCGGCTGAAGAGGAAGTAGGGCTCTCCGCATAAGATGAGGCCAGGAGGTCCGCATGGCGAAGCCCCGCCGGAAGCAGGCCAGCGTGTGGCATCTGTTCCTGGGGTTCCTGGGGGTGCTGGCCATGCTCGCCTTCATGTCGGTCGTGAGCGCGCCCTGGCGGCTGGCCGTGCTGGCCCTCGGCCTGGCCGTCCTCGGCTACATGGCCGCGGTCTACGGCTACGACTCCCGCGACGGCCGGGACTGGTAGGTCAGCCGGCGAGGGCTCGGCTGATGACGAGGCGCTGGATCTCGCTGGTCCCCTCGAACAGCGTGAAGATCTTGGCGTCCCGGTACCACTTCTCCACCGGGAAGTCCCTGATGTAGCCGTAGCCGCCGAGGACCTGGATCGCCTGCTCGGTCACCCAGACCGCGACCTCGGAGGCCTTGAGCTTCGACATCGACCCCTCGGCCCGCTCGAGCTGGCCGTTCTTCACCATCCAGGCAGCCCGCCAGGTGAGCAGCCGGGCCGCGTCGATCTCCATGGCCATGTCGGCGAGCTTGAAGCCGATCCCCTGGTGCTCGATGATCGGCCGCCCGAACGTGGTCCGCTCCTTCGCGTAGCCGACCGAGTACTCGAGGGCCGCTCGCGCGATCCCCAGGGCCTGCGCGGCGACCGACGGGCGCGTCATCTCGAAGGTCTTGAGGGCCTGGGAGGAGCCGGTCTGCTCCTTCCCCCGGGCCCGGGCCAGCTTCGACTCGAGCTTCTCCATGCCCCCCACGACGTTCTCGAGGGGGATCCGGCAGTCGTCGAGGAGCACCTCGGCCGTGTGCGAGGCGCGGATCCCGAGCTTCCGCTCCTTCTTCCCTTGGGAGATGCCGGGGGTGCCGCTGGGGATGATGAAGGCCGCCTGGCCTCGGTGGCCGAGGTCGGGGTCGACCGTCGCCACCACGATGTGGACGTGGGCGATCCCGCCGTTCGTGATGAAGAGCTTCCGGCCATTGAGCACCCAGTCGCCCCCGTCACGCTTGGCGGTGGTGCGGAGGGCGGAGACGTCGGAGCCGGCGTTCGACTCGGTGACGGCGAACGCCCCGATCTTCGGCTCGTCCGGGGTCCCGATCATCCGAGGCGCCCACTCGAGGAACTGGTCGGGCGTCCCGGCGCCGGCCAGGGTGGCCAGCGGGAGTCCGGTCCCGAAGATCCCGAGGGAGATGCCCGCGCAGCCCCAGCACGCCTCCTCGAGGACGATCGGCATGATGAGGCCGGTGGGGTCGGCGCCGGCCATCTCCACGTAGAACTCCATCGAGTTCAGCCCGACCTCGGTCGCCTTCTTCAGCACCGGCCAGGGGAACTCCTCGGACTCGTCGTACTCGGGGGCGGCCGGCCGGATCTCGCGCTCGGCGAACTCCCGGGCCCACTTTTGCGCGGTCAGCTGATCCTCGTTGAGCCGGAACTCCATATCGCCCCTTCCTCTCTGGCAGAATGTCCTGCGGTGGACCTGCGCATCCTACCGCACGGTAGGTTACCAGCAGGTAGGGAGATGGTCAATGGCACAGCGGCGGCGGATGCGTGCCCCCGAGCGGCGCCAGCAGCTGCTCGACGTGGCCCGGAAGTTGTTCGGCAGGAACGGGTTCCACACGGTGACGATGGACGCCGTGGCCAAGGAGGCCGGCGTCACCAAGCCGATCCTCTACGACCACTTCTCCTCGAAGCGCGACCTCTACCTGGCCCTGCTCGAGGCCGACCTGGCCTCGCTGAGGGAGCGCGTGCGCACGGCCCTGGAGACCTCCCGCGGCAACCGCGAGCGGATCCGCGCCTCGTTCCAGGCCTACTTCGACTTCGTGGACGAGCACGCGGAGGGGTTCCGCCTGCTGATGTCCGAGGCGGTCGGCTCCGAGCGCGACTTCCGGGAGATGGTGGAGCGGTTCCGCGAGGACGTCCACGCCGAGGTGTCCGAGGTGATCTACCGCGAGTCGCGGGGCAACGTCCCCATGGAGGAAGCCCGCGACGTGGCGCTGGGGCTGATCGGGATGGCCGAGACGGCGGCCCAGGCCAACCCGGGCGCCTCCAAAGCGGACCGTCAGCGCACGGTGGACGCGATCGTCCGCCTGGCCTGGCGCGGCATCACCGGGCTGGCGTAGCTCTCAGAGGTTGCCTCGCTCGGCCTGCTCGCGCTCGATCGCGACGAAGAGCTCCTTGAAGTTCCCGAGTCCGAAGCCCCTGGAGCCGTGCCGCTCGATGAACTCGTAGAAGACCGTCGGGCGGTCCTGCTGGATCTTCGTGAAGATCTGGAGCAGGTAGCCTTCCTCGTCGCGGTCGGCGAGGATCGCGAGCTTCTCCAGGTCGGAGTAGTCTTCCTCGATCTCGCCCACGCGCTCGGCGAGATCCTCGTAGTAGGTCTCGGGCACGCGGATGAACCGCACGCCCCGCTCGCGAAGAGCCGTGACCGTCTGCACGACGTCGTCGGTGGCCATCGCGATGTGCTGGACGCCGGGCGAGCGGTAGTAGTCGAGGTACTCCTCGATCTGGGACTTCTTCTTCCCCTCGGCGGGCTCGTTGATGGGGAACTTCACGCGTCCCGACCCGTCCCACATCACCTTCGACATCAGCGCGGTGTACTCGGTCGAGATCTGGTCGTCGCGGAAGTGCATCAGCTGCGAGAAGCCCATCGTCTCGGCGTAGAACCGCACCCACTCGTTCATCTTGCCGAGCTCGACGTTGGCCACGCAGTGGTCGATGGCCCTGATGCCGACGTCGGGGCCGTCATCGGGGTAGGGCTCCTCCTCGCGGAAGCCGGGGAGGAAGGGGCCGGAGTAGTTCTCGCGCTCGATGAACGAGTGGAGCGTCTCACCGTAGGCCTTGATCGCCGAGCGCGCGATCTTGCCGTGCTCATCCTCGATGACCTCCGGCTCCATCGCGCTCTCGGCGCCGCGCTTGGTGGTCTCCTCCCAGGCCGAGGTGGCGTCGGGCACGCGGAGGGCGATGTCCTTGACGCCGTCGCCGTGCTCGAAGACGTGCTTGGCCACCGGGTGCTCGGGGCCCTGGGCGCCGGTGAAGACGAAGCGCGCGTCGCCCTGCTCGCACAGCCACGAGACGGTGTCGCGGTACTTCGTCTCGGGCCCGCGATAGGCGGTGACCTTGAAGCCGAAGGCCTTCGAGTAGTAGTGGGCAGCCTGGCGCGCGTTGCCGACGTAGAACTCGACGTGGTCGATCCCCATCAGGGGGAGGAAGTCTTCCTGCTGAGCCATGCTCCGCACCTCCTGGTCCTTCGCCTTACCCACTCTAGCAACTAGGCGGGCCCGAGCTCTCGGACCATCGCGACCGCCTGCTCCTCGGTGATCGCCTGCGCCTCCGCCTCGGCTCGGGCACGCTCCTCATCGGAGACGGTCTCGAGCAGGGGCGCCAGGAGGCCCGAGAACTCGACCGACGCCTCCCCCAGCCCGACACCGATCTCCCGCTGGAGCTTGCCCGCCACGGCCAGCATGAGAAGGGCCCGCTCGCGCTCCCCGCGCTGGTTCGCGTAGATCGCGAAGTCGAAGATGAGCACCGGGATCGCCGAGCGGTCGCCCGCCTCCTGGAAGATGTCAAGAGCCCGCCGGAGGTGCGGGATCGCCTCGTCGCCCCGCCCCTCGTGGATCAGGGTCACCCCCAGCATGTGGAGCCCCCATGCCTCACCGAACAGGTCCTCGGCCTCGCGGTAGAGGGCGACGCTCTCCGTCAGCGCGGCCTCGGCGGCCTCGTACTCCTCGTCGTGGAGGTGTGCGCTCCCCACGACCCACTGCACCTTCGCCACACCGATCTGGTCGTCGAGCTCACGGAAGATCTCCAGCGCCTCCTCGAGCAGGGGGAGTCCTGCCTTCGATTCCTGCGGCCCGCCGATGCCGAACACGTGCATGCACGCCCGGTTGTAGAGGGCCTCCCCGATCCCCGCGAGGTCGCCGAGCTCGCGACGGAGCGTCAGGCACTCCTCGTACACCACGGCGGCCTGCGGGTCCCCCATCCAGTAGAGGATCCCCCCCAGCCCCTCCAGGGCATCCGCCCGCGGGCCCGGATGATCGAGAGCCCCCGGATGCGCCAGCAGCCTGCCGAGCCACTCCCGACCCTCGCGGAGGTGGGCGCGCATCTGCCAGAAGCGCCACGCGCGCCCGCCCAGCCGCAGCCCGAGCTCCAGGTCTCCGCCCTCCAGCGCCCAGGTCAGCGCGGCGCGGAGATTGTCGTGCTCGGCCGCCAGCGCGTCGAGCCACCGGGCCCGATCCGGTCCGAACAGGTTGGGCACGGCCTCCTCCACCCTCCGCAGGACGTACCCTGCGTGCCGCGTGCCGATCTCCTCGGCCTCGTCGGAGTCGTCCAACACCTCACGGGCGTACTCCCGGATGGTATGGAGCATCAGGTAACGGGTCCCGGCGGGCCCGGTGGCCAGCGTCCGCAGCAGGCTCTTGTCGAGGAGCGAGGCCACGAGGTCGAGGACGTCCGCGCCGAGCTCGCCCTGCGGGCTGCACACCTCGTCGGCCGCCTCCAGGCTGAAACCGCCCATGAAGATCGAGAGCCGGCTGAACAACGTCCGCTCCTTCGCCTCGAGCAGGTCGTAGCTCCAGGCGATCGCTCCGCGGAGGGTCTGCTGCCGCTCGGGGAGGTCCCGGGCGCCGCCCGAGAGCAGGGCCAGGGTGCGGTCCAGCCGCTTGAGCAGCTCGTCGGGAGGGAGCAGCTTGATCCGAGCCGCGGCGAGCTCGATGGCCAGGGGGAGCCCGTCCAGGCGGGAGCAGATCTCGGCGACCGCGGGCGCGTTCTCGTTCGTGACGGCGAAGCCGGGCTCCACCGCGGTGGCGCGCTGGAGGAAGAGCTCGACGGCCTCGTACTGCGATAGGGCCTCGAGGGGCGGCAGGTCGGCGAGGTCGGGGAGGCGGAGCGGCGGCACCGGGTACTCGCGCTCCCCGACGAGGTGCAGCGGCTCGCGGCTGGTGGCCAGCACCTTCACGCCGTCGGTGGCGCCTATGAGCTCGCCGACGGTCCCGGCCGCCGGGATGACCTGCTCGAAGTTGTCGAGCACCAGCAGCATCTCGCGATCGGCGAGGTGCTCGATCAGGGCCTCGATCGCCGAGCGACCCGGGTCCTCCTCGACCTTCAGCACCTCGGCGATCCTCGACGCCACCAGCTCGGGGTTCTCGATCGCGGCGAGCGGCACGAAGAACACCCCATCCTCGAACGCGTCCTCGAGCCCCGACCCGACCTGGATCGAGAGGCGGGTCTTCCCGGACCCGCCAGGGCCGGTCAGGGTCAGCAGGCGCGTCTCGGCCAGGATCTCCGGGATCTCCGCGAGCTCCTCTCGGCGTCCGACGAAGCTGGTGAGCGGCTCCTGGAGGTTCCCTCGTCGGGTGTCGAGGGAGCGGATCTGCGGGAACTCCTGGGGCAGCCCGGGGACCTGGAGCTGATAGAGGCGTTCGGGTCGGGGGAGGTCCTTCAGACGGTGCTCGCCAAGGTCCCGCATCGTCACGCCTTCGGGGAGGGTCTGGGCGACGAGCGCGTGCGTGGCTTCCGACAGCAAGACCTGCCCCCCATGGGCCGCCGCCGCGATGCGGGCCGCCCGATGGAGATCGATCCCCGTGTAGTTGTCGCCGCCGAGGATCGCCTCGCCTGTATGGAGCCCCATGCGGACGCGTACGCGCTCGCCCTCCGGCCACTCGTGCTGCTCCAGCGCCTGCTGGGCTGAGGCCGCCGCCGCGACGGCATCGGGCGCCGCGGGGAACACGACGAAGAAGGAGTCGCCCTCGGTCCCCACCTCGAAGCCGCCCGCGGCCTCGAAGACCTGGCGGAGGAGGCGCTGGTGCTCCTCGAGCAGGGCGGGATAGCGATCCCGGAGCCGTGCCAGGATCCTCGTGCTCCCCTGGATGTCCGTGAGCAGGAACGTGATCGTTCCGGTGGGCAGATCCGTCATGACGAGTCCTCGTTCAACCGCGCCATTATGCGCCGCGCACAACGACGCTCGCAGGATTGCGGGGACCGCGGATGCCTGCTACGATCCGGTACTAGGAATGAGGATGATTCTCATGACCATCGGGGTGGCCCTGGCCCTGCCCGCGTGCAGCCAGGGCGTCACCGAGGATCCCGAGGGCCTCCGCGTCGCCGCGGGGTTCTTCCCCATCGCGGAGGCGGCCGAGATCGTGGGAGGCCCCCGCGTACACGTCGAGAACCTCACGCCGCCCGGGAGCGACCCGCACGACGTGGAGCTGACTCCCGACGAGGTGGACCTCATCCTCGATGCCGACCTCCTCCTCTACCTCGGAGGCGGGTTCCAGTCCGGCGTCGAGGAGCTCGCCGAGCGACGGGACGGGGCTTCCCTGGACCTCCTGGAAGGCGTGGAGACGATCGAGGGAACGGACGAGCACGAGGGCGAGGAGGAGGGGCACGAGGGCGAGGAGGTCGATCCGCACATCTGGCTGGACATGCTCCGATACGCGCGGCTGGTCGAGCGCGTGGGCGAGGCGCTCGTCGAGGTCGACGCGGAGGGCGCGGAAGCCTACCGGGAGCGCGCGGGAGCCCACACCGAGGAGATCCGCGCGCTCGACGAGCGGTTCGCCGGGCGGCTGGCGGCGTGCGAGCGCGACCTCCTGGTCGTCTCGCACGCCGCCTTCGGCTACCTCGCCGACCGGTACGGCCTGCACCAGGAGGCGATCACCGGGATCTCCCCCGAGAGCGAGCCCGACCCGCAGCGCCTCGCGGAACTGACCGACCTGGTGCGATCTGAGGGGGTCACCACCGTGTTCACGGAGACGCTCGTCTCCCCGGACGTGGCGGAGACGCTCGCACGCGAGGCCGGTGTGGAGACGGCCGTGCTCAATCCGCTGGAGGGCCTCACCGAGGAGGAGGACGCCGCGGGCGAGACCTATCTGTCGGTGATGGAGTCGAACCTCGAGACGATCGCGGAGGCGCTCGGTTGTCCGGGCTGAGCCGAGCCTACGAGGCCCGCGGCTCAACCGTCGAGCTCGCGAGCCTGGAGGGCGTCTCCTTCTCGTTCGACGGCGACCCGATCCTCGAGGACGTACACCTCAGGATCGAACGGGGGGAGTTCGTGGCGCTCGTCGGCCCCAACGGAAGCGGGAAGTCGACGCTCCTTCGGATCCTGCTCGGGCTGCTCCCCGTCGAGGGCGCTGTTCGACTGCTGGGGCAGCCGCCCGATGAGCTGCGCGATCGGTGGCGGGTCGGTTACGTGCCTCAGCGGCCGATGCTCGCCGGAGACCAGGTGGCCAGCGTCGAGGAGGTGGTCGCGGCGGGCCGGCTCGCCCGCCGCGGGTGGTGGCGCCGGTTCCGGAGGGAGGATCGCGAAGCGATCGGGCACGCTCTCGAGTCGGTCGGGCTGCTCCCCCTGCGACACCGGCGGGTGAGCCACCTGTCGATCGGGCAGCAGCAGCGCGTCTTCATCGCCAGGGCCTTCGCCTCGGAGCCCGATCTCCTCGTGCTCGACGAACCCATCTCCGGGGTGGACGCCGAGTCGCAGCGCCGGTTCCGCGCCTCCCTGCTCCACACGATCGAGGACCACGAGACGGGGGTGCTCCTCGTCTCCCACGAGCTCGGCGCCGTGGCCGATGACCTCGATCGCGTGGTGGTCCTGAAGGGCCGGGTGCTGTTCGACGGCCCCCCGCAGGAGCTGATGGCCCGCGGCGTGAGCCTCGGGGTGCACCCCGAGGACCTTCCCTTCTGGCTGGAGGAGCTCCGATGACCCTCCCCTGGCCCTTCGAGCGGGAGTACATGCAGCTCGCGCTGGCGGCGGGGCTCGTGGTGGGGGTGTGCGGCCCGCTGATCGGCGCGTTCCTGGTCCAGAAACGGATGTCGCTGATGGGCGACGGCCTGGGCCACCTCGCGTTCGCCGGCGTCGCGGGGGCGATCCTGCTCGGCGTGTGGCCGCTGTGGGGGGCCCTGCTGTTCACGGTGGTGGGCGCGCTCGCGGTCGAGGCCCTGCGCGCCCGCGGGAAGACCTCGGGCGACCTCGCCCTCGCGATCGCCTTCTATGTGGGGATCGCCTCGGGCGTGGTCATGCTGGGGCTGGCCGGCTCCCTGAACGCCACCGTCTTCACGTACCTCTTCGGCCAGATCCTGACCGTCACGGGACGAGAGGTGGCCGTCGTCGCGGGCCTGGGCGGGATCATCATTATGGCGTTCGCGCTCTCTCGCCGGGCGCTCTTCGCCATCGTCGGGGACGAGGAGTGGGCGCGCGTGGCGGGGCTCCCCGTCGGCGCCCTCAACGCGCTCCTCGCGGTCCTCACCGCGATCATCGTGGTCGCGGCGATGCGGGTCGTGGGACTACTGCTCGTCGCGGCCCTGATGGTCCTGCCGGTCGCGGGAGGCCAGCTACTCGCCCGCTCCTTCGGCGGGACCCTCCTCTGGTCGTCGGCGATCGGCGGGGCATCGGTGATCGCCGGCCTCGTCGCGGCCCGAACCCTCGGCCTCGCCCCCAGCGGGACGATCGTGCTCTTCGCCGCGGGCATCTTCCTGATCGCCGCGCTCGTCTCGGCGCTTCGGCGGCGCCTCGGGGGGCCGGCCGACGCGGAGCCCCCCGCCCTGCGCCTCGGTGAGCCGATGGCCGGAGGAGACGACGCGTGAGCGCGCCTCCCGACCTCCACCCGACGGTCGCGCAGGAGCTGCGTCGCGACGGCCAGCGGTACACGCCAGTGCGGCGGCTGCTCGTCGACATCCTGGTCGGGGCCGAGCGCCCGCTCACGATCCCTGAGATCCTCCGGCGAGGCCGACGCCTGGCGCAGAGCTCCGTCTATCGGAACCTCGCGGTGCTCGAGCGAGCCGGCGTGGTGCGCCGCGTCGTGACGAGCGAGGAGCACGCGCGCTACGAGCTGGCCGAGGAGCTGGCAGGCCATCACCACCACCTGATCTGCGCCTCCTGTGGGAGGGTCGACGACTTCGTGACGCCGCCGCGAGTCGAGCGGGTCCTCGACCGGACGATCTCGGAGGTGGCCTCGGACGCGGGCTTCTCCCCAACGCACCACCGGCTCGACCTCGTGGGCCTCTGCGACCGCTGCAGCTGAGGAGGCCTCAGCCCGCGTCGTAGAAGAGCGCCAGGCTGGCGGTGAAGCCGTGGAGGAAGCTCCGCGGACCGACCGGTCCCAGCTCGCCGGCCGCGAAGAACCCCGCCACCGGCGGCTCCTCGAGCTCCTTCGCCACGAGCGACGCGTCGTGGTCGGGCGCGGCGAAGAGCCTCGAGCCCCTCCCGTTGCAGGTGAACAGCAGGGCGCCCCGGGGCCGCTCGAGCCCGGCCAGCGACCCGCGGAGATCGTCGGCGGCGGAGTCGGCGTCGCGGACATGGAAGCGGACCGTCTCGCCCACCCCCACCTCGTCGCCCACGGCCATCGCACCGCTCTCGCGATCGGCGCCGAGCACTCCTCGGATCAGGAAGTCGCCGCGCTCGGACGTCTCCGAATGCTCGTCGATCACCCGGCCCAGATGGAGACCGCCGGTGAGGAGGCGGCGGTCGCGCTCGTCGGCCGCCGCGTAGATCTGGCGGAGCCGGTCCAGCGGGGGACGCCCGCCGAGCTCCTCGATGAGGTTGCCCTCTGCCCGGGTGACCGTGAACGCCGGCCCGACCGGCCGGCATCCCTGGGAGACGACGACGCGAACGGGGACGCCGCCCGGCAGGCGCACGCCGACCGCTCCCGACGCGACCACCTCGTCACCGAAGAACAGGCGGGTGGAGCCGGGAGGGAACACCCCGCTGGCCATCCCGCCGATCACGGTGGTGCCGGGGCGTCGCTCAGCGAGCTCGTCGAGGAACGCGTCGGCCGGGAACGAGAACGGGTCGGCGATCACGATGTGGGTCTCCCCGGGCTCGCCCTCGGGCATCCCGACGAAGCCGTCGCCGTCGAAGCCGAGACGGTACGGCTCGACCGGCTCCGGGAACCGGGCCAGCCAGACGGCGACCGCAGGCCCGTCCTCGATCTCGCGATCCCGCCCGACGACCGACTCCCCAACGCACCCGAGGAGAGCGCCGGGCGAAGCGGCCTCGCGGACGGCGTCGACCACCTCCGCGGGATCGTGATGGGTGCTCGAGAAGACCAGGGCGAGGTTCGCGCGGTCGCGGAGGGGCTCCCGAGCGGCCATCGCCGCCTCGATCGCCGCAGGCCTCGCCCGCGCCTCTGTCGAGAGTCCCGCCCCGATCTCGAGCATGCTCTCCACCCTACACCGGGTGGTCGGGACCCCTTCCGCCGCTCAGACCGAGCGGGCGTTCCGAGAGCCTCACCCGGGGCGGAAGGGCGGGAGGCCGTCTCCCTCCTCGGAGGGAGGGGGCACGGGGCTCCCCAACAGCTCGCCCAGGCGGGCGGCGGCACGAGACCACCCCTCGCGGTCCCACGACTCGACGACGTCCACGACCCGACCGTCCGCCGTCACGAACAGGGTGGGGACGACCCGCACGCCCCACGCCGTCGAGACCTCGTACGGCTCCTCGTCCGGGATCGAGGCGAACGAGGTGTGGTACTCGGCGGCGAACTCCGCGGCTCGATCGGCCGAGTCCTGCACCACCGCCGCGAACCGATCGCCCACCGCCCGGTACAGGCGCTCCGTCGGCGAGGCCGCCATCTGACAGGTCGGGCAGGTCACCTTGTAGAAGACGACCGCGGCGGGCTCGTCACCGAGGCTGGGGATCTCGGCCGCCGCGGAGCCCGGCTGGAGAGGCTCCATGACCTCAGCCTATCTCGCTCAGCGATCGCCGATGCCGTAGACCGCGCCGCCCCGGGCCCCCACGTAGACCATCCCGTCCCACACCGCGGGGGTGGACTCGATGCATCCTTCGAGCGGGACGCTCCACAGCTCGGGCGGCTCGCGCTTCGGGTCGGAGACGTCGTAGGCGTGCAGGACCCCCGCGCAGTCGCCGAGGATCAGGACGTCGTCGACGATCGCCGGCGAGGTCCAGGTAGGGGGCGGGAGCCGGAACTCCCACCGGATGCGTCCCGTGTTCCGGTTGACGCCGAGGATCCG
>DATKBL010000121.1:0-3499 GCA_035513995.1 Actinomycetota bacterium
GGATCGAGAGCAGGAGGAGCACGATGAGCGGGATCGCCAGCACCACGATCCACGCTCCGTGGGTGAACTTCGTCCCCGTGATGATCACCAGCACCACGCCCGTCGCCGTGGCGCCGACGGCGTTGATCAGGGCGCTCCGCCGCCACCCCCTCTCCCGCAGCCTGAGCCACCGGCGCACCATGCCCGCCTGGGACAGGGTGAAGGCCACGAACACCCCCACCAGGTAGAGCTGGATCAGCCGCGTGAGGTTGGCGTCGAAGATCCAGACGAGCAGCCCCGCCAGGATCGAGAGCACGACGATGCCGTTGGAGAACACGAGCCGGTCCCCGCGGTTCATGAACTGCCGCGGCATGTAGTGATCCTTGGCCAGGATCGCCGAGAGTCGAGGGAAATCCTGGTAGGCGGTGTTGGCGGCCAGGATCAGGATCAGGGCCGTGAACGCCTGCAGCACGTAGAACATCGGGTCGTCGGCGCCGAAGATCGTCTCCCCGATCTGCGAAAGCACCGACTTCCTCGCTGCCAGCTCCTCCGTGACCCGCAGATCGATCGCCCTGGCCAGCACCGTGATGCCCATGAACATCCCGATGGTCATCGCCCCCATCACGGCGAGAGTCGTGGCGGCGTTCCTCGCATGCGGACGCCGGAACGCCTGCACGCCGTCGGCGATGGCCTCCACGCCGGTGAGGGCGGTGGAGCCCGATGCGAAGGCCCGAAGGATGAGGAAGAACGTGAGCGCGTGCTCGGGCTGGATCGGTAGGTTCGCGGTCGCCGCCGTCGGGCATCCGTCCAGGCACCGGAGGAAGCCGCTGATCAGCAGGACGTAGACGGTGATCACGAACCCGTAGGCGGGGACCGCGAAGAGCGTCCCCGCCTCCTTCACGCCCCGGAGGTTGGCCAGCGCCACCAACGCGATGAACCCCAGGGAGAGAGGCACCTTGTAGGGCAGCAGGCTCGGGGCGGCGGACGTGATGGCCAAGGTGCCCGCGGTGATGCTCACCGCCACGGTCAGGACGTAGTCCGACAGGAGCGCGGAGGCGGCGATCACGCCGGGGATCGGGCCGAGGTTCTCGTGTGCCACGATGTACGAGCCCCCGCCGCCGGGGTACGCACGGACGGTCTGCCGGTACGACGTGATCACGATCGACAGAACCAGCACGATGAGAAGAGCGATGGGGACCATGAGCCGGAACGCCGCGGTCCCGGCGAGCACCAGGACGAGCATCATCTCCTCCGTCGCGTAGGCGTTGGAGGAGAGCGGGTCGGAGGAGAAGATGGGCAGCGCGAGAGTCTTCGGCAAGCGCTGATGCTCCAGCGTGTGAGTTGCGAGGGCGCGGCCCATGAACACGCGCTTCAGAATGGGGGTGCTCATCGACGCCAAGGAGGCATCGAGTCCATCAGGTCGAGCACATCGTCGGTGGGAGGCGCCTCCCTCGAGGCGTCCCTCCACTCGCGCCACCTCAGCCAGAAGCCGATCATCGGGGCCAGCACGATCCCGATGAGGACCCCGACGACCAACCCGCCGAGGAAGGCCCCGACCCCGCCAACCGATGCGACCATGGTGAGGCCATGGTGGCCCCGAGACCGTCAGGACGACGTCAGGAACGGGTCGCGCCGCGTCAAGAAGGCGTAAGGACCGGGCCGTCCGGTTGTCGGCCCCTCTCGACCGGACCAGAGTGTCTGCGATGACGCCTGGCGAGGCCTCGACGCGGAGGGGGCGGATGATCCGCCCCGCCCTGACCGCGCTCGTTCTCACCGGCGTTCCGACCCTCCTGGCGGCGGTCCCGGAAAGGGTGTCCACCGCGACCGCCGCGATGGCCTACGTCCTGGCGGTCACGGGAGCCTCGGCCCTCGGAGGGCTGCGGGCGGGCCTGGCCGCGTCGGTCCTCTCCTTCCTCGCCCTGAACTTCTTCTTCACCGAGCCCTTCCACACCCTGACGGTGGCCAGGGTCGAGGACGTGGTCGCGCTGGCCGTCTTCCTCATCGTCTCGGGGATCGTGGGGACCCTCCTCTCCGCGGCCGTGGCCCAGCAGACGCGGGCGGAGCGTCGCGAGCGCGAGGCCCGGCTCCTCCAGCGCGTGGGCACGCGCCTGCTCTCCGGCGAGGAGGTCGGGGACATCCTGGAGAGCTTCGCGCGTGCGGTCACCGAGCTCTTCTCGCTCGCTCGATGCGAGATCCGCACGGAGCTCACCCCGGACCCCGTGGTCGCGGAGCGGCCCGGCGGCGGCGAGGGATCGCCGGAGACCGTAGGCATGACCGCCAAGGGTCGACGGGTGGGTGAGATCATGATGGTCCCCACCGAGGCCGCGGGCCTGGGCACGGAGGAGCGAGACGTGATCCAGACGCTGGCGAATCAGATGGGGCTGGCCGTCGAGGGGGTGCGGCTGGGGGGAGAGGCCGCGAGCGCCCGCGTGGAGGCCGAGACCAGCCGGCTCCGGGCGGCCCTCTTCTCCTCGGTCACCCACGACCTGAGGACCCCGCTCGCCTCGATCACGGCGTCCGTCACGAGCCTTCAGGACGAGGAGGCGCGCTTCACCGAGGATGATCGGAGCGAGCTCCTCGAGACGATCCGGCAGGAGGCGGAGCGCCTCGACCGCCTGGTGGGAGACCTCCTCGATCTCTCGCGCATCCGAGCGGGCGCCCTGATCCCGACGAAGGAGAAGGCCTCGATCGAGGACCTGATCGAGGGGGTGGTGGGCCGGCTGCATCCGCGGCTCGCCGAGCACGAGATCGTCCTCCGCTTCCGCCCGGAGGTGCCCGAGGTGCCGATGGACATCGTCCAGATCGACCAGGTGCTGACGAACCTGCTGGAGAACGCGGCGAGGTACAGCCCGCTGGGAACGCCGATCACCATCTCGGCCGCCCGGTGGCAGGACGTGATCGAGGTCCGCGTGATCGACCGAGGTCCGGGGATCCCCGTCGAGGAGCGCGAACGGGTCTTCGAGCTGTTCGCGACCGGCGACGGTGACACGAGGGGCACGGGGATGGGGCTCGCCATCGGGCAGGCCATCGTCCAGTCGCACGGAGGGAAGATCTGGATCGAGGGCACCCCCGGGGGCGGGAACACGGTCGTCTTCCAGCTTCCGATCGGAGGAGTCGATTGACCGCCATCCGAGTGCTCGTCGTGGACGACGATCCCCAGATCCTCCGTGCCGTGCGGACGAGCCTCCGGGCTCGCGGGTTCGACGTGCACACCGCTCCCAACGGCGAGACGGCGCTGGAGGCGCTCTCCGAGGAGGGAGCCGAGCTGGTGATCCTGGATCTCGGGCTCCCGGGCCTCGACGGCCAGGAGGTTCTCGGGCGGCTCCGCTCCTGGTCGGACGTGCCGGTGATCGTGCTCACCGTCCGGGACGCGCAGAGCGAGAAGGTGGCGGCCCTCGACGCCGGGGCCGACGACTACATCGTCAAGCCGTTCGCGATGGAGGAGCTCCTGGCGAGGATGCGGGCCGTGCGGCGGCGTGTCTCGGCGGGCGCGTCGGAGGCGGTCCTGCGGTTCGCGGAG
>DATKBL010000122.1:0-6578 GCA_035513995.1 Actinomycetota bacterium
GATCTGAACACGCGGGAGGCTCCGGTCATCGAGGACGGCGCGACCGTTCGCGGTGAGATCCGTCGGCGCGCCTTCGACTTCGACCGTGGGCCGTTCCCCTTCTTCGCGCGGCTCGCGGTGTGGGTCGCGGTGTCGGCCTCGATGCTGGCGCTCGGGCTGCTGCTGGTCCTGCTCTTCCCGAGGGCGATGGACGCGATCGCCCTCGCCTGGCAGACGGGCATGGGCGGCTCGATCGGCTGGGGCCTGCTCCTGCTCGTCGGGCTCCCCATCCTCGGAGTCCTGTTCGCGATCACCATCGTGGGGATCCCCCTCGGGGTGGGGCTGCTGCTGGCGCTGGCCCTGCTGTATGCGACCGGGTATGCGGTCGCCGGCTGGATCCTCGGGCGACAGCTGATCAAGCCGCCGACGGCGCGAGCGCTCGCCGTGCTGGTCGGGGTCCTGCTGCTCCGGCTGATCGCCTTGATCCCGGTGGTCGGGGGCATCGTCGGGGCGCTGGCCTCGGCGTTCGGCCTCGGAGCGATCGCGGTCGCCTCGTGGCGGGCGGGCCGCGTGGTGGCGGTGACGGAAGGTCGGGAGTGAGCGATCCCAGGGTCGGTTACGAGCTCCGTCCCCGAGGGGTCGGCGAGATCCTGACGGACGCCTTCGAGGTCTACCGAAGGAACTTCCTCGTCCTGGTGTCGATCGTCGCCGTGGTGGTGGTGCCGTTGACGCTGCTGCAGTACTTCTTGATCGTCGAGGTCGTCGACCTGCAGGGGCTCCAGGAGGGGGAGCGCCTGCTGGACGCGGGCGAGGCCGCGCGGGTCACCCTCGGGGCGTTCGCGCTGGGGATCCTCGGGTTCGTGGTCACCCAGGTCGCGACGGGGGCCGCGACACACGCGGTGGCCTCGACCGTGGCGGGTAAGAGTCCGAGCCTCGGCGTCAGCTATCGCGCGGCCCTGGGGATGCTCGGCTCGCTCCTCCTGGCGACGCTCCTCATCGGGCTGGCGGTGGCCGGCGGGTTCGTCCTGCTGGTCATCCCCGGCTTCATCGTGCTCGTGCGGCTGATCGCTACGATCCCCTCGGTCGTCGTGGAGAGGGCGACCGGGGGACGGGCCCTGGGGAGGTCGTGGGAGCTGGTCCGCGGACGCTCGTGGCAGGTCTTCGGCGCCATGCTCGTGGTGCTGATCATCGCCGGCATCCTCACCGGCATCCTCACCGCCCCGGTCGGGGACGAGTGGTTCGCGCAGGGCGTCGCCGCCTCCATCGCCTCCCTCGTGACGACCCCGTACCTGCTCACCGTCGTCGTGCTCCTCTACCTCGACCTGCGGGTCCGGAAGGAGCAGCTCGACCACGCGACGCTGCGGCACGAGCTCGCCGAAGGGCGATGAAGCGCTCGCCAGGGTCCCGTTCCGAGCGGGACCCTCGCCCCTAGAGCCCCCGCTCGCTCACCCGTAGCCTCGACCGCGGAAGGGGTGATGGATGTGGAAACGCATCTGGAGCGGACCTCGTCGAGGGCGCCCGTGCTCCCCGAGCCGGTCCCTCGGCGGTGGCTGTGGCTCTCGCTGCCGATCGCCGGGCTGGCGATGGGGGCGAGCCTAGCGGGGATCCTGATCGACGCGATCTACGCGGGGGAGACCGCGAACTGGGCGACCCAGGCGGTGGGACAGGACGTGGCCAATGTCGCCGTCGCGTACCCCGCGCTGCTCGTCCTCGCCCTGCTGGCCGCCCGCGGCTCGCTGCGTGCCGCGCTGGCCTGGATGGGCGTGCTGGTCTACAGCGCCTACACGTTCGCCATCTACGCGTTCAGCGTGAGCTTCGGCCCGCTGTTCCTCGTGTACGTCGCGGTGCTCGGGCTGTCGGTGTACGCGCTGATCGGGGGGCTGACGAGCCTCTCGCCGGAGCGGGTGGCGGCGAGCGTCGCGCCTCGCACGCCGGTGAGATCGGCGGCCATCCTGCTGATGGCGATCGCCTCCGCGTTCGCGCTGCTGTGGCTGGCGGAGATCCTCCCCGCGGCCTTCGCGGGGACGACGCCGAACGCCCTAGTCGAGGTGGGCCTGCCCACGAACCCCGTGCACGTGCTCGACCTGGGGCTGCTCCTCCCGGCCGCGATGATCGCGGGCGTTCTGCTCCTCCGGGGCCGCGCGCTCGGGTACGTCCTGGCGCCGGTGATCCTCGTCGCGCTCATCGCGCTCGGTGTGGGGATCGTGTCGGTGGTCGCGGTCGCGCCGCTCCGGGGCGAGGACGCGGCGCCGGCGGTGGGCGTGGTGATGGGGGCGCTGACGCTTGGGCAGCTGCTCGTGGTGACGCGGTTCCTCCGGGGCGTTCGGGGCTCCTAGCGTTACCATCGGGGCATGGACATCCTTCGGATGGCGTCCGAGAACGAGGACTTCCGCCGGGAGGTGACGACCGGGAGGCACGCGCAGGTCGTGCTCATGACGATCCCTCCGGACGAGGAGATCGGCGAGGAGGTACACCCCGACGTGGACCAGATCCTCCTGTTCGTGGAGGGGCGGGGCGAGTCCGTGCTCGACGGCGAGACGGGCTCGGTCGGCCCGAACGATCTGGTCTTCGTCCGCGCGGGCACCCGGCACAACTTCCGCAACACGGGGGAGGAGCCCCTTCGGCTCGTGACCGTGTACGCGCCTCCCGAGCACCCGGCCGGGACCGTCCACCGGACCAAGGCTGAGGCCGACGCCGCCGAGCACTGACCCGCCTTTGCTAGGCTGGTGACGTCCCTCGATCCTGGAGGTTGGCGATGACGCGTGTCTCCGACGTGATGACGAGCGATGTGATCTCGGTGCGGGAGGACACCCCCCTGAAGGAGATCGCCAGGCTCATGCACGAGCGCCGGATCAGCGGCGTGCCGGTCGTCGGCGACGAGGGTCGCCTCGAGGGCATTGTGAGCGAGGCGGATCTCCTCGCGCTCGAAGAGGAGCGGGTGGAGCCGAAGCGACGCAGGAGCTTCGTGGAGTGGTTCATTGACCCGAGCCGGCTCGCCGAGATCGAGGCGCGGGCCGAGGACGTGCGGGCGAAGGAGATCATGACCCGGGACGTCGTGACGGTCGGGTCCGACGCCCCGATCCGGGAGGCGATCAAGGCGATGCTCGACGCGGGCGTGAAGCGACTGCCGGTCGTGGACGACGACGGCAAGCTCGTCGGCATCGCCAGCCGCACCGACCTCATCTCGCCCATGCTCCGTGAGGACGACGAGATCGAGCGCGAGGTGAAGGAGGACGTGATCCTCAGGTCGCTGTGGATCGATCCGACGATGATGCTCGTCGATGTAGAGGGCGGCGTCGTCCGCCTCGAGGGTCGGGTCGAGAGCAGGAGCGTCAAGGAGATCCTGGTCGACATGGTCCGTCGGGTGGACGGGGTCGTGGGCGTGGAGGCCGACGACCTCTCCTACGAAGTGGACGATCGGGAGATCGAGCCGCCGCCGGCGCGCACCGGCTTGACCTGGGGAGAGAACTGGACCCGCCGGACGTGATCTCCTAGAGGTACCGGCCCATGCCGCCGGCCACGTCGATGCTGGCGCCGGTGATGTAGCTGGCGCGGTCGCCGGCCAGGAACGCCACGATCCCCGAGACCTCCTCGGGCGTGCCGAATCTGCGCAGCGGCACTTCGTCGGCGGCCATCTGTGCGAAGAACTCCTCCTGCGAAAGCTGGGGGGCGCGCTTCTGACGGATGTGCTCCCACTGCGGCGTGACGACGAAGCCGATGTTGACGCTGTTGACGAGGATGCCGTCCCCGGCCGCTTCCATCGAGAGGGTCTTCGTGAACGCCAGGCTCGCGGCGCGGTTGGTAGAGGTGGCGAAGAACGTCGGGTCGGGGTACTTCCCGTAGATCGCGTTGATGTTGATGATGCGACCGCCGCCCCGAGATCGCATGTGGGGCAGCACCTCTCGTGAGCAGCGGATCATCGAGAAGAGCTTGACGTCGAGGTCGTCCTTCCAGTCCTCGTCGGAGAGGGTCTCGAAGGTGCCCGGGTGCGCGCGGCCCGCGTTGTTGACGAGGACATCGATGCCGCCGAGCGTCTCGGCGGCCGCGGCGATGAAGCTGCGGACCTGCTCGGGGTCGGTGACGTCGGCCGGCTCCGCGAACACGGTCGTCCCGTGCGCGCGCAGCTCCTCGCCGGCCGCGCGCACCTCGTCCTCGGTACGCGAGCAGATCGCGACGTCCATGCCCTCACGGGCGAGCTCCTCGGCGATCGCGCGACCGAGGCCCTTCGAGCCGCCGGTGACGATCGCCTTCTTGCCGGCCAGGCCCAGCTCCATCAGTCGGGGTCGGCCTGAGCGGCTCGCATCGTCTCGAGGAGAACCTTCCGCGGGGGGACGAACACGTCGATCTCGAGGCAGGAGCTGTCGTGGGTGCGCGCGCCGTGGGGCACGCCGGCCGGGATCACCGCGACCATGCCCGGGCGCATCACGCGCACGTCGCCGTCGAGGTCGAACTCGAACTCGCCCTCCACGACGAACGTGATCTGCTCCTCCTCA
Source organism: Actinomycetota bacterium (assembly GCA_035513995.1). Taxonomy (GTDB): domain Bacteria; phylum Actinomycetota; class UBA4738; order UBA4738; family CALAEC01; genus DASUTW01. The sequence continues at coordinate 4,473 of DATKBL010000122.1, forward strand.
TGGGCGTGCTTGGGGGCCTCGGTGTTGGGGTCGAAGTGGACCCAGTTCACCATCGTCCGATCGCCGAGGACCGGACGGAACACGAGCCCGGGGACGAACTGCACGGGGTCGATGCCGTCGAGCTCGAGGTAGCGCCCGTCGCCGGCCCGCTCCAGCGAGTCGTCGAGGGTGAAGTATTCGTCTGCGTCCGGCGTGCTCATCGTGTGCCTCCCTCCAGGTGGGCCGCGCTGACCTCCGCCAGCCTACGGATCCCTTCCTCGATCTCGTCGTCAGCGACCTTGCTGAACGACAGGCGCAGCGTGTTGGCGCCGGCCCCGTCGGGGAAGAACGGGGCCCCCGGCACGAAGGCCACCTTCCGCTCCATCGCTTCCTTGGCCATCGCGGCCGTGTCGGTGCCCTCCGGGTAGGTCAGCCAGGTGAAGAACCCACCCCGCGGACGCGTCCACCGGATCCCCTCGGGGGCGTGGACGTCGAGCGCGTCGAGCATGAGGCGGCAGCGCCGTCCGTAGAGCTTGCGGGCGCGCTCGGCCTGCGTCTCGAGCCCGCCGGACCGTCCGTACTCCTCGATGAGGCGCTGGCCGAGCGCGCCCGCACACTGGTCGGTGTTCTGCTTCGCGTTGACCATCTGCGCCACGATCTCCGCGGGGCCCGCGGCCCACCCGAGCCGCACGCCGGGGAAGAACGTCTTAGAGAAGGTACCCGCCTGCACGACGACGTCCGGCCCAAGCGTCCACAAGCTCGGAAGTCGGTCGCCCTCGAACCCCAGCTCCCGGTAAGCGACGTCCTCCACGACGAGGAAGCCGTGACGCCGGGCCACCTCGATCAGCGCCCCGCGACGTTCCTCCGCGAGGCTGACGCCCGCCGGGTTCTGATGGTCGGGAATCGTGTAGAGAAGCTTGGGCCTCCCGCGCTCGCGCACCGTCTCCTCGAGGCGCTCGACGTCGAGACCGTCCTCGTCCATCGGCACGGCTATCACGTTCGCCTCGAAGCTGCGGAAGGCCATGATCGCGCCGAGGTAGGTCGGCCCCTCCACGAGCACGAGGTCGCCGGGGTCGATCAGGCTCTTCCCGAGGAGCTCCAACGCCTCGATGCCTCCGCTCGTGATGAGTAGCTCCTCGTCGGCCGGCCGCCTCCCCTCGAGCGACTCGAGACGGTCGGCCATGAAGGCCCTGGGGCCGGGGAGGCCCGGGGTGGGCGCGTACTGGAACGCCACGGGGTCGTCGGCGATCCGCTCGAAGAGGTCGCGGAGCACCTCGACGGGGAACGTCTCCGGGTCGGGGAAGCCACCCGCGAACGAGATGAGGTCGGTGGCGCCGGAGAGCGCGAGGATCGAGGCCAGGCCCTCGCCGACGTCCACCCGGGTCCTCCGGGCGAACATCTGCTCCCAGCCGATCGCGCGCTCGGTCCTCGACACCTGCTCGCCTCCTCGGGCCGCACGCTACCATGCGCCGGGGAGGTGGAGCCGTGCGAGCTCAGCACGTGGTGGTGATCAAGTTCCCTCGCGAGCTGTCGGACGACGAGGAGCGCGAGATGTTCGAGCAGGTGCGCCGCTGGCCGGAGACGATCGACGGCTTCACCGGCCTGCGGTTCGGCAAGGACGTCAGCGGCCGCTCCGGAGGGTACGACTACCTCCTGCTCACCGAGTTCGAGAGCGAGGAGGCTCACCAGGTCTACTACTCGCAGCCCGCGCACGTCGCGTTCAGCGAGTGGGTCTTCGCGCGAGACCCCGAGGTGATCCGGGTGGACTACCCGCTCGACGACGAGACGCTGTTCGTCTGAGGGGGTCAGGTCGAGCGAAGCGCGAGCCCGTAGCCGGGCCCGAACACCACGCGCAGCGACCGAGCGCCCTCGGGCGAGGAGACCGTCACCTTCCGGGACCCCTCGGCCGGCGGGAGGATCGCCATCGCCTCCGGCCGCAGCTCGTTTCCGTCCACCACGACCCCGCCCTCGATCGGGAAGACGAGCCCGCCCTCGCCCTCCTCGAGCTCGAGCGCGCTCTCGGAGCCGGACTCCATCCGGTCGTCGGTCCACAGCCGGATGTCACCGTGCAGCGGGAGGTTCGCGCGAGGCCCCACGATCTCCTTGGACTCCACCCCGGGGAACTCC
>DATKBL010000123.1:0-2127 GCA_035513995.1 Actinomycetota bacterium
GCCTGCACCTCCCGGCCCAGCGCGATGAAGCGCCCGGTGTTCTCCGGCTCCACGGTGAGGCCGGCGCCGGCCGCCCTCACCGACGCGTAGAAGGCGCCGCCGTAGGAGACGTCGGCGGTGACCCCCGCCACCTCGATCCCCCGCGCGCCGCAGAAGGACGGCACGTTCCGGAACCGCACCGACCGCACGCGGCCGTCCTCGAGGCGCGCCCACGTCGGGAGGCGACCGGACGGGACGTCGACCACGACGCGCACCTCCCCGTTCTCGCGGGGCAGCGCGGCGGCGTCGAGCCGGCCCGACTCCAGCGCCCAGGTGACGAGGGCGATCGTGCCGTGCCCGCACGCGGTGCTGTAACCGGCGTTGTGGAAGAAGACGACGCCCAGATCGGCCCCCTCGTCCTCGGGCTCGGTGACGAAGCACCCGTACATGTCGGCGTGGCCGCGCGGCTCGTGGATCAGCAGGCGCCGCACGTCGTCGAGCCGGTCGGCGGCGAACGCCCGCTTGTCGAGGATCGAGGCGCCCTCGAGAGAGGGGACGCCCCCGGTCACGATGCGGAAGGGTTCCCCCGCAGTGTGGTAGTCGGTGGTTTCGATCTCCACGGCCGCAGGATACGCGGCCGCGTGTGAGACTCGCGACGTGGAGCGGGCGGAGCGGTACCGCGCGGCGAGGCGTGACCCCGCGCTCGCCGTGCTCGAGGGCTTCCACGCCGTGAAGCACGCCCTGCGGTTTGGCGCGGAGCTGCTGGACCTCGTGGCCTCTGAGGATGCGCCCTTGGAAGACCTGACCCGGGAGCTCGCCCCGGACGTGCGAGAGCGGCTCGAGAGCATCGACCGCGTGCCTGCCGATCGGTTCGCCGACCTCTCCCCCGCGCCGCCCGCGACGGGGATCGTGGGGCTCGCCGCGCGGCCCGCCGTGGATGCCGCGGAGGTGCTGGTCGAGCCCGGTCCCTCTCCGGTCGTGTTCCTGGAGGAGCCGCGGCGGCTCGAGAACGTCGGGGCCGTGGTGCGCGTGGCCGCCGCGGCCGGGGCGGCCGGCGTGCTGACCTCCGGCCCGCACGACCCGTGGCACCCGGCGGCGGTCCGCGGCTCGGCCGGCCTCCACTTCGCCCTCCCGGTCGCCCGGGTCGGCAGCCTGCCCCCCTCCGACCGTCCGCTGATCGCGCTCGATCCCGACGGCGTCGACGCGGCTCCGGGGGCGATCCCCGAGCGAGCCGTCCTCGCCTTCGGCACCGAGCGCGCCGGTCTCGGCCCCGACCTGCTCGCCCGTGCCGACCTGCGGCTCCGCCTCCCGATGCGCGAGGGCGTCTCCAGCCTCAACCTCGCCACGGCGGTGGCGGTCACCCTCTATCTGCGCTGAAGCGGTGTCGGGGCCGAGCGGGTACCATCGCCCGGAGGAGGGAGGCGAGTTGGCTCAGGCACGGAAGCAGCCCGGCGTCGAGCGCATCTACCGGGACGACCGCATCGAGGTCACCTGGGAGCCGGCGCTGTGCATCCACTACGGCGCCTGCTACGGCCAGCTGCCGCAGGTCTTCCGTCCCCGCGAGCGGCCGTGGGTCCGCCTCCAGGAGGCGGAGGCCGACGAGATCGCCAAGGTCGTCCAGGACTGCCCCACGGGAGCGCTCGGCTTCACCCGGCTCGACGGCGGCCCGCAGGAGGACGTCCCCGACGAGCCGGTGATCGACCTCGACCCCGAGGGGCCGATCTACATCCGCGGCAGGGTGCGGATCCAGCGCGAGGGAGAGCTGCTTCGCGAGCCCACGCGGGTGGCGCTCTGTCGGTGCGGGCAGTCGAAGAACAAGCCGTACTGCGACGGCACCCACCTCAAGGTCGGGTTCCGCGACGAGCCCGAGGCCTGATCAGCCGGGCCGCGGCTCCGACGAGGTGACGTCCCTGCCCCCACAATCGTTGCAGGCCCATGCATCTCGCCGCCCGGCCGGGGTGCGCTGCTGCCCGCGCCCCCGCTCCCAGAGCGGCTCGGGCGTGTAGCGGAGGTCCTCGGAGCCGCAGAGGCCGCAGCGCCGCCGGGTGTCGCGCTCCCAGCGATGCCCGCAGGAGAGGCAGGCGATCTCGACGGATCCGTCGCGGCGGCTCCCCTCGAGCCGCTCCTCCTCCCCACAGGAGGGGCAGG
>DATKBL010000124.1:0-6097 GCA_035513995.1 Actinomycetota bacterium
GAAGACCTGCCGGGCGAGCCCCTGCTGGTGGACGTCGTGAAGGGCGGCGAACGCGTCGATCGCGGCACGTGGCGGGAGGCCCGAGATCGCTGCGCCGCCGACCTCGAGGCGCTGGGGAAGGACCGGCGCGGCCTCGACGCCGCCCCCATCGAGGTCCCCCGCTCCGAGGCCCTGACCGCCCTCGACCGGGAGATCCGCGAAGAGATCCGGAAGCGCGAGATGAGCCAATGAGCTCCGGACGGGGGAGACTGTGAGCGTGGACCACGTCTCGTTCGAGCGGCAGCCGGACCTCGACCGCCCCGTGCTCATCTGCGCCTTCACGGGCTGGAACGACGGGGGCGAGGCGGCGAGCACCGCGGCCGCGTACCTCCGCGACCGCTGGAGCGCCGAGCGCTTCGCCCGCCTCGACCCCGAGGAGTTCTTCGACTTCCAGGTCACGCGCCCGACGGTGCGCCTCGTGGACGGCGTCACCCGCCGCATCGAGTGGCCCGAGAACGACTTCTACTCGGCCAAGCTCCCGAGCCGCGACGTCGCGCTCTTCCTGGGGATCGAGCCGAACGTCCGGTGGCGCGCATTCACCGAGCAGATCATCGGGACCGCGCGCGAGATCGGGGCGGAGACGATCCTCCTGTTGGGGGCCTTCCTCGCCGACGTCCCCCACACGATGCCCTCGCCGGTGACGGGCTCGGCCCCCGACCAGGAGACCGCGCAGCGCCTCGGCCTCTCCGGGTCGCGCTATGAGGGGCCGAGCGGGATCGTCGGCGTGCTCCACGACGCCGCCAGTCGCGCCGGCCTCGACACGATCTCGTTCTGGGCCGCCGTGCCCCACTACCTCCCGTCGGGACCGAACCCCAAGGCCGCGCTCGCGCTCGTCGAGAAGGTCGCGCGCTACCTCGACGCCCCCGTCGCGACCGACACGCTGGAGCGGGCCGCGGCGACCTGGGAGACGCAGATCAGCGACATGATCGAGGACAACGAGGAGCTCGCCACCTACGTCGAGCGGCTGGAGCGCTCGGCCGAGGAGGGAGACGACCTCGGCGACGTGCCGAGCGGCGACGTGCTCGCCGCCGAGCTCGAGCGGTTCCTCCGCGACCACCGGCAGGAGGGTCCGTGATCGGCCGGAGGCAGCGCTTCCGGCACAGACCCGACCCGATCGTCCCCCACGAAGGGCCCCTCCCGGCCGAGGGCGAGATCGGCTCGATCATCGGGGGGAAGAGCGGGGCGATCCGCGCCGCGATCTTCGGGGTGAACGACGGCCTGGTCTCCAACCTCTCGCTCATCATGGGCGTCGCGGGCGCGGGCGTGAGCCCCGAGGTCATCGTGCTGGCGGGCATCGCCGGCCTCCTCGCCGGGGCGTTCTCGATGGCCGCGGGCGAGTACCTCTCGATGCGGGTCCAGCGCGAGCTGTTCGAGCGGCTGATCCACCTCGAGGCGCACGAGCTCGGGACCGACCCCGAGGGCGAGACCCGGGAGCTGGCCGAGCTGCTCCACCGCCGCGGGATCCCCAAGGACCTCGCCCCCCGGGTCGCGGAGAGCCTGATGAAGGACCCGGCGGTCGCCCTGGACGTGCACGCGCGAGAGGAGCTCGGGCTCGACCCCGGCCAGCTCGGGTCGCCGTGGGGAGCGGCCGTTTCGTCGTTCGTGACGTTCGCGCTCGGCGCCTCCGTCCCCCTGGCTCCGTTCCTCTTCGCGGAGGGGACCCTGGCGGCGTGGCTGGCGGTGGGGCTGGCGCTGGGCGCGCTGTTCCTCGTCGGAGGCGCGATGACGAGGTTCACCGGCCGCAGCCCGGTGATCTCGGGCGGACGGATGACGCTGATCGGCGGCGCTGCCGCCCTCGTCACCTACTGGGTGGGCCGGCTCCTCGACGTCACCGCGCTCAGCTGATCATCCCGCCGCTGCGCGGTCGGCCACGACGAGCACGCGGTCGGCCTCGACGCGGGCGGCGGGGATCGACGGGTCTCCGTCGAGCAGCCTCCGCAGCGGCTCGCGCTTCGCCTCTCCCTCGACGAGGAACATCGCCGCGCGGGCACCGCCGAGGACGGGCAGGGTGAGCGTGAGCCGCGGGTGGTCGGGGCGCTCGACGCGGACCACCCAGCGCTCGCGCTCGTCGAGCGCGGGGTCGCCGGGGAAGAGCGAGGCGGTGTGGCCGTCCTCGCCCAGGCCGAGGAGCACCAGGTCGAGCGAGGGGACCTCGTCGCCGAAGCGCTCGCGCAGCGTTCGCTCGTAGGCCTCGGCGTCACAGGTCTCGCCCGGCATAGGGTGGGCGTGGGCGGCGACCATCGCCAGCAGCGCCTCGCGCGCCATGCCGAAGTTCGAGTCGGGATGGTCGGGCGGCACGCAGCGCTCGTCGCCGAAGAAAACGTCGACCTCCTCCCAGGGATAGGGCTGACGGGCGAGCGCCTCGTACAGGGGGCGCGGGGTGGATCCTCCCGAGAGCGCGATCGTGCGCGGGCCGAGCCCCACGAGCACGCCGAGCGCCGCGGTCGCGATGTCGTCGGCCACCAGCAGCCGTCGCTCCATGGAGCAGAGCCTAGGCCGATTCGCGGGGGACGACCTCGCCCGAGGGCAGCAGCACGCCGTCCTCGAGCTCGGCCTCGATCGCCCCGCCGTGGAACTGTCGCTCGTACAGCGTGGCGTAGAGCCCGCCCGCCGCGAGCAGCTCGTCGTGGGTGCCTCGCTCCACGACGCGCCCCTCGTCGAGGACGAAGATCACATCGGCGCCGAGGATCGTGGAGAGCCGGTGGGCGATCGCGATCGTCGTGCGCCCGCGCATCAGCGGGCGGAGCGCCTGTTGCACGAGCCGCTCCGAGGTCGTGTCCAGAGACGAGGTGGCCTCGTCGAGGATCAGGATCCTGGGGTCCTTCAGCACGACCCGGGCGATCGCCAGGCGCTGCTTCTCGCCGCCCGACATCTTGTAGCCGCGCTCCCCCACCGGCGTGTCGTAGCCGTCGGGAAGCTGCATCACACGATCGTGGATGAATGCCGCCTTCGCCGCCGCGATCATCTCCTCCTCGGTGGCGTCGGGCCGCCCGTACATCAGGTTGTCGCGGACGCTCGCGTGGAAGAGGTACGTCTCCTGCGTCACCATCCCGATCGTCTGGCCCAGCGACTCGAGCGCGATGTCGCGAACGTCGCGCCCGTCGATCTCCACCGCGCCGCGCTGCACGTCGTAGAAGCGGGGCGCGAGGTAGGTCATCGTGGTCTTCCCCGCCCCACTCGGCCCCACGAGCGCGGCGAGCTGCCCCGGCTCGATCTCGAGGTCCACGTCCTGGAGCGTCCACAGCCTGCGCGGCTGCCCGTCGGGCGACTCGCCGTCGTCGTCGGGCGGCGTGTCGTACCGGAACCAGACGTCCCGGAACCGCACCCTTCCCTCCACCTCGTCGTGGGAGAGGCTCACGGCGTCGGGTCGGTCCTCGATCTCGGGCTTCATGTCGAGGTACTCGAAGATGCGATCGAAGAGCGCCATCGCGCTCTGCACCTCGACGCTCACCTGAAGCATCTGCCCGATGGGGAAGAAGAGCCGCGACTGCAGGGTGGTGAAGGCCACGATCGTCCCCGCCGTGATCGTCGTCGCGCCGGGGCCGGCCAGCACCCACCCGGCGACGAGGTACACGAGCGCCGGCGCGATCGAGAAGAAGATCTGCACCGTGGCGAAGAACGACCGGCCGATCATCTGCTGGCGGATCTGGAGCCCGGCCAGGCGCTCGTTCTCGGTCGAGAACCGATCGGCGTGGTAGCGCTGCCGTCCGAACGCCTTCGAAAGCAGCATGCCCGAGACCGAGAGCGTCTCCTCGGCCAGCGCCGACAGGTCGGCCAGCGACCGCTGCGTCGAGGCCGCCACCTGCTGCCGCGCCTTCCCCACCTTCGCCGTCAGCCAGACGAAGAACGGCAGCATCGCCAGCGAGAGCAGGGTCAGCTGCCACGACAGGATCGTCATCGCGATCACCGTCGAGAGCACGATGACCGTGTTCGACAGGAGGCTCGACGCGGTGTCGGTGACGACGCTCTGCACCCCGCCGATGTCGTTCGAGAGCCGCGACTGGATCTCGCCCGTGCGCGTCGAGGTGAAGAAGCGGAGCGGCATCCGCTGGAGGTGCCGGTAGAGCGAGTTCCGCAGGTCCTGCATCACGCGCTGGCCGACGATGTTCGAGAGGTACGTCTGCCCGATCGAGATCACCCCGGCCACGATCGGGACCGCCACCATGATCGAGACCCAGAAGTACAGCGCCTCGAGCTGTACGCCGTCGGGCGTGAACAGGGCGGTGTCGAAGATGACCTTGATCAGCAGCGGGTTCACCACGCCCAGACCGGCCGTGACCAGGATCGTCAGCGCGATCAGGAGCACCTTCCGCCGGTAGGGGCGGAAGGTGCCGGCGACGCGGCGAACCGTGGCTCGCTCGATCGGACGCTTGTCCTCCTCGCGGAGGACCATCGGGAAATGACCTCGAGGCACGGACCAAGGATAGCGGCGGATCCGTCAGGAACGGTGCCGGTCCAGCGCTTCTCGGAGCGAAAGCGCCGATCCCTCCGCGACGACCTCCTGCTGGGCCAGGTCGATCCTCCGCTCGGTGGGCGCCGCGAGAGCGAGCAGCGCAGCGGTGACCATCAGCGAGAGCACATAGGGCCAGAGGCTCCCGGTGATGAGGAACATCACGAACCCCATCAGCGACGGCGACTCGGCGAGCGCGAGACGGAAGAAGAACCTCGTCCTGAACGACTCCGCGAGCATCGTCTCGGAGTCGGTCTTGAGCGGCCGCGACCACCCCCAGGCGGCGAACCCTACGACTCCGGCCGTGTACAGACCGAGCACGATGAGCGGCACAGTCTCCCCGGATGGCTGGGATCCGGGGACGACCCAGACGGCGAGGACCAAGGTGATCAGCGGCCACAGCACGAACGCGAGATAGACCAACCGAAGCGTCCGCAGGCCCATGGAGCGCCCGGTCGAAGGATCACTCAACCGGTCAGCTCCCTCGCTCGCTCGAAGACAGCGTCGAGCATCTCCTCGGTCAGCTTGCCCGTGAACGTGTTCTGCTGGCTCGGATGATACGAGCCGAGGAGGCGGTACGGGCCCACGCCGACCTCGACCTCGTGGCCGAACCGAGGCTTCGGCCTCGGCACCTCGACCCCACGAGCACGCAGCGCCCGCAGCACCCCGTCCCAGGCGAACGAGCCGAGCGTGACGATCACCCGCACCTCGGCGAGCAGCTCGAGCTCGCGAACCAGGTACGGAAGGCAGTTGTCGCGCTCCTCCGGGCTGGGGCGGTTGCCGGGCGGGGCGCACCGGTTCACCGCCGCGACGTAGCAGCCGAGGAGCCGCAGCCCGTCGTCGCGCGACACCGACTCGGGCTGATTCGCGAACCCCGCCCGGTGCAGCGCTCGGAACAGCCAGTCGCCCGACCGGTCACCCGTGAAGATGCGGCCGGTGCGGTTGCCGCCGTGGGCCGCCGGGGCCAGCCCCACGATCAGGAGCCGGGCGTCCGGATCCCCCCACCCCGGGACCGGCCGCGCCCAGTAGTCCCAGCCCTCGAACCGCTTCGGCCTCTCCAGAGCGGCGCGCTCGCGCCACTCCACGAGCCGAGGGCACCGCGCGCACGAGACGACCTCCTCGCGGAGCGCGTCCAAGTCTGTCATGGGGGTCTGATTGAAGCAGACGTCGTGGGCCGCTTGGGGGGTGAAGGAATCACCCTATCGGGCGGTCGAAATGGCGGCACCGCCCGGCCATGATGCTCAAGGGCCTCGGCAGCAGGCCGATGCCTCAGATGAGGTGTCGATGACCACAGAGACGACGACGGTACGCGTCCTCCTGGTCGACGACGTGTCGGCCAGCCGGGAGACGCTCCGACGCGCGCTCGCCTTCGACCGGCACATCGAGGTCGTGGGCGAGGCGGGCTCGGGCCCCGAGGCCGTGGAGAAGGCCGAGAAGCTCAGACCCGACCTCGTGCTGATGGACGTACGGATGCCCGACGGCGACGGCGTCGATGCAACCCGTCACATCGTCAACCGGTTCCCGCAGATCCGAGTGATCGCGCTCACCGCCCATGACGACGTGGACACGGTCCGCGACATGCTCACCGCCGGCGCCACCGGCTACGCG
>DATKBL010000125.1:0-5788 GCA_035513995.1 Actinomycetota bacterium
CCGGCGTCCGTCGCAGGCTCCGCAGCCCGAGCAGCAGGCCCCCGAGCACGACCAGCGCGATGCCGGCCCCGATGCCCCGGGTCGCGGAGTCGCTGGAGCGGTTGTCGAGCGCGTCCATCGTCAGGACCACACCCGACCCGCCGACCACCACCTCGGCCTGATCGGACGAGGGCGGCCCGTACAGCAGAGACTCGTTCGCGGCGCGCTCGTCCTGCGCGTGCATGAACTGCAGGGTGCGATCGAGCTCGGCGGCCGTCTCGTTCGCCGCGGCGGAGACCTCCTTCACCCCCACCTCGTTGATGAGGTAGACGCCTTGCTCGATCTGTCCGGCGCCGTCCTTGGCGTCGCCGAGGCCCTCGGACAGACGACCCGAACCGTCCGCCGCCTCGCCGAGACCCGAAGCGAGCCGCCCCGCCCCGTCGCTGATCTGCGTGAGCCCCGAAGTCAGCTCACCCGATCCCGCGTGGGCCTCACCGAGGCCCGCCGTCAGTCGCGAGGAGCCCGCGCGGAGCACGTCCGCACCGACCGCCGCCGCGACCGCCCCGTAGAGGAGCGTATCGGGCGTGTCGACGTCGCCGATCCCGGCGATCGCGTCGCCCATGCCGTCGGCGAGCTGCAGCGCTCCGAGACGGAGCGCGTTGAGACCGCCGCGGATGCTCGCGTCGGCCGCGTCGGTCGGTTCCCCGATCCCCGCGATGGCCCCACCGAGACCCCCCCCGATCTGCTGGGCGCCCGCGATGATCTGGTCGAGGGCGGCGGCCAGGCCCGCAACGATCTGCTGGATCCCGAGCGCACCCGTCTGGATCGACTGGGCCCCGGTCGAGATCTGCCCGGCCCCGACCCCGATGCCCTGGGCCCCGGCGCCGATCGCCCCCGCTCCCGTCCCGATGTCGCCCGCGCCGGCGGAGATACCCGCCGCGATGGCCGCCACGTTCGGACACGAGACGACCGCGCCGGCGGAGTCCAGGATGCATGCCCCCTCGAGCGTGGCCGCCGCCCCCTGGATGCCCGCGGCCCCGGCCTGGATCTGCCCGGCGCCCGCCTCGATCTGACCCGCGCCGCCCTGGATCTGACCGGCGCCCACCTCGATCTGTCCCGCGCCCGTGCCGATCTGCCCGGCGATCGCGTCCACCGACGGGTTGCCGGAGCATGGCGTGCCCCCGCCCACGAGGCAGTCCTTGATCGACTGGGCCCCGGCCGCGATGCTCCCGCCCCCGCCCTCGGCCGCCTCCAGGCCGGCCTTCAGCGCCGCGAGCGCCATGTCGAGCGCCGCCGCGCCCAGGGCGATCTCGGTCGCCCCCGCCTGGGCAGCGGGCAGCCCGTCCGCGAGCTTCTGCGCCCCGCGGAAGAGGCGCTTCAGGCCCTTGCTGAGGTCGGTCAGCCCGCCCGTGATCTGGCCCGACCCGTCGAGGGCGTCGCCCAGCCCCGCGGTCAGCTGACCCGACCCCACCGTCGCCTTCCCTGCGCCCGCCGCGAGCTCACCGGAGCCGCTCGCGGCCTCCTGGAGGCCCGTCGCCAGCTCCTTGGACCCGTCGAAGAGCTGCTGCATCCCGTCGAGCAGGTCCAGCGTCCCGTCGTGGAGCGAGCCCAGGTTGGAGCTCAACTCTCCGCTTCCCGCGAACAGGCTCGAGGCGCTCTCGTAGCCGTGCTCGAGCTCCTCCTCCGCGAACGCGAGGAAGGGCCGGTCGCGCGGCGCCACCGGGACCCCGGTGAGGCGCACGGCTCCGAGCTGGAAGTCTTCGGTGTCGAGCCGGAGCTGGAAGCTCTGCGTGAGCTCGCCGATCGGCGGGACCATCACCATGCTCCACCGGACCACAAGGTTGCCGTTCGGGTCGGTGATGATGTCGGCTCCGGGCGCCTCGACCACCGAGAAGCGTCCCTTGTCGAGCTGGAGCTGGAGCTCGGCGACCATCGGGATCGGCACCTGCTCGATCGCCGTCCTCGTGTTGCCGGCCGCGTCCTCGTAGGTCACCTCGATCGGCTGCGAGGTCACGTTCGAGACGTCGAACCCGATGTCGATCGTGCCGGACCTCCCCACGAGATCAGGGCCGTCGATCAGCTCGCCGTTCAGGTAGTAGGCGATCACCATCGAGAGCGGCGGCTCGACGTCCGGGGTCGAGGCCGTCACGAACTCCTGCGACCCGGAGAGGCCGCGGATCGGCCACTCGATCGTGCCGTCGCCGACCTGGGGGTCACCCGTGCCGGACAGGTTGCGGAACCCCTCGGTCGGGGCCGAGTCGGTAACGACGATGTCGCCTTGACCGAAGACCCGGAGCTGATCCACCAGCCGGACCGTTCGCAGCGACCCATCGGCCTCGATCGAGGCGAACAGAGTCTCGTAATCGACGATCTTGTTCGGCATGTCGGTCTGAGCGACCAGTGCCGATGGCGCGCCCGCTACGGCGAACAGCCCGAAGAGCAGGAACGCCGCCATCCAACTCCCAAGGCGTCTCATGCCGGACCTCCCACCATGCCGCCGGCCGGAGCCGAAGCTTCGCCGTCGGCGTCGTCTTCCTCCGCCGCGATCTCGTACCGCTCGGTGACGGCTCGCGCGAGCGTCGCGCCCACCACGCCGATCAGGACGGCCAGGAGCGCCACGGTCAGCGTCTCGATCCCGTGGGTCCGGACCGCGGCCGGCGACTCCGCCCAGAGCGGCTCGAACAGCCCGGCGAACGCCGCGAAGCCCACCAGCCCCCCGGCCACGGGGAACCGCCCTCGGCTCCACACGCCCGCCAACACCAGGAGACCCACGGCGACGCCGCTCGTGATCCCCAGCCACATCCTCGTCACCGGGAAGAACTCCGCTACGATCGCGTACGCGGCGTAGCCGGCCCCAACGCCCACCGCCGCTGCCACCGCCGCGTTCAGCCCCCGTGATCCATCGCGCCCGACCGACCCCCAAAGCGCGAGGCCCGCCACCACCGGCCACGCCACCGAGAGTCGGAGCGCCTCGTGATAGACGAATAGGAGCCCGACCAGCACGCCGAGCAGCCCACCCGCCACGATCGCTCTCCGCATCAGCTTTTCCCCCTCAGTCGTTCATCCGGCGAGGATCTCCGCGGCGTCACCCAAGAAGGTGACCTCGATGCCCGCGGGAGTCTCGGCCCATTGGTAGAACCAGGTGTCTCCTTCGTGGAAGCCCTCGTGATCGTTCGCGTCGTAGTGCCAGGCGATACCGGCCGAGGACTCCTCGGGCCCGAAATCGAAGCCCGCGTTGAACACCTCCGCCACGGCCGCGGGGTCGGCGGAGCCGGCCTCCTCCGCCGCCTTCGCCCACATCATCACCCCGTCGTAGGTCAGATAGGCGGCGCCGGTGACCTTGTCGGCCCCCGACTCGCTGGTCGTTCCCCCCGCGAAGTAGCGCTCCACGTAGGTCTCATGGAACGTCTGCGCGGCCGGCGAGTCCGTCCCCGCCAGCACGGGGATGGGCGGGGCGACGAACACCGTGCCCACCGCGGTCTCGCGGGCCAGGTCGGCGAACGTGTACGACGTGAGCCCGGCGAGCCCCAGCAGCTGCGGCTCGTACCCCAGCGAGTCCGCGGCCGTGGCGACCCTGGCCGCGTACGGTCCGATGTGCGAGCCGATGATGATCGCGTCGGCGTCGGCCTGGCTGGCCGCGAGCACGATCGGCGAGAGGTCGAGCTCGTCTTCGGAGAAGAACTCGACCGTGGCGGCCGTCATGCCCCGAGCGTCCAGCTCCTCCTCGGCCATCTCCGCGATCGAACGGCCGGTCTCGTTGTCCTCGGCGAGGACCGCGACACTCTCGAATCGCTCAGCCGCGTAGTCGGCGAGCAGCCCCACCTGGATGTCGTCCGGGATCATCAGTCGGAACGTGAAGGGGTTGACCTCGGCCTTGAGCTGCGGCCCAGTCACGATCGGGAAGGTGATGACCTCCTCCTGGCGCACGAGGTCATCGATCGCCAGGTACGAGGTCGTGCCCGGCGGGCCGAAGAGAGCGGAGACCTCCTGGCGCTGGATCAGCTCCCGTGCCACCTCGCTCGTCTTCGCCGGGTCGAACTCGTTGTCCATCTCCAGCAGCTCGACCTGGCGTCCAAGGACCCCGCCGGCGGCGTTGAGCTCGTCGATCGCGATCGACATGCCCTCGCGCATGTTCCTGCCGATCGACGCTGCCGTGCCCGAGAAAGGAGCGACGAGGCCGAGCTGGATAGGCTCGGTCGTCTCGCCGCCGCCCCCTCCTTGGGGAGCGTTGCGCTCCTCGACGCAGGCGCCGGCGACGAGAGCCAGCGCGGTGAGCACCACCAGGGAGCGACCGACCACGGCACGCTTCATCGTGAACCTCCTCGATCCGATGCTGCCCCTCGCGCGAGCGCGGTCCAGGGCCGGTGGGTGCGCGCGGGAGGTCCATGGTCTCTTGTCAGGACGCCTGCCCCTCCCATAAGCGTTCGTCCCTTCGATCCCGGCGAGGCGAACCCTCGCGCGGTCCCGGCGGAGCATAGATAGCTACTCGATGGTAGGTAAATGGTCAGGAAGAATCAAACCGACTGACCTAGGCGGGCCATGAGCGGAAGCGCCGCTCCACGCCCCTATGATGTGGGGACCCGGGCCGAGGGCCCGTGGGATGCCGACGGAGCGGACGGAGCGGGCATGCTGCTGATCGGGGCCTTCCTCGCCATAGGGCTCCTGCTCGGATGGGGGCTGAACGGACATCTGCGCTACCTCGCGGACGTGCGGATCCGCGCCTGGTGGCTCGCCCCGCTCGCCCTCGCCCTCCAGGCCGCCCCCGCTCCCACGGTCCAGGCCGACTGGGGACGGTTCGTCCCGGCGGGGATGCTCGCACTCTCGTTCGTGTTGCTGATGGTCGTCGTCACGGTGAACCTCCGCAGCCGCGGGTTCGGGCTGATCCTGCTCGGCCTGGTCCTCAACCTGGGCGTGATCCTCGTGAGCCAGGGGATGCCGGTGTCGGCTCACGCGCTTCGCGAGATCGGGCACGAGGAGGACATCCAGGCGCTCGCCGATGCGGAGCCCGGAGACAAGCACCACCTCGCAACCAGCGAGGATCTCCTGCGACCACTCGGCGACGTGATCCCGGTCCGTGAGCCGTTCGATGCGGTGATGAGCCCGGGCGATGTCCTGATGTACACGGGAGCGGCGCGGTTCCTATTGGCGGCTATGCGGGGTCGTTCGAGGAGAGACCCAGAGCTCGATGGCTCTCCAGATCAGCGTCGGACATCCACGCGGTACTGAACTCGGCCACGACGGTGCTCCCCTGGCCCGGGGCGCTCTCGATCGTCAGGGAGCCGCCCGAGATCTGCGCGCGCTCGCGCATCATCGCGAGG
The DNA here is from genome assembly GCA_035513995.1 of Actinomycetota bacterium. Classification (GTDB taxonomy): domain Bacteria; phylum Actinomycetota; class UBA4738; order UBA4738; family CALAEC01; genus DASUTW01. Next base: position 5,298 of record DATKBL010000125.1, read on the forward strand.
CCGAAGTGCCCCTCCGGTGATCCCTGCTCGGGGTCGAACCCCTTGCCGTCGTCCTTGATCGTGACGCGACCACCCTCCCCGGTCGGCTCGAGGGTGACGTCCACGTGGGTGGCCTCGGCGTGCTTGATGATGTTCATGATCCCCTCGCGCGTGACCTGGTAGCAGAGGAGCTGGATGGGCGGGGGCATCTCCACCTCGCGGAGGTCGAGGACGAACTCGATGCCAGAGCTCTTCTCGAGGTCCTCGCAGAACGAGCTGATGGCCTCGGTGAGCCCGGCCCTCCCGAGCGGGGAGCGATGCAGATCCTTGATCAACGAGCGGATGAGCTGAAGGGTCCGGTCCTTGGTGTCCTGGATCGCGGCCAGCTCGTCAAGGGCCTCGAGCGACTGCCCGGACGTGAGGTGCTTCCTCGAGATGTCGATGTGGAGGGACATCCTGTAGAGCATCTGGGCCAGGTCGTCGTGGAGGTAGCCCGCGATCTGCGTCCGCTC
>DATKBL010000126.1:0-16712 GCA_035513995.1 Actinomycetota bacterium
CGATTCCGCCCAGACCCGCCCGCCGTGCCGGTGGACGATCCGCTGGACGATGGCCAGGCCGATGCCGGTCCCCTCGAACTGGTCCGTCGAGTGGAGTCGCTGGAAGACCTGGAACAGCTTGTGCTTGTAGCCGTCGTCGAAGCCCACGCCGTTGTCGCGGACCCAGAAGACGCGGTGGTCGCCCTCGTCGCGAGATCCGACCTCGATGACGCTGTGGTCGACCGGCGCGGTGAACTTGAGGGCGTTGGCCAGGTAATTGAGGAGGACCTGGCGGAGCAAGCCCGGGTCGCCCACGATCGCGCCGAGGTCGCCGATCTCCACCTTCACGGTCCGGTCCGGCTCCAGCTCGAGCAGATCGTCCGCCGCCTCGCGCGCGAGGGCGGTCATGTCCACTCGCCGGTCGTTCGACTCCTGTCGTCCCAGGCGCGAGAACTTCAGGAGGCCGTCGATCAGCCGTCCCATCTGCCCCACGCGCTCGACGATCACACCCACCACCCTCCGGCCCTCGTCGTCGAGCTGGGTGCTGTGGTCCTCGAGCAGGATCTGCGAGAAGCCGTCCACCGCGCGGAGGGGCGCCCGGAGGTCGTGTGAGACCGAGTAGCTGAAGCTCTCCAGCTCCTTGTTGGCCGACTCGAGCTCCTCCGTGCGCTCGGTGACCCTCTGCTCGAGCTGCTCATTGTCGTCGCGCATCGCCTCGCGCGTGGCGCGTCGGTCGGAGACGTCCTCGACGATCGCGAAGATGTGCTGCTGCCCCGCCGAGGGGGTCAGGTCGGCCACGACGCTCACCCAGATCCGCCGGCCGTCGGGTCGTGCCACGGGGATCTCGAGCGAAAGGGGGATGTTTCCCGAGGCCAGATCGGCGGCGGCTCGCTCCACCTGCTCCAGGCTTCCGTGGTTGTTGAAGAGATCGAAGAAGCTCGAGCCTTCGAGCACGCCCGGAAGACGACCGAGGATCCGGTGGAGATGCTCGTTGGCCAGGATGATGGTCCCGTCGGACCGCGCCAGGATCAGGCCCACGGGGGCGCGCTCCACGAGTGAGCGGAGCCGTACCTCACCCGCCCGGCGGCCCGTGAGCTCGGTGTGGACGCGCGCTCGTTCGCCCGTCAACGTGCCGGCCGTCTGGCCCGCGAGGTAGGTGGCGAGCAGCGCCGCCCCGGCGCGGAGGGCCAGCTCCCCAGGGTCGAGAGACTGCTCCAGCATGACGCTTCTCCAGGTCTCGAGGCCTGCGTACCCGGCTGTCGTCCCCGCCCACAACCAGATGGCCCTGGGGTTGCCCAGGACGACACCCCCCTCGATCTGGGTGAGCAGCACGAGGGCGAACAGATATCCGCGGGGATCGCTCGAGTAGAGGGCGACGAGCGAGAAGGCCGCGACGACGTCGATGAGCAGACCGACGAGGGACGCTCGCGCGCCGAGGGCGCCTCGCGCCTGGAGGATCCCGGTCACGATCACGAGGCTCCCGATCGCCACGGCGCTCGGCGCGACCCACGATGCCTCGGTGGTTCCCGACAGGGGACCGTGCAGGATGGCGAAGGTCAGGATCGCCGCGCCGGCGCCGACGCGCACGCGGCCGATCGGCCTCGCGTCGACCGGCGGGGTCGAGGGAGGCGGGTCGGCTGGCACGGCATGGAGCTGAGCGCTCTCGGTGAGCGTGGGCACAACGGCTCCTCTCATCTCTCTTTCTCATGGTCGAGCGATGAGAGGAGGGGCCGTAGTGAGGAAGGTCCCGACCTCGAACGCGGTCCTCCCTACAAGGTCGTAGTTCGAAAGTACTAGGGCGCCGGGTCGGCGTCCTCGGGGATCCAGGGCTCCAGCTCGATGCCGAGCCCGTCAGCGATCCGGTTCGCGTACGCGTAGTACGCCGTGACCTGGCAGATGTGGAGCACGTCCTCGTCGGAGAACCCCGCCTCACGGAGGGCGTCGACGTCCCCGCGGGTGACGGTGGCGGGGGCCAGCGTGAGCTTCTCGGCGTAGGCGAGCATCGCGATCCGGCGCTCGTCGAGACCCGCGGTGCGCCAGTCGCGCTCCACGAGCGCCAGGAGGTCGTCGTCCCTCAGCAGCCGGCGCAGACCGCGCCGGTGGTGCGTGATTCAGTAGTGGCACTCGTTGATCTGCGAGACCACGAGCGCGATCAGCTCCCGCTCCACCTTCCGGAGGGTCTTCGTGCTCCGCATCACCTCCCGGTAGAGCTCGTCGTGGGTCCGAAGCCCCTCGGGATGGAGCGAGTGGATCTGCATGATCATGTCCACCCGTCCGTAGGTCGAGTCCAGCATCCGCGCGTACAACTCGGCCAGGTGCCCCTCGGCCTCGTCGTCTCCTCGCACCTCGATCCAGGCCATGCTCGGAACCCTAGAGGATGCCGGGTCCGTGGGCTAAGATGCGCGCGTTGCCGACGAGGGAGAACCGCCGATGGATACGCCTGTCAACCGAGCGAGCCGCGAGAGGTTCGTGACGCTGCCGATTATGGAGGAGAGGGGGTTCGTCGAGCTGCGGCGCTACGAGAACCCGCCCGAGCCGAGCGAGTGGGAGAACCTCGAGTACGTCGACTGGAAGTCGGGGGGCGACACGAACTTCGCCATCCTCGCCTCCGCGAACGGCGACCACGATCCGCGCGGGTTCTGGGAGCACGGGAAGCCCGACAAGGACGGCGTCTGGGTCGAGGACAACATCGAGAAGTCGCCCACGATCAAGAAGTGGGTCGAGAGCGTGGGGGCCAACTTCGGCCGCGTGCGGATCATCAAGCTTGAGCCCAACTCTTACGAGGAGACGGTCAAGAACCTCCACCCCGACGACAACAACCGGATCACCGAGGAGGGGACCGGCTTCGTCATCCGTGCGTGGCTCCAGCTCACCGACAACCCCGAATCGTCCATGGTCGTCCGCGAGGAGAAGGAGGACGCCGACTCCGAGAGCCGCATCCCCTTGCCTCGGGGAGCGCAGTTCATCGTGGACTCCGAGCGGCTGTGGCACGCGGTCTGGCACAACGACGAGCACTACACGGAGCCTCGCTACGCGCTGATCGCCAGCTTCGAGTCGGGCTCCCAGCTCGAGAGCTGGATCCGGTCCCAGCTCCCGTAGGCGGCCGGGCGCTTCGGCTTCCGGCGCCGCCCGGGGTTCGGGTACCCTAGTCGGCGCCGATGGCCGACACGACCGACGAGGGCCAGGACGTCTACACCGCGATGGGGGAGCAGTGGCTCCTCCGCGGCGGCGGCGTGGATCTGATCAGGGCCGAGGGTCAGGACCTCTCCACCGAGGAGATGGTTCTCAACATCGGCCCCCAACACCCCTCGACGCACGGCGTGCTGCGCATCGTCCTGGAGCTCGACGGCGAGCGCATCCGCCGCGCCGAGCCGGTGGTCGGATACATGCACCGGGCCGCCGAGAAGCTCGCCGAGTACCGAGACTGGCGCCAGGTCCTCGTGCTGATGAACCGCCACGACTGGCTCTCGGCCTTCAACAACGAGCTCGGCTGGACGATCGCCGTGGAGCGGATGCTCGAGGTCGAGGTGCCGGACCGCGCCCAGTGGATCCGCACGATGATGGCCGAGTGGAACCGCATCCTGAACCACCTGATGTTCATGGGCTCCTACCCGCTGGAGCTCGGGGCGATGACCCCGATGTTCTACGCCTTCCGCGAGCGCGAGATGATCCAGGACCTGATGGAGTCCGCCACCGGCGCACGGATGCACCACTCCTACGCGCGGGTCGGGGGGCTCAAGGACGACCTGCCCCGAGGTTTCCTTCAGCAGTCGGGCGAGGTTCTGAAGTGGATTCGCGCGAAGCTGCGCGACTTCGACAACCTCATCATGGGGAACGAGATCATCCACAACCGCACGAGGGGGATCGGGGTGCTCCCCGCCGACGTGGCGGTGTCGTACGGAGCGAGCGGCCCCGTCCTCCACGCCTCCGGGGTCCCGATGGACTCCAGGAAGGACGAGCCCTACGAGAAGTACGGCGAGGTCGAGTTCCAGGTGCCGGTGGGGCGGAACGGCGACTGCTACGACCGCCTGTGGGTCCTCGTCCAGCGGATGCACCAGTCGTGCGACATCGTCGAGCAGTGCATGGAGAAGCTCCCCGCGGGCGAGTACCGCGCCGCCAAGCTCCCCAAGAAGATCAACATTCCCGAGGGTGAGATCTACGTTCGCACCGAGAACCCGCTCGGCCTGATGGGGTACTACGTCGTCGGGGACGGCGGGGAGTCGCCCTACCGCCTCAAGATGCGGACGGCGTCCTTCTCGAACGTCTCGATGCTGCCCTGGCTGCTCCGGGACCAGCTCCTGCCCGACCTCATCGCGATCCTCGGGTCGGTCTTCTTCGTCGTCGGCGACATCGACCGCTAGCAGCCCGCCTCCCGGTCCCCGAGGGCGGCTGCCGGGGCGGGGAGACCCTCCGAGCCGAGCACCAGCAGGCGCAGCCCCCCCAGCTTCGTCTCGTCGATGAGGATCGAAGCGCGGCTCCGCGCCTCAAACAGACGCCGCGACTCGTCGTGGTCGCCGCGCGCCTCGGCATCCTCGGTCCGGCGCCGCACGCCCTGGAGCCACAGCCGCATCCCCAGGCCGAGGAGCGCCGCTCGCTGGGGGATCGGTCCCCAGACCTCCAGCCCCGCGCGCCGCGCACGGGACCCGATCGCCCCGAGGTCGACCGCCGCGGTGATGTCCCTGCTGCCCGGCTCGGAGAGCACGTCCCCGCTCACCCGGTGGCCGCGGTACGCGTGGACCTCGCCGGGAGGCTCCCCTTCGCCGAAGCCGTAGTCGAAGAGGAACCCGTAGCCGGGAGCGAGCGTCTCCGCGATCCGGTCCACGAGCTCCAGCGCGGCCGGTGAGACCGGGCGCTCCTCGCCCGGATCGAGCTCCCCGTCGAGCGCCCCCAGCGCCTCGGGGGTCGCGGGGCCCTCGACCTCGACGAAGCCGTCGGGTCCGGCGTCCACGAGCACCTCGACCGCCCCCCCTTCTCGCCAGCGCAGCCGGTGGAACGGGAGGTTGTCGAGGAGCTCGTTCGCGAGCACGACGTGGGCCGTGTCTCCCAGCGACTCGCCGACGGGAATCCGCGCCTCCGCCAGCGCCTTCCGGGCCGCCGGACTCCGCTCCACGGCCGCGTAGGTCATCGCCTCGGCCAGCGGAGGCGCCGTGGCCGCCTCGGCCAGCACCTGCCGGGCCAGCGTGCCGTCCCCCGCCCCCAGCTCCACGACGCGAAAGGGTGACGGGCGGCCGAGCAGCTCCCAGCACTGTGCGAGCTGCCGGGCCAGGAGCGACCCGAAGGCCGGCGAGACGTGCGGGCTGGTCACGAAGTCGCGGTCCGCCCCGATGGGGAGATCCGCGTAGAACCCCTCCGGGTCGTAGAGGGCGGCCTCCATGAACGCGGCGAACGTGATCGGCCCCTCGGCGCGGATCCGCTCGCGCAGCCGGGCCTCGAGCGCGTGCGAGCTCACAACGGCCGAGCCTAGCAGGCACTCCAGCGCGGCCGGTCTGCCAGAATCGCGGCGTGGATCCGAGGCCTGCCTCCACCGTCGTCGTCGCCCGTCCCGCCGATCGCGGCGTGGAGGTGCTGGTGCTCCGCCGGTCGGCGGCCAGCCGCTTCGCACCCGGCTTCCTCGTGTTCCCCGGGGGGGTGGTGGAGGAGCGCGACGGGCCGCTCGCCCAGAGGCTCTTCGGCGACCGGGGCGAGGCCGTGCGGGCCTGCGCGGTGCGCGAGCTGTACGAGGAGACGGGGCTGCTGCTCACCGCCTCCGGGCTCGTCGCCGTGGACGCCCGCCCCCCGCTCGAAGAGCGTGACATCGATCCTCCGGCCGCGGGCGATCTCGTCGAGATCGCGCGATGGGTGGCGCCCGAGAGGCTGGAGTCCCGGTTCGATGCGGTCTTCTTCGCGGCGGCGGCGCCTCGGGGCCTCGATCCCGTCCCCGACGGCGTCGAGGCCGAGGCCGCGTGGTGGGCCGCGCCCGAGGAGATCCTCGTCGAGAGCACGCGGGGTGAGAGCCCGCTGATGTGGCCCACCCTGGTCACCTTGGAGCGTCTGGCCTCCGTGTCCGGTGTCGAGGAGGTCCTGGAGCTGCGGATCGAGCAGCTCGAGCCCGGGCACGAGGACCGCGACGCGAGGGTCCGGGGCGCCTGGCGCCGGCCGGAGAGGAGGCGGACGTGATCCGGATCCGCCGCGTGCTCGCCCCCAACCCCAGCCCTTTCACGCTCGAGGGCACGAACACCTGGGTCCTCGGCGACCGGCCCAGCGTGGTGATCGACCCGGGGCCCGACGACTCCGGTCATCTGCTCGCCGTGGCCGACCAGGCCGAGCCGGTCGAGGCGATCCTCCTGACCCATCGCCACCCCGACCACGCGCCCGGCGCGACCCGGCTCTCGGCGGCCACCGGCGCTCCCGTCTATGCGCTGCGGCCCGAGGACGGCGAGCGGCTGATCCGTCACAACCAGGTGCTCGAGGTGGGGGGCCTCTCGGTGCGCGCGATCCACACACCGGGGCACACGTCGGACCACCTCGTCTTCCTCCTGGAGTCGGACGGAGCGATGTTCACGGGCGACACGATCCTGGGGCGAGGGACGAGCGTCGTGGACCCTCCCGACGGCGACATGGCGGCCTACGTCCGGTCGCTCGGGGAGCTCCTCGCCCTCAGCCCCCGGGTCATCTACCCGGGGCACGGGCCGGTGGTCTTCGACGCGGTGGGCCGGATCGAGGCGTACCTCTCCCATCGCGACGAACGGGAGCGGCAGGTGCTCGACGCGGTCCTCGCGGGCCGGTCGGTGCCCGAGGAGATGGTCCCCGAGATCTACGGGGGAGACGTGCCCGAGGCGATGTTTCGTCACGCGGAGAGGTCGGTCCTGGCGCACCTGCTCAAGCTTGAGCGCGAGGGGCGCGTGGCGCGGACCGGTAGGCTCTCCGACAATCGTTTCGTCGCTGTGCAGCAGAAGCCGTGCGCCCGTTGCGGGCGTCCCGCGGCCGTCGGCTCCTCGCTCTGCCGGAGGTGCAGCCTGGACGCGCTCCAGGAGGGGCCCGGCTGACCGGGTATCCTTCGGGCGTGCGTGCCGAATTCTTCCGACCCGAGGATCCCGAGACCGTCGTGGGCGCGGCCGAGTGGGACGGCGTCCGGGTCCATCTCCGGGTCGAGGATGCCGAGACCCGCTCGGCGCTTGAGCGGGTCTTCCGGATGTCGCCGGTCGTGGTGGACGATCCCTCGCGGCGGACCGCGGGAACGAGCGGACCGGTCACCGCCGAGCCCGGAGACCTCGACTGGTTCCTCGCTGCCGCGCAGGTCCGCGGCGAGAGGGAAGGGCTGAGCGTTCGCTTCGTCCCGGGCACCTCGGAAGGTTGGGACCCGGCGGGCGCCTACCGGAGGATGGGCGACTGGGTCGGTGAGCGGGAGGCGCGAGCCCGGCGGTGAAGGGGCCTCAGCGCTTGGCGCCGGAGCGTCGCTCCCGGTTGCGCATCCGCTGATAGAGGGCCTGCCGCGTGATGCCAATGGCCTCGGCGATCTCGTCCCACGTCGCGCCCTTCTCCCGCGCGAAGTGGACGATCTCGGTCTCCAGGCCGTCGAGGTAGGCGCGCAGCTCCCTGATCGCGGGGAGCGCCGCGAAGGGAAGCTCGGTGTTGCGGGCGCGCCGAAGCAATCGTGCGGAGTCCATGTCCCCAACCCTATCGAAGGCCGCCTCTGCGAGGCAAAGCGACGCGCCCGCGCCTCGCGCCTCTGGTCATGTCAGACGCGGGCGGTAGCATGCCCTTGATGTCCTGGGAGGATGTGCAGAGGAAGGTGCTGGACCATGCCCGCGGCGGGCTGGTCGTGACCGGCCCCCCGGGGTCGGGCAAGACCGGCCTGCTCCGGGAGCGGTTCGCACGCCTGGTGGAGGCGGGGGCCGACCCCGAGCGCGTGGTGCTCTTCGTGCTCGATCGTCGCGCCGCCAGGCGCGCCCGCGACGAGCTGATCCACCGCCTGGAGCGGTCGCTGCCGGACCTCCCCGTGTTCACCGTGCACGGGTTCGCGTTCCGGATCCTCGGGGAGTCCTTCGACCGCCTCGGCTACGCGGAGCCGCCTCAGGTCCTCTCCGCGCCCGAGCAGTACGCGTTCGTCCGTGGGACCCTCCAGGACGAGGATGCCGGCGACTGGCCCCGGCTCGGCGTCTATCTCGCCGAGCCCGACTTCGCGAGGCAGGCCGCCGACTTCGTGCTCCGCGCGCAGGAGCGGCTGCTGGACCCGGGCGAGCTCGCCGAGATCTCCACCCGGGACGAGGATCGCGAGATGGCCGCCTTCTACGGGCGGTACCTCGACGCGGTCGCCTCGGCGGGGCAGGTCGACTTCGCCGGCCTCCTCTTCCAGACCGCGAGGGTGCTCGATGAGAGCGACGCGGGCTTCGACCACGTCCTGGTGGACGATTACCAGGACGCCACGCACGCGGCCGAGGGGATCCTCCGCTCCCTGGCCGCCGGCGCCCGGACCGCGGTGGTCGCGGCCGACCCGTCCGGCCACGTCTTCTCGTACCGGGGAGGCAGCCTCGACCCCTACCGGCGTCTCGACGAGACCCTCGGCGGCCCCGAGCGGGTCGAGCTCTCGGCGAGCCGTCGTCTCTCGGACGAGGGGCGGTCGCTGGAGGCCCTGGATCACCCCACCGCGGTGGGCGACGGCCCGCCGCAGTGGCTGAGCGCGCGTCTCTACGCGCATCCTGGCGAGGAGGCCGAGGCGATCGCGCACGAGCTGCTCCGGCGCCGCGTGGACGAGGACCTCTCCTGGGAGGCGATGGCCGTGGTGCTCCGCCGGTACGGCGGTTACCTGACCGCGCTCCGCCACGCCCTCGCCCGCCACCGGATCCCCTTCGTCGTCGTCGCGGAGGCCGCCGAGATCGCCGCCGAGCCCGCGAACCGCCCTATCGTGGACCTGCTGCGGTTCGTGTTCCGAGAGGAGCGACGTGAGGAGCTCGTCGAGTCGGTGCTGACCTCTCCGATCGGAGGCCTCGACCCCCACGAGACTCGGCGTCTCCGTCGGGAGGCTCGCCGCGCCTCGGCCTCGCTCCTCGACCTGGTCCTGACCTCGCCCCCGGATGCGATCCCCTCTGCGCTGCGCGATCGCGTTCTCGCGCTCCGCGACCTCGTCGAGCGGATGCCGTCGGTCGAGGAGGAACGAGGCCCCGACGGACTGTTCCACTGGCTGTGGACCAGCCTCCCGCACGTTCGCGGGCTCGTCGCGGAGGAGGGCCGCCAGCGGGACCTCGACGCGCTCGCCGCCTTGGCGGGGGTCCTCTCGCGCTTCGTCGAGCGTCGTCCCGGCTCGCGGATCGAGGACTACCTCGACACGCTCGAGGCGGCGGGGTTCGGCCCCGACCCCTGGATCCCCCCCGAGGAGCGGCACCCGCAGGCCGTGCGGATCATCTCCGCGCATCGAGCGCAGGGCCTCGAGTTCGACGTCGTGCTGATCGCCGGCTGCCTCGAGGGTGAGTTCCCCAGCCTGGGGGCTCGTTCCGCGCTGATCGACCTCGAGGCGATCGTGGACCCGAAGCCTCCCGCCGACCGCCTCCGCGAGCGGCTCGCCGAGGAGCGCGCGCTGTTCCGCCTCGCGGTCTCGCGGGCCCGGCTGGCCACGGTGCTCTTCGCCTCGACATCGAGCGGTGCGCGCCGCCCCAGGCGGCCCTCCCGCTTCGCCGAACGACTGGGGATCGTCTGGGAGCCGCCACGCGAGGTCGCCCCCCCCGCGGTCTCGCTCCGCTCGATGGAGGCCGCGCTGCGGCTCCGGCTCGCCGACCCGGAGGCCCCGCGCGAGGAGCGCCTCGCGGCCGCGGCCGCCCTTCCGGCGACCCGCGCCCGGCCCGGGGCGTGGTGGCACGGCCGCGACTGGACCGACCCCGGCCACCCGATCCGCGAGGGCGAGTTCCAGACGAGCTTCTCCCGCCTGGAGGCCCTCGAGGCCTGTGGCCTCCTCTATCTGGGGAAGACCGAGCTCGGGCTCGACCCCGACGCCACCCACTACATGTGGCTCGGGTCCCTGATCCACGAGATCATCGAGCGCGTCCAGAAAGGCGAGCTCCCTCGCGAGCCCGACGCCCTGATCGAGGCGCTTGACGCCGCCTGGGAGCCCGAGCAGTTCCCGCACCGCGCGGTCGAGCATCGGCGCCGGATCGACGCCGAGGAGATGCTGCGCCGCTGGGTCGAGCACGATCGGCGCGACGCGGTCGCGTCCGAGGCCGCCTTCTCCTTCGAGATCGCCGGCGCGCACCTGCGGGGTCGCATCGATGCGATCTTCGAGATGAACAACGGCGGGCTCCACATCCTCGACTACAAGAGCGGCAAGAACGCGCCCACCCAGAAGGACATCGAGAGCAATCTCCAGCTCGCCACCTACTACCTCGGGGTGAAGCGCGACCCCGAGCTCTCGGGGCTCGGGGAGCCGAAGTACCTCGAGCTCGCCTTCCTGGGGAAGGAACACTACAAGGAGGGCTTCACGAAGCGCGGCTTCCTCGCGACGAGGGTCGAGGGGTACGAGGAGTTCGCGGAGGCGCGCCTCGAGGAGCTGATCGGGCGGGTCCGGGCCGAGGACTTCAAGCCGGTCGCCAACGACGAGTGCCGCCGCTGCGCGCTCCGGGTGATCTGCCCGATCCAGATCGAGGGTGGGGAGGTGCCGGTGTGAGCGCGGCCGACACCGATCTCCATCAGGGGACGCCCCCCGAGATCGTCGAGGCGCTCGGCGGTCGCACCCCCACGGTCCAGCAGTGGAACGCGATCTCCTCCGGGCTCGAGCCCGCGGCGGTCGTGGCGGGGGCCGGATCGGGGAAGACCGCGGTGATGGCCGCCCGCGTCGTCTACCTGGCGCTCGTGCACGCCGGGCGGATCACCGCCAATCACGAGGGGGCCCCGCCGTCGCGCGTCCTCTGCCTGACCTTCACGAACAAGGCCGCCGAGGAGCTCTCCGACCGGGTGCGACGCGCGACGGCGGGGCTCGGCCTCCCCGACGGCGAGGAGGCCACCGTCCTCACCTACCATGCGTTCGCGGCGTCGCTGATCGACGAGCACGGCATGCGCCTCGGCCTCCCCGCGACGTCGCGCCTTCTCGCCGAGGGCGAGCGGTGGCAGATCGCGGAGCGTCTCCTCGACGATCGAGAGCTCGAGTGGATCCCGACCGCGTGGGTCCCCTCCCTCGTCGCCGACACCCTCGCGCTCGCCGACGCGTGCGCGAACCAGCTCATCGATCCCGACGAGCTCGTCGCGCGCGAGCTCTCCACCGTGGAGGCGCTCGGCGAGCCCCAGAGCCGGGTGGACAAGACCCGGCGCACGATCGGCCGGCGCCGCGCTGAGCTGGCGCAGATGGTCGCCGACTTCCAGGCGAGGAAGCGCGAGATGGGGGCGGTCGACTACGGCGACCAGATCGCTCACGCTGCCAGGCTCGCCGAGGAGCATCCCGCCGTGGGGGAGCGCTTCCGCGAGCGATACTCGGTCGTCCTCCTCGACGAGTACCAGGACACGAACCTCGCCCAGGCCGACCTGATGACGAACCTCGTCGGCCCCGGCTTCCCGATCTTCGCGGTCGGCGACCCCGACCAGAACATCTACGCCTGGCGCGGCGCCACCCTCCGCAACATCCTCTCCTTCGGAGAGGACTTCGGCGCGCCGGACGAGACCGGTCATCTGCCGCTCTACGTCAACTTCCGGTCCGGCTCGCGCATCCTCGCCGCCGCCAACCGCGTGATCGAGCCCGTCCCCGTGGAGCGCCGGGCCGCTGGCAAGGTCCTCCATCCCCACGAGCCCCTCGGCGAGGGTCGCGTGCTCGCGTTCGTGGCCGAGGACCAGCGGGCCGAGGCGAAGCACATCGCCCGGATGATCCTGGAGATGCGGGGCTCGCCCGGGCGCGACGGCGCCGAGCTCTCGTTCGGGGACTTCGTGGTCCTCTGCCGGAAGAAGAAGCTCTTCGGCCCGCTCGCGCAGGTGCTCCGCGACGAAGGCCTCCCCGTGGAGGTCGTGGATCTGGGCGGCCTGCTCCAGCTCCCCGAGATCGTGGACGTCGTCGCGTGGCTGCGTCTCCTGGAGAACCCCGGCGACAACGTCTCACTCGCCCGCATCCTCTTCGGCCCCCGCTGGCGGATCGGCTACCGCGACCTGGCGGTGCTGGCGCAGTGGTCGACCGATCAGAACCGCTCGCTCGCCGACGAGCTCGAGTCCGACCGGAGCCCCGGCGAGGTGCGCTTCGCCCTCGTGGAGGCGGTGGATCATCTCGACGAGATCGAGGGCCTCTCCGATGAGGCTCGGAAGCGGCTCGAGGAGTTCCGCGTCGACCTGGCCAGCCTGCGCGCGCGGGTGCGCCAGCCGCTGGGCGACCTCGTGGCCGACGTGCTGGAGGTCTCAGGCCTCCTCCGCGAGCTGGAGGCCTCCACGACTCCGCCGGCCCGCGCCGCCCGCCGCAACCTCCTCAACCTCGTGGACCACCTCGCGGCCTTCACGTCCCTCGACGGCGATGCCACTCTCTCGGCCTTCATCGCGTACCTCGATGCCGCCCTCGTGGCAGAGGACGAGCTCGAGCCCGCCCAGGCCTCGGAGTCCGACACTGTGAAGCTCATGACCGTGCACAAGGCCAAGGGGCTCGAGTGGCCGGTCGTGTTCGTCCCCGGGATGGCCGAGCATCAGCTCAGCGGCTCCAGCATCTTCCCCAACCTCCGGACCCGCGAGAACCCGCTGCTCGGCAAGACCGCGATCCCCCTGGAGATGCGGCGCGACGAGTCCGACTTCCCCGACTTCGAGGGCGACATCGACGCTTGGAGCGCCGCTCTCCGGGAGCAGCAGCTCGAGGAGGAACGGCGCCTCGGCTATGTGGCGCTGACCAGGGCCCAGGAGACGATCGTGGTCTCGGCCGCCTACTGGTACGAGGGTCCCCAGGATCCGTTCTCGCCCTCGCGCTTCTTCGAGGAGGTCACGTCGACGCCGGGCGCGGAGCTCCTGTTCGTGGCCGAGCCGTCCAAGGAGAACCCGATCGCGGCGCTGCTCGCCGAGAAGGCCGCCGACTGGCCGGGCCCCGGCCGGCGCGAGGACACCGACGAGCTCTTCCCCGAGGGATGGCGCGCCGCGGCGGTCGAGGCGCTCGAGGCGCCGGATGCGGCGGAGCGCCGCGCCGACAGCGTCCTCTCGCCGCGAGAGCTCGAGTCCTTCCGCCGGGAGACCGCCGCGCACCGGGAGCGCGCGGCGCGGATCGAGGAGCGGATGGCCTCCGAGGGACCGCCGCCCCTCCCCGCCACGTTGTCGGTTTCGTCGATCATCGACCTCCAGCGGTGCCCCAAGCTCTTCTACTGGTCGCACGTGCGCCCGCTGCCGCGGCGGCCGAGCCGGGCCGCCCGACTGGGCAGCGAGGTGCATCGCTGGATCGAGCTCCAGTCCCGCGGCCAGGTGGCGCTTCTCGACGTCGAGGATCTCCCCGACCTGGCCACCGAGGAGCGGATGGGCGACCCGGGCGCCGCCACGGAGATGCGTCAGGCCTTCCGCGAGAGCCGCTTCGCCGACGTCGTGCCCCTCTATGCGGAGCGGCCGTTCCTCCTGTATCTCGACGGTAGCGTCGTGGGCGGGCGGATCGACGCGGTCTTCGGCGCGCCCGACGGCCCATGGGAGGTCGTGGACTACAAGACCGGTCTCAGGCCCGAGGACGATCCGCTCGCCGGGCTCCAGCTCGACCTCTACGCGCTCGCCTGCGTCGAGATCTGGGGGAAGTCGGCCGAGGACCTCACTCTCACGTACTTCTATCTCGCTTCAGGCGAGGAGGTCAGCCGGCCGGCAGGCGACCCAGAGGAGACGCGGAAGCGGGTCCTCGAGGCGCTCCGCCGGGCCGCTTCGGGAGACTTCGAGGCCACGCCCGGGCCTCAGTGCCGCTGGTGCGACTTCCGGGAGTTCTGCGAGCCCGGCGCTGCGTGGGTCCAGGAGCACGCCTAGTCACCACATCCCCCACCTGGGGGACACATTTTTCACCCTTCCAGGAATTGACTCCCGCTCCTCGCGGGCGCGACGATTCGTTCACCATGGCAGCCACCGACGCCACCGTTCTAGGCGAGGCGAAGGATCAGACTGAGTCGACAGCTTCCGTCGGCCTTACAGTGGGCGTCCTCGCCCTCTTCGTTGCGTGGATGGTTCAGGGCGCTGATCGATGGGTGGGAGTGTGGCTGGCTTCCTGGCCTGAGCTGCTATTTTGGATAGCAATCGTATTGGTAATCGATTTCTTCCCGATCAAGGTCGGCCCTCTGTCCCTAACATTGGATGTGCCTGTCCTCCTCGCCGTGGCTCTTCTATACACGCCCGAACTCGCGGCTTCGGTCGCGTGTCTGGCTGCGCTCGACATTCGGGAGTTCAGAGGCCGGGTGCGAATTAGCCGAGCCATCTTCAATCGAGCCCAGATTGCCCTTAGCGTCCTCGCGGCTGGCCATGTCCTTCACGCGTTCGGCCCAGACGTAATGAAGATCCAATCGCTGATTCTGCCGACTCTCGCAGCGCTTCTCGCTGACTACGCAGTAAACGCGACCCTGGTGACGGTAGTGAGAGTGGTGGACGGGTCCGCGAGGAACTCCTTCCTACGGGAACTATGGCGCCTGAAGGTTGGGTCTTGGTGGGAGTTCTCGGCGACATACCTGGCGTACGGCCTGTTGGCGATTCTCTTCGCGAGACTGTATGTGGACGCAGGTGAATGGCCAGTTGCGATCTTGTTGGTCTCGGCTCTGGTAGCTCGGCAATCTCTCATGAGGAGTCGTCAACTGGAACGTTTGGGAGAGGATTTGGCCACACATCAACAGTTGCTGATGCGGGCGCTGGATCGAGTCGTGGAGGAGCGACGAGACGAACGGCTCTTGGTGGGCGGGCAGCTACACGATGACGTGCTTCAATCCATCATCCGAGTTCGGATGGGATTGAACACCATTCTGAAGAACGAGTTCAATGAAATGGTCACAGCTGAGCTGGTGGATATCGACCGCGCCACCCAGGCAGCGCACGAGGGCTTGAGGGAGGTGATCCGCGGCTTGCGTGGGTCTCCATTGGGCCCCCGCGGCTTGTTGGCTGCCCTCGATAGCCTAACGAGGGAACTGAGACGGGATTGGCGGGCGAGCATCGTCGTCGATCTCCCTCAGGAAGTCGGTCTTCCCGCTGTGTACCAGGTCGCTCTCTATCAGGCAGCTAGGGAGAGCATCCTCAATGCGTTGAAGCACGCGAATGCTAGCGAGATTCGCCTGCGTTTGACCGAGCGAGCGGGAGAAGCAACGCTTGAAGTGTCGGATAATGGTATCGGTTTCGCCTCGAGTGAGCTCATAGAGCAAGGGCCACACTTCGGAATGGCCCTGCTGAGGGAGCGCATCGCCGCTCTGGACGGAAGTGTGACCATTGAGAGCGTAAAAGGCCGCGGGACGAAGATTCTCGTGCGGCTCCCCTTATAGCGAGAACCTGGCGAAAACCTCGCCCCGCGGCAATGCCCCTGCGGGCAGGTGACGCGCTGGTTAGCAGCTCGTCGCCGTCAGGACTTCCAGTGAGCGCCGCCAGCAAGCAGAACTGCCACCAGCGAGCTAATCGCCGTCGCGAACCTAGTCACTAGACGCATCAGCGTACTCCTCCCTCTCGACTCGATCCCATGACCTAACTCTCCTGCCTGTGACCCCCGAATGGGGGACCAAGCTATCGGTAGTATGTCCGAGGGGGTAAACCGCCACAAGGGGGACATTGCCTTACAGCAGAACCTGTATGGAGAAATCGATCATCGCCACCAACGCGAATCGCCCCTGCCTCAGGGGCTATGCTGATTTCGAGGTGCGATGGATACTTCCGTGACCCATACGAGAGTCAGGAACGCCTTCCGTCTCGGGGGGCCGGGCCGTCTGCGGTTGTTTCGTCTCACCGTCATCCTCCCCGTTCTTGCGCTACTGCTAGCTGGTTTGGCAACTGGTTCCCTCCGCTCGGTTTTCGATGAAGGCACCGTGTGGGACGTGGTTTTTTGGACGGTAACGATTGGCGTGGTCGAGTTTCTGCCCGTCCCCGCTTGGCGGTCACTTCAGGTGAGTGTGGCCCTACCCCTGTTCATGGCCGTGGCGTTCCTGTACGAACCGGGTGTGGCGGGTGCCATTACTTTCCTTGCCTCATCAGATCCCCGAGAAATAAAGAGAGAGGTCACGGTTCTCCACGCGCTTTTCAATCGAGCCCAAGCGAGCCTCGCGGTCATGACGGCGTCCGCTGTATTCCACGGCCTTGCCGGTTACGAGATCGACTCCCTAACAAGCGTATTCCCCGTAGCGCTGCTCGCGGTGTTGAGCGACTACGCAGTGAATGTGTTGCTCGTCGCCACTGACTCCAGCTTGATGCACCGGATGCGGGTTGGGGCCGTCCTTCGACGATTTCGAATCGGCAATCCGATGGAATTCGGCGTCTCCTATCTAGGCCTCGGCTTCCTTGGGCTTCTTCTGGCCCGGCTTCACGTGGTGGTGGATCCCTGGGCAGTCGCGGTGTTCGTGATGCCGCTGCTTCTCGTTCGGCAGATGTTCTTTAGGACGCGTGCCCTAGAGGACGCGGCGAGGGCCTTGAAGGATCGTGAGGTCATCCTCCGCTCGCTCTCCAACCGCATGGCCGAAGAGCGGCAGGACGAGCGGACGCAGATCGCGGGCTACCTCCACGACGACCTGGCCCAGATGCTCTACAGGATGTCCCTCCACATCGACATCTCGAGGAAGCACCTCACGTCCGGGCAGTCGCTCGAGGCCCTTGACGAGCTGGCCGCGATCCAG
>DATKBL010000127.1:0-3809 GCA_035513995.1 Actinomycetota bacterium
CATGAGCGTGAAGATCGGATAGATGTCCTGCCAGAGAACGTGCGAATCCCACATCCAGACGTAGTCGAAGCCGGCGCCCTCGGCCTGCACGGCCAGGTCGACCCATCGCCGCGGGGACGGGTCGGGCGCGAAGCACACCCCAAACTCCATCGTCCGCTCCTCTCGCTTCGCCGCGGGGAGGTCCAGCCTACCCGTCCCGACGGCGAACGCGCTAGCGGACTCCGGCGCGGCCGGGGCCGGGCGAACCCAGACCTCGGATAAGACGGGGCTCCCGGGGCAAAACGGTACTTCCGTCCACGCTCCGTGGCGAGTACGATGCCCGTCGTGTCGACGGTCCTAATCGTTGAGGACGACCCCACCGTCGCGAGGCTGGTCCAGATGACGCTCGAGTTCGGCGACCTCGAGGTCCGCGTCGTAGGCACCGCCTCCGATGCCCGTGATCTCCTCGCCGAGGGTTGGGACGCGATCGTCCTCGACATCAACCTCCCGGGGACGAGCGGCCTGGAGCTGCTGCGCCAGCTCCGGGAGGATCTCGGGAGCACGACGCCCGTCGTCATGCTCTCGGCGCTGCGGCAAGAGCACGAGGTTCAGCGGGCGCTGGCGTTCGAGGCCACCACCTACCTGACCAAGCCCTTCGCTCCGGAGGAACTGCTGGAGGCCGTGCGCGCCGCGATCTGAGAAACCGCAGGTCAAGACGGTAATTCGGCCTGCCGATGTATACCGTGTGTGGCGACGATACGGTGATACGGCCTACGCGCTGTTCGTCCTGGCCGGGTTCGTCCTCCAGGCGGCGGCCCTGGCGCTCCTGACCTGGAGCTTCATCCCGGCCGCCTCACGCCTGTTCCCGGCCGCGACACCGAGCCGAGCCCTGCTCGCGGCCCTGCTTCTGACGACCACGGCGCTGCTGGGGATCGTCGGGTTCATCCTCGGCTACCACGTGATCGGCGCCCGCCGACAGGCGCGGCGCGAGGCCGACGTGCGGGCGTGGACCGAGCGCTGGACCGGCGTCGTCTTCGGAGCAGAGGCCCCCAAGGGACCGCTCCCCCCCGTGGCCCTCGAAGGGCTGCTCGAGGTGCGAGACAAGCTGCGGGGAGGGCGGGCTCGCGCCATCGACCAGCTGTTCGAGCGATACTGGCATCGCGACGTTCTGATCCGGCCGCTCCGCTCCCGGAGACTGATCCGTCGCCTCGACGCGCTCGACCGTCTTGCCCGTGCGCGCCTCGCCTTCACCTTCTTCCCCGTCCTGCTCGAGACCGACGAGGCTGACGCGCGCACCCGGGGGATGGCGGTCCGCGCCGCCGCCCGGACGCTCGCCCTCTATCCCGAGGGGCCCGCCTTGGACGAGGCGCAGGAGGCGTTCGCCGAGGCGCTCGACGACGAGCGGATCACGACCGGCATCGCGCTGGAGGCCCTGATGCTGCTCGAGGACGCCTGCTCGGGGGTGGCGATCCAGCTGTTCCACGACCCGACCCCGCGCTGGCTGCGCTGGGCGGCGATCGAGGCCGCCGGCCGGCTCGAGCGCGTGGACCTCACGATCGCGATCGCCCCCCTCGTCGAGGACCTCGATCCGGAGATCAGAGCCGCGGCTCTGCGGGCCCTCCATGGGATCCGAACGATCCCGGGCGCCGCGGAGCGGAGCGTCCGCCGAGGGCTCTACGACGACGTCGACTTCGTCCGCGTCCAGGCCACGCGCGCGGCCGAGCTGCTCCCGTTCGGGTCCGTCGCCTCTCGCATGTGGGAGATGCTGGGCGATGGGTCGTGGTGGGTCCGGCGCACCGCCGCCGAGACGATGGGCGGGCACGGGACGGCCGGCGCCGAGATGCTCGGCTGGGCCGCGCGCTCCCACCCGGACCGGTACGCCCGCCACATGGCGATCCAGTTCCTCTTCGACCATCGGCGGATCGACCTCGGCACCGCCGAGCAGCTCCGGCAGGCCGTCTGATGGAATGGCTCGTTATCTCCTACGAACAATTCGTGC
Organism: Actinomycetota bacterium; assembly: GCA_035513995.1. GTDB lineage: Bacteria > Actinomycetota > UBA4738 > UBA4738 > CALAEC01 > DASUTW01. Next base: position 1,979 of record DATKBL010000127.1, read on the forward strand.
TCCTCTACTTCGCCGTCCTGGCCCTCACGTACGCCTACTTCGGGTACCTGGGGGTGCGCTCGGTGATCGTGTACTCGCGCGAGCTGTCTCCGCTCGCGCTCGGAGATCACCTCTCCCGAGACGTCGCCAAACCCGTCTCGATCCTGGTCCCCGCTTTCAACGAGGAGGCCTCGATCATCGCGAGCGTCCGGGCGCTGCTCTCGATGCACTTCCCTCGGTACGAGGTGGTGGTGGTGAACGACGGATCCACGGACTCGACCCTCGAGCGGCTCCGCCAGCACTTCGCGCTGATCGAGGTCCCGATGGCCTACCGTCAGGTGCTCCCGAGCGCCGAGGTCCGCGGCATCTACCGCTCGCTCCGCCACCCGAACCTCGTGGTGATGGACAAGGTGAACGGGGGTCGGGCCGACGCGCTGAACAGTGCGATCAACGCGGCCCGCTACCCGCTGATCTGCGCGATCGACGCCGACACCATGCTCGACGCCGACGCCGTCCTCCGCGCCTCCCGCGTCTTCGGGGAGGACGACACCGTGGTCGGGATCGGGGGGACCATCCGGCCGGTGAACGGCGCCGTGATCGAGGATGGGCGGGTCACGTCGCTCCGAGTGCCGAAGCGATGGATCGAGCGGTTCCAGGTGGTCGAGTACGCTCGCGCGTTCTTCGTCGGGCGTGCGGCGTGGAGCAAGCTGTCGGCCCTGATGCTGATCTCCGGAGCTTTCTCCATCTTCCGCAAGGAGGCGCTCGTCGCCATCCAGGGGTACTGGACCGAGACGGTCGGCGAGGACATGGAGGTGGTCTTCCGACTCCACCGGCACTATCGGGCGCTCGGCAAGCCCTACAAGATCCTCTTCACCCCCGACCCGATCGCCTGGACCGAGGTGCCCTCCGACATGAGGTCCCTCCGAGCCCAGAGGAATCGATGGCAGCGGGGCATGCTGGAGACCCTGTGGCGCCATCGGAGCATGACGTTCAACCCGCGGTTCGGGCGGCTCGGGATGATCGGCGTCCCCTACTACTGGGTCTTCGAGGCGGCGGCGCCGGTCGTCGAGGTGCTCGGCTACGCCGCGCTGATCGTCAGCGCCCTGACCGGCGTGCTGTTCGCCCAGTTCGCCGCTCTGTTCCTGCTGCTGGCGCTCCTCTATAGCGTGCTGTTCAGCCAGTTCGCGGCCGGGATCGAGTCGTTCCTCCTGGCCCGCTATCCACGCGCGCGCGACCGGATGCTCCTGCTCGCCGCGTCGTTCCTCGAGTTCGCCGGCTACCGTCAGGTCCTGGTGTTCGAGCGATTCTTCGCCTGCTTCCAGGTTCGTCGCAGGGCGGGGCAATGGGGCTCGATGCGGAGGGCCGGCACGCGCGAGGTCGCCGAGCTGTAGCCGCCGGTATCCTGGTCCGCATGGGGCTGTCCCCCGCGCCCACGGAGCTGGACCGGCCGCGTGAGGACGAGCATGTCGATCGCGACCGGCCGTGGCTCGTCATCGTCTGGAACGACCCCATCAACCTGATGTCCTACGTGACCTACGTCTTCCAGAAGCTGTTCGGGTATCCGAGGGAGAAGGCGCACCGGCTCATGCTCCAGGTCCACAACGAGGGACGCGCGGTCGTCTCTCAGGGGACGCGGGAGAAGGCCGAGCTCGACACGTCCAGGCTCCACGCGCACGGGCTCTGGGCCACGATGAAGAAGGACGACTGATGACGGGGCCGCGGGTCCGCCGCACCCGCCGAGGGACCTATCGCCTCAAGGTCTCGCGAGACGAGCGCGACCTCCTCCGGTCGCTCCCCGGGCAGCTCCGGGAGGCGCTCGAGACGAGCGACCCGAGCACGGAGCGGCTCTTCC
>DATKBL010000128.1:0-5247 GCA_035513995.1 Actinomycetota bacterium
TAGCGGCGGCGGAGCTGCACGTCGATCCCGGCCCAGGCGTTGTCCACGCGGTTCCGGTTGCGCACCAGCCGGTTGAAGACGAGGACGAAGGCCAGGAGGAGGACCCCCACGACGCCGAGCGCGATCCAGAGGGCAAGCACGCTCGTATCGTACCAGCGAGCGGGGAGGGTCGGCCTCGGGCCGACCCTCCCCGCTCCGGTCAGTGAGCTCCGATCATCACGCTGCCCTCCATGCCCGCCTCCCGGTGGCCTGGGATCGAGCAGTAGAAGGTGAAGGTGCCGGAGGCGTCGTCCGTCATCGTGAACTCGACGGTCTCCTGCGGCCCCGCGGTGGCCTGGAGGTCGAGCTCGTCCACCGTGACGTCGTGCACCATCGGGTCGTCGTTCACCAGGGTGATCGTGTCGCCCGGCTGGACCATGAGGCTCGTCTGGTCGTAGGCGAGGTCGGCCATCGTCAGCACGACCCCGTCGCCTCCCCCGCCGCCGTCCGCGGGCTCCTCGTCCTCCTCGGGCTGGGCCGGGGCCTCGCCGTCCACCGTGCCGACCGTTTCCGTGACGCCGCCGTCCCACGGGTTGCCGAACGGCGGGTAGGACTCCGGCGCGGGCGGCGCGTCCTCGCTGATCTCGAGGATGCCGAGCGCCCCGAGCCCCGTGTAGGCGAACGCGTGGTTCACGAACGGGTACTGGCCCTCGTCGGGGATCCGGAGCTCGAACATGGCGCCGCCGCCCGGAGGGATGCTCCACGTCTGCATGCCGTTGAGCGCGTTCGTGGGGTTGCCGTCCGGGTAGACGTGGTCGATCAGCGCCCCGATCACGTGGAACGCGTTGTCGATCGTGGGCCCGGCGTTCATCACCCAGATCCGGATCAGCTCGTTGGGGCGAGCCACCAGCGGCTCCTCGAGGTACCGGTTCGCCTTGCCGTCGAACACGACGTACTCGGGCTCGGCGGCCTCCATCTTGGCCGGGTCGCCCTCGTACACGCCCTGCACGGGATCGTCGCCCGGGTAGAACTCGCTCGAGACCAGGACATACTCGCGGGCGGGCTCGAGCTCGGGCAGGGGGTCGGCCGGCTCCACGATGATCGCCCCGTACATGCCGTTGGCGATGTGGTGCAGCACCGGCGGCACACCGCAGTGGTACATGAACACGCCCGGGAACCTGGCCACCCAGTCGAAGGTGAGGCTGTCCCCCGGCAGGACCGGTTGGTAGTTGACGCTCCACGGGGTCTGGGCCGCGTGGAAGTCGATCGAGTGCGACAGCTGGAGGTTCGTCTTGTTGTTGAGCGTGAAGCGGATGGTGTCGCCGATCTTCGCCCTGATCACCGGGCCCGGAGCGGTCCCTCCGAAGGTCCAGGCATGGTAGGTGACCCCGTCGGCGATCTCCTGCTCGACCTCGATCGCGTCGAGCTCGACCTCGACGATCTCACCGGTCCCCTCCCCCTCGATCCGGAACGCCGCCTCTTGGGCCGCGATGGAGACGCTATCAGGCGGGCCTCCCGCGCCGGTCAGCACGACGCCGACGACGAGGAGCCACACGCTCACCGTGGCCGCTACCCACATCTTCAGGAACCGCATCTCCTATCCCTCCCTCGACTCCCTCCCTCGACAACCTTTACTCTCTTTGTAAACGTAGGGTACTCTTATCAACGTGTACTGGCAAGGTAAGGTTGCTCGATGAACCTGACCCTGACGAAACGAGGCGACTACGCGGTCCGGGCGGCGATCCATCTGGCGCGCCGCTGGGGCGGCGGCCTGGCCAAGCTCCGGGAGATCTCCTCCGACATGGACCTCCCCCGCAGCTACACACCCCAGGTCCTGGGCCTGCTCGCTCGGGCCGGGCTGGCCGAGGCCAGAGCGGGCCGTGAGGGCGGGTATCGTCTCCTCCGCGACCCCCGATCCATCACGCTCCTCGAGGTGGTCGAGGCCGCCGACGGACCGCTGAGGACCGCCGAGTGCACCCTCCGGGGGGGCTCGTGCCGCTGGGAGGACACGTGCGCGGTCCATCCCTCGTGGGCGGGCGCCGCAGAGGCCTTCCGAGCCTCGCTGGCCAGGGCCAGCCTGGCCAACGTGGCCGGCTTGGAGCGACCTGCCACCTCCCCCCCGCGCTAGACTCCGCTGGGGGGAGCGATGGATCCACGCGGCTCCTTCGTGGGCCGACGCCGCGAGCTGGACGCCCTGCTCTCGGGCCTCGCCGACGCGCTTGAGGGTCGGGGGGGCCTCTTCCTCCTCGCCGGGGAGCCGGGCATCGGGAAGAGCCGTCTGGCGGATGAGCTCTCCGAGCTGGCCCGGGAGAGGGGCGCGACCGTCCTCTGGGGGAGGTGCTGGGAGGCGGGGGGCGCCCCCGCCTACTGGCCGTGGGTCCAGTCCCTTCGCTCCCTGATCCGGGTTGTCGAGCCCTCGGATCTGCGATCGCTGGTCTCGACCGGGGGCGCGGACCTGGCCCAGATGCTGCCCGAGGTGCGAGAGACCCTTCCCGACCTCCCCGAGGTGCCTCCCTCGCTCGACCCGCGCTCGGCGCGGTTCCGTCTCTTCGACGCCACCGCCTCCTTCCTACGGGCCGCCGCGGAGCGCCGCCCCATCGTCCTCGTCCTCGACGACCTCCACGCCGCGGACGAGTCGTCGCTTCTCCTGCTCGAGTTCCTGGCGGCTCAGGTGGACGAGATGCCGGTGCTGGTGATGGGCACGTACCGGGACGTGGACCCCACGATCGCGGAGCCCCTCGCCTCCACCCTCACGCAGATCGCCCGCGGCGCCAAGACTCGCGGGCTCCACCTCTCGGGTCTGGCCCCGGGCGAGGTGGCCGCGCTCATCGAGGCCGTCACCGGATCCGAGCCCTCGGACGACTTCGTCGCCGCGATCGTCGACGAGACGGAGGGGAACCCGCTCTTCATCGGCGAGATGGTCCGCCTGCTCGCTGCCGAGGACCTGCTCGACGGGGCCGGCGGCGGCGCAGGGCGGCCCCTCGGCGTGCCGGTGGGGATCCGTGAGGTGATCGGGCGGCGTCTGGCCCGGCTCTCCGACGAGTGCCGCCGCGTGCTCAGCGTGGCCTCGGTGATCGGCAGGGAGTTCGAGCCGGACGTGCTCGCCCAGGCCGTCGGTCGGGACGCGGGTGACCTGGCCTCGCTCCTCGACGAGGCGTCGGCGGTGAGGGCGATCGGCCGGGTCCCCGGGGCTCAGGAGAGGCTGCGGTTCGACCACGCGCTGATCCGGGAGGCCTTGTACGGAGAGCTCGATCCGCCCCAGCGAGCCGACCTGCACCACGAGATCGCCGGGCTCCTCGAGGAGGCGGAGGGCGAGGATCCCGGGCCCCGCCTGGCCGAGATCGCCCACCACTACGCGCTCTCGGGGAGGGATGCGGGGAAGGCCGTCGAGTACGGATGGCTCGCGGGGGACCGGGCCAGTCGACTGCTGGCCTTCGAGGAGGCGGTCCGCAGGTACCGCGTCGCACTGAACGCCCTCGACACGGACCTCACGGCGGACCTCAGGACCCGCTGCGAGCTGCTCCTCCGGATGGGCGACGCGCAGATGAAGGCGGGGGACGGTCCGGGGTCGAAGGCAACGTTCCTCACCGCGGCCGCGATCGCCCGCGGGACGTGGCCCGAGGGGCTGGCCCGGGCCGCGCTGGGGTACGGAGGACGGTTCGTGTGGCTGCGAGCGGGCCCCGACCACAGGCTCGTCCCGCTCCTCGAGGAGGCGGTGGAGGCGATCGGCGAGGAGCCCTCCCCCACCAGGGTGCGGCTGCTGGCCCGACTGGCCTGCGCCCTCCGCGACGAGCCCGACGTCCGGCGGCGGGACGAGCTCAGCGCGAACGCGGTGGCGATGGCCCGGGGCCTGCACCATCCCCCGACGCTCGCCTACGCCCTCGCCGGGCGCTACGCCGCGGTCTGGGGCCCCGACAACACGCGGGAGCTGCTCGAGATCGCCGACGAGGCGGTTCGGCTCGGGAAGATCGCACGCGACCCCGAGCGCGAGATCGAGGGCCACCTCGTCCGTCACACCGCGCTCACGATCCTTGGCGACATGCAGGCGGCGAAGGCGGCGCTGGACGACGCGGAGCGGCTGGCGACGGATCTCAAGCAGGTGATGCAGCGCTGGTACGTCTCCTCGTACCGAGCCGTCCTCGCCCTCTTCGAGGGCCGGTTCGACGCGGCGGAGGTGCTCGTGGCCGAGACCCTCGACATCGGCCGGAGAGCGGACGAGCTCGACCCCCAGGTCGCCTTCCACCTGCAGACCTTCGCGCTACGTAGGACCCGGGGGCAGCTCGAGGAGACGCTCGGCGTGCTGCGCCGCTCGGTGGACGACTACCCGTGGTACCCACTCTTCCGCTGCGTACTGGCGCTCGCCCAGGTCGAGCTCGGCCGCAAGGGCGAGGCCCGGCACGCGCTGGAGGATCTCGCCGCGGACGGCTTCGCCTCCATCCCTCGCGACAACCAGTGGCTCATGGCGATGAGCGTCCTGGCCGAGGTCGCGGGCGCGCTTGAGGACCGAGAGCAGAGCGAGACCCTGTTCACGCTGCTGGAGCCCTACGCCGGCTTGAACGCGCTCTTCGCGCCGGAGATCTCCGCGGGGTCGCTGGCCCGGGCGGTCGCGATCGCCGCGGCGGTCGCCGGCCGCTGGGAGGACGCGGTCCGCCACGGCTCCGCTGCGATCGCCGCGAACGATCGCATGGGGGCGCGCCCCTGGGCGGCCAGGGCCCGCCTCGAGACCGCCCGCGCGCTGACCGCCCGAGGTCTCCCCGGCGATCGGGACCGGGCCCGGGAGCTGGCCGCCGAGGCCCGCGAGGCCGCCGACGAACTGGGGATGCCCCCGCTCGCGAGCGCGGCCGACGTGTTCCTCGAGGTGGACGGGGCCCCGCGCCCGGTCGCCGCCTCCGTCTTCCGCAAGGAGGGTGACGACTGGGCCATCGCCTTCGATGGGGATGCGTTCCGACTGAAGGACACGAAGGGCCTCCGCTACCTCGCCTACCTCCTGGGACGGCCGGGGGCGGAGGTGCACGTGCTCGACCTCGTGGCGGCGGAGGGTGGGGCGGCGGCCCGCGGCGCGTCGCGGGCCGCCGCCCAGGAGGGGCTCGAGGTGGCCTCCGACGACGCCGGCGAGGTCCTCGATCTCCGGGCCCGCAGGGCCTACCGCGAGCGCGTGGAGGAGCTTCGCCAGGAGATCGAGGAGGCCGACGCCTACCACGACCTCGAGCGCGCTGCCAGGGCCCGAGAGGAGATGGAGTACGTCGCCGCCGAGCTGGGACGGGCGAT
>DATKBL010000129.1:0-17327 GCA_035513995.1 Actinomycetota bacterium
TCCTTCCGGTTGCCATCTTGGGGTCGCGGACCTGTGGTCCGCGACCCCTCGATGATCTCCGGATCAGCCGTTCTCCGCGAGCCAGTCGTCGATCTCCTGCTCGACCTCGCCGCGGTCCCAGTCGTTCGCACCGGCGATGAAGCGGTCGTCGAGGAAGGTGTTCGGGTCGAACGTCTCCTCGAGCTCACCGCCCTCGATCAGCTGCTCCATGACGGCCGTCCATGCGTCCGGCCTGAGGGCGCCGAAACTGTCCTCGCCCTCGACGGGGGTTTGGAGCTCGATGGCCTGATCGAGGAAGACCCGCCCGAACTCCTCGTCCTGCGCCTCCTCGGGAACCTCCTCGCGCGCCATCTCGAACACCGCGTCGCGGTTGTACAGCCCCGCGTACGTCGCCTTGGCCCAGGCCCGCAGGAACCCCTGGAACGCGTCCGCCTGCTCCTCGACCTGCCCGGTCTGGGCGATCATCGAGGAGGCCGGGAGCACGTCGAGGCTCGAGGGGGTGATGTTCCGGAAGCCGATCCCCTCGACCTGCAGAGCCACGAGGTCGTTGATCGCGCCGCTGAAGGCGTCGATGTCCCCGTTCTGGAGCGCGTTCGCGACGGTCGGCCCGCCCTCGCCGACCACCGTGAGGGTCACGTCACTTTCGGGATCGAGTCCGGCCTCGGTCAGGGCCGCCCGCGCCAGCGCCGCGTCCCCGCCGACCTGGGACGTGATGCCGACGTTCCGGCCCTCCAGCCCCGCCACGTCCTGGACGTCGCTGTCCTCGGGGACCACGATCGAGAACACGTTCTTCTGGTAGTACTCGTAGATGAGGACGAAGTCCTCGCCCTGTGCGGCGCCGACGAGGATCTCCGCCGGCGTCGTCGAGCCGATGTCCGCGTTGCCCGAGGGCACCGCGACCGTGGCGGGGATGTCCCCGGACGGCAGGAGGTTGACCCGCACCCCCTCCTCCTCGAAGTAGCCGAGGCGCTCGCCCACGAACAGCGGATAGAACGCGATGGACTTGGGGAGTGGTTGCAGGAAGTCGATCTGGACGACCTCACCATCACCGCCCCCGTTGTCCCCTTCCCCTCCGCCACACGCCGACGCGACGAGCGCGGCAGCGGCGAGGAGGGCGACGAACCGTGCCCTGTTCATGCGGTCTCCTCTCTTTCCCTCCGACTCCGGATCTCCTTCTTGGAGAGCCTCTCTTCGTGCGTCCAGAACACCACTCGCCGGTCGAGGAACTCCATGATCCCGTACAGCGCCAGGCCCAGGAGGGCCAGCACGAGCAGGACCGCGAAGGACTCATCCATCGCCAAGCGGAAGGTGAACCGGTCGATCAGGAGCCCCAGCCCCTGGCTGGTGGCCACGAACTCGGCCACGACCGCCCCGATCAGCGCCAGCGTGATGCCGGTCTTCAGCCCCGCGAACGTCACCGGCATGGCCGAGGGCATCGTGAACTGCGTGAAGATCTGCCGGTTGCTGGCCCCCATCGAGCGGAACATCTCCAGCGCCTCCTCGTCGGTGTTGAGGAGGCCGGTGAGCGTGTTGATGAAGACCGGGAAGAAGCAGATCGTGGCCGCCATGACGATCTTCGGGGTCAGCCCGAACCCGAACCAGGTGATGAAGATCGGGGCCAGGGCCACCCGCGGGGTCACCTGGAGGATGATCATGTAGGGGGAGACGATTCGGCGGAACCACCCCCAGAAGCTCGAGAGCACCGCGAGGATGAACGCCAGCCCCGCTCCGAACGCGAACCCGGCGATCGTCGCTGTGAAGGTTGCGCGGAGGTGCTGCCAGATGATCCCCGTCGTGAAGAGGTTGACGAGCGCAAGCGCGATTCCGCTCGGAGCCGGGAGCACGAGGTGGCTGATGAGGCCAGTGCGCGCGGCCAGCTCCCAGAGAGAGACGAGCACCACGAACACGAGGAGTGCCGGCCACGTGAGCTGGAGGCGTCTCCGGCCGCTGATGCGGCCGGGCTCCGCGATCCCCTCGACCGTCCGGATGTCCTGCTCCTCGCTCGTCCTCATATGCTCTCACCGAGGAGGCCGCGGACCTTGAACGCGAGGTCGTTGAACTCGGGCGTCCGCAGGAGCTCGATCGCCCGGGGGCGGCCGAAGGGCACCTCGACAACACCTGCCAGGCGTCCCGGGCGCGGCGTCATCACGAGGACCTGATCCGCGAGGAACACGGCCTCGGTGATGTTGTGGGTGACGAACATGATCGTGGCGTCCACCTCGGACTGGATCCGGAGGAGCTCGAGGTTGAGCCGCTCGCGGGTGAACTCATCGAGCGACGCGAACGGCTCGTCCATCAGGAGGAGGTCGGCGCCGGTGATCAGGAGGCGGGCGAGCGCCACGCGCTGCTGCATGCCTCCCGAGAGATGCTGGGGATAGGCGAGCCGGAAGTCCTCGAGGCCCAGCAGGCGTAGGAGGCTGCGCCCCTCCTGCCAGTCCCGATCGGTGAGCTTCCCCCGGATCCTGCGGGGGAGCACGACGTTCTCGAGGGCGGTCTTCCAGGGGAGGAGGATCGGGCGCTGGAACATCATCGCGATGTCGGTGCGCGGCGCGGTCACCTCCGACCCGTGGACCTCGAGCTCGCCCGAGGATCTCGGGATGAGGCCGGCGACGAGCCTCAGGAGGGTGGACTTGCCGCAGCCGCTCGGGCCGACCACCGAGGTGAACTGACCGCTCCGAACCTCGAAGGAGACGTCTTCGAGCGCCACGACCTTGCCCCGCGGGAAGACCTTCGTGAGCCCTCGAGCTCGGACTGTGGGCCCTCCGGAGCCGGCGCGGTGGCCGACGGTGTCCGTTGCCCGACGCGGCTCCTCCATCCCCGGCGTCCCCCTCCGGACCATCAGGCTGAAGTCCGACTTCAGATGTCAGGTAGTGTAAACACCGTGGTCTTCGGGGCGCAAGACGAACGACCGGGCCCCTCACGAGCCCTCGTGCGCGCGGCCGGCGGGATGGTGGCGACGAGCCATCCTCACGCGGTCGAGGCGGGCCTGGCCGCGATGAGCCGAGGCGGGACCGCCGTGGACGCGGCCGTGGCGGCCGCCGCGGTGCTCTCGGTCGTGGACCCCCCCTCCACCGGCGTCGGCGGGGACTTGTTCGCCCTTGTGTGGCCGGCCGGGGCCGCCATCCCGGCGGCGCTCGCGTCCGCGGGCATCGCCCCGTCGGGCCTCTCCATCGAGGCGATCCGGGAGGCCGGGCACGGGGCGATGCCCGCGGACGGGCCGTGGACAGTGACCGTTCCGGGCGCGGTCGCCGGGTGGGCCGGGCTGCTGGAGGGCCACGGCCGGCTCGGGATGGACGCCGCGATGGCCCCGGCGATCGAGGCCGCCGAAGGGTTCGACGTCACCCCCGTCGTCGCCCGGAGCTGGGCCGCCGCGGCGCCCAAGCTCGAGCGCGACCAGGCCTCCGCGGCGCTGTTCCTGCCGGGGGGGTCGGCACCCCGGGAGGGAGCCCGGTTCGCCAACCCCGATCTCGCGGAGACCCTCCGCGCCATCGCGGCCGAGGGTCCGGGCATCATCTATACGGGCCCGCTCGGAGAGCGCATCGCGACCGCCGTCGAGCGGGCGGGTGGCCCGCTCCGGGCGGGCGACCTCGCCGCCTGGGAGGGGCCCACCTGGTCGGAGCCGATCTCGCTCGACCTGGGCGGGACCACCCTCTTCGAGCACCCTCCACCCGGACAGGGTGTCGTCGTGATCGAGGCGCTCGGCATCTACCGCGAGCTCGCCCCGTCCGGGCCTTTGGAGGAGGAGCACGCCGCGATCGAGGCGCTGCGCCTCGCGTTCGCGGACGCGTTCCGTCTCGTGGCCGACGGGGCACCCGTGCGGTCGCTCCTCGAACCCTCACACCTGCGCGATCGGGCCGCGTCGGTTCGGCCCGACCGCCCCGCCCGTCTCCCGGGCGGCCCGGCGCCGGGCGGCGACACCGTCTACGTGGCCGCCGTCGACCCTGAGGGGGGCGCCTGCTCGCTCATCCAGAGCATCTTCCACCGTTTCGGCTCGGGGCTGACCGTCCCCGGCTCGGGCATCGTCCTCCACAACCGGGGGGCGGGGTTCACGCTCGCCGACGGCCACCCCAACCGACCGGAGCCGGGGAAGCGCCCGTACCACACGATCACCCCGGCGATGCTGGGCGCGGAGGGGAGCTTCCTCGGGTGCCTGGGCGTGGTCGGGGGGTTCATGCAGCCGCAGGGGCAGCTCCAGATCCTGAGGAACGTCCTGGATCGGGGGATGGATCCGCAGGCCGCGATCGACGCCCCCAGGTTCCGCGTCTCGGAACGGAGCGAGGGCTCGCGGGTGGCCGTCGAGGACGGGTTCCCCGAGGAGGCCGCCTCGGGCCTGGCCCGGATCGGGCACGAGGTCGGCCGTCTCCCGTGGTGGGACGCAGGGGGAGCCCAGGTCATCCTCCGGGCGGAGGACGGGTCGCTCCTCGGCGGATCCGACCCGCGGAAGGACGGACGAGCCGGTGCGCTCCCAGGCTGAGCGACCCTCAGCCGCCCAGGATCCCCTCGGGGTCGTAGGCGGCCCCGCCGCCCACGATCGTGCCGGCGACCTCGATGTCCTTGATGTTCTCCTCCGGGACCGCCATCAGGTCGTCGGACAGGATCGCCAGGTCGGCGAGCTTCCCGGGCTCGATCGACCCCTTGACGTCGTCCTCGAACACCGAGATGGCGCCGTTCCGCGTGTACATCTTCAGCGCCTCCTCGCGGGGCAGGGCCTGGCTCGCGCCCACGACCTCCCCCAGGATGTTCCGGCGCGTCACGATCGTCCAGATCCCGAACAGCGGCGAGAGCGGCGCCGTGTCGAAGTCGGAGCCCCCGCGGAGGAACACGCCGTTCTCGTGCCACGTGCGGTTCGGGAAGAAGTTCTCCGCCTCCGGGCCGAGGAACTTGATCGCGTCGTTGGAGTGCCAGTAGTAGAGGGGCTGTTGCGTCGAGAGGACCACCCCCATCTCGCCGATCTGCCGGAGGTTGTTCTCGGTGGGGGTGAGGGCCCCGTGCTCGAGGGTCCAGCGGAGGCCGTTGATCGGGGACCCGCCGTGAACGGATTCGAAGGTGTCGAGCGCGAGGTCCAGCGCCCCGTCGCCCTGGACGTGCACGTTCATCTGGAGGCCGTGCTCGGCCGCGGCCCGGCAGATCGCCATGACCGTGTCCGGGCGGAACAGGAGGATGCCGCGCCATCCCTCGCCGAAGGTGTCCTCGGCGTACGGCTCGCGAGAGTAGTTGTCCTCGATGAACCCGTCGAGGACGAGTTCGCCGACGGCCCCCATCCGGAGCCAGTCCTGCCCGAACCCCGAGAGGACGCGGAGGCTGGCGATGTGGTCGGAGATCGCCTCCACCGGCATCTCGGCCATCTCGAAGCCGATATGGTTCATCCGCCAGCGCACCTTCAGCTTCCCCTCACGGTGAAGCCGCTGCATCAGCTGGAAGTTCCCGAAGGGCGGGCCGACGTCTCCCTGGTCGATGACGCTCGTGATGCCGTTCTGGAGGAAGAGATCCTGGACGCGGTCGATCCCCTCGAGGACCTCCTCGACGCCCTGGGGCGGCTCCTGGCCCATCACGCAGAACATCGCCGTCTCGAGCAGGTGCCCGTTGGGCTCGCCGGTCTCCGGGTCCTTGAAGACGTAGCCGCTCCCCCCCGCGAACTTCTCGGGCGTGTCCCGGTTGATGCCGCAAGCGTCGAGGGCGGGGCTGTTCGCCATGGCCCGGTGGAAGGCGGTGTTGGCCCAGAAGGGGTTGTCGGGGGCCGCGCCGTCGAGCTCGTCGCGGTACGGGAGCCGTCGCTCCTCGAGCTGGTCGGGGGTCCAGTGATTGGAGCCGCGGAACCACTCGCCGGCCGGGAGCGAGTCGGCCCGCTCCTTGACCATCGCCAGCATCTCCGAGATCGTGCGGCACTCGGCGAACTGCACCTGGGGCAGGTTCTTGCCCGCGTAGATCGGGTGGAGGTGGGAGTCCATGAACCCGGGCACGACCGTCCGTCCCTCGAGGTCGACCACGCGCGTGTCGTCCCCGGCCAGGCGGCGCACCTCGTCGGTGGAGCCAACCCCGACGATGGTGTCACCCTTGATAGCGACGGCTTCGGCGGTGCTGAAGTCGTCGTCCACCGTGTAGACGCGACCGTTCGCCAGGACGAGGTCCGGCTCGAGGATGCCCATGGCCCGCTCCTTTCGACTGATGTCGGACTTCGAACTATAGTCCCGGCCTGCCCCGCGGATGCAATCGAACGGACGCCGGACCGGTGGGCGGGGGACCGCGGCGACAGCCGCGGCGGCGGCCCGGCGTGTGGTCGAGGGGCGGGCCCGCGAAGGTCGGGGGTTGCGGCCTTGTCTACGGTCGGACATCATACCGAGGACGGAGGGCGACCGCTTTGACCGACAAGGAGCACCGCTTCCAATCGATCGGGTCCAAGAGGAGCTTCGAGCTCGTCATCCGGGAGATGCAGAAGGCCATCACCCGCGGGGACCTGAAGCCCGGGCAGAAGCTCCCGGCCGAGCCCGAGCTCGCATCGCAGTTCGGGGTCTCCCGGTCCGCCCTCCGCGAGGCGCTCAAGGCGCTGGAGCTCTCCGGGTACCTCGAGGTGCGCCGGGGCTACGGCGGAGGGACCTTCGTCTTCGCCCCGGAGTCCGAGGAGTTCACGTCGATCGCCCCGCCGCCGATCTCGAGCCTGGAGGTCACCCGCCGCCACCTGCTCGAGGTCCGGCTCGTCATCGAGCCGCAGGCGGCCCGGCTGGCCGTCAAGGCTCCTTTCGAGGAGATCCTCAGCCTGCACGAGGCGATCCGCCACATGGAGACCTTCGACGACCGCCCGGCCCACGTGCTCGCCGCCGCCGCCAACTTCCACATCGGCCTGGCCAAGGCGTCGGGCAACCCGGTGTTCGTCTCGGTCCTCGAGGGGCTCCGCCCGGTCATGTACCGGGCGATGTCCAAGCTCGTGACCGACTCGGAGTGGCGCGAGGGGTGCCGCCTCCAGCACGAGACGATCGTCAAGGAGATCGAGAAGGGGGACGCCGACGGTGCGGACGGCGCGATGCGGGCCCACCTGTCGATGAAGGAGGGCGAAGGTGCCTGACGGAACCTACTGGAACCGCGAGATCGAGACGATGCCCTGGGCCGAGGCCGAGGCGATGCAGGACGAGCAGCTGCAGAAGCAGCTCGCCTACGTGGCCGAGCGGTCGCCCTTCTACGCGGCGAAGTGGAAGGAGGCCGGCTTCGACCCGAGCAAGGTGAGGTCGCTCGCCGATCTCGCGGAGGCCCCCTTCACCACGAAGCAGGAGCTGCGCGACAGCCAGATCGCCACGCCCCCTCTCGGGGACCATGCCGCGGCCGACCTGGTGGACGTGATCCGCGTCCACTCCTCGAGCGGCACGACCGGGCGGCCCAGCTACGTCGGGGTGACCCGCAGCGACCACGAGGTCTGGACCGAGACGATCAGCCGCGTGTACTACTGCGAGGGGGTCCGCCCCGAGGACGTGCTGATCCACGGCTTCGGCCTCGGGTTCTTCGTTGGGGGGCTGCCCCTGGCCCACGCGGTGGAGAACATCGGCGCCACCTTCGTGCCGATCGGGACCGGCGCCTCCGACCGCCTGGTGACCAGCATCCAGAACCTGGGCGGGACGATCCTCACGTGCACGCCGTCCTACGCCAACTACCTCGCCGAGCACCTCCGCGAGAAGTTCGAGATGGAGCCGGCCGAGCTGGGCCTGAAGCGGATCCTCCTGGGGGCCGAGCCCGGCGGAGGGATCCCGGCCGTTCGCCAGCGGCTGGCCGACGACTACGGCGCCTGGGTCACCGAGGGACTCGGGAACGCCGACCTGATCCCCGTGTACGGGGCCAACTGCGACGAGCTCGACGGCAACCATTTCCTCGGGCCCGACTTCATGGTCCTCGAGGTCGTCGACCCCGAGACGGGGGAGTCTCTGGGCCTCGAGGACGGGGTCGAGGGCGAGCTGGTCGCCACCCACCTGAAGCGCGAGTGCGTACCGCTCGTGCGCTTCCGGGTGGGCGACCGGGTGGTCGTGAAGTCCTCCCCGTGTGCCTGCGGGAGGACCGCTCCCCGGATGACCTGCATCGGTCGGGTCGACGACATGCTGATCGTCGCGGGGGTCAACGTGTGGCCGTCCGCGGTGAAGGACGTCATCACCGACCTCTATCCGCGGACCACGGGGGCGATGGAGATCTTGCTCGCGTCGGAGCCCCCCAGCGTCGAGCCGCCGCTGCGGATCCAGGCCGAGTACGGGCCGGAGGCCACCGACCTCGACGCGCTGAAGAAGGAGATCGAGGCGATCCTCCGGGAGAAGCTGATCGTCAAGTCCGACGTCGAGCTGGTCCCGCCGGAGACGCTTCCCCGCTTCGAGATGAAGGCCAAGCTCATCCGGAAGCTCTACGAGGAAGGAGAGGTGACGCGAGCATGAGCAGGTACATCGTCGCGGTCGATATCGGAGGGACGTTCTCCGATCTCGTCTCCCTCGACCGCGACACCGGGGAGATCAGGCACGCGAAGGTCCCCTCGACCCCGCCCACCTTCATCGACGGCGTGATCAACGCCCTCGAAAAGGTGGGCATCCCGGCCGCCGACATGGCGGTCTTCAAGCACGGGTCCACGATCGCGACCAACGCCATCATCGAGCGGAAGGGCGCCCGGACCGCGCTCGTCACCACCGAGGGCTTCCGCGACGTGCTCGGCGCCGCGCGTGCCGACCGGACCGATCACTTCGACCTCTCGGCGATCGAGCGGCCGCCCCTCGTCCCGCGGCGCGACGTCCTCGGTGTGCGCGAGCGCGTGGACTACGAGGGGACGCCCGTCGTGGGTCTCGACGAGGAGAGCCTCGACCGTGCCGTCGAGCTGATCGGGAAGCGCGACATCGAGGCCGTCGCCGTCGTCTTCCTCAACTCGTTCATGAACCCCGAGCACGAGTACCGGACCGTCCAGGCGATCCAGGAGGCGCTGCCGGACGTGTACGTGTGCTGCTCCTACGACATCCTCCCGGAGCTGAAGGAGTTCGAGCGGACTTCCACCACCACGGTGAACGCTTACATCGGGCCGATCGTCGATCGGTATCTCTCGAACCTCACGAAGCGCCTGGCGGACTGGGGGTTCAAGAACGACACGTTCATCATCCACTCGGGCGGCGGCGTGATGAGCCTCGACGCCGCCCGTCGACTGCCCTCACGGACGTGCATGTCGGGGCCGGCGGGCGGCGTGGTCGGGGCCGCGTACATCGGGAGCCTCGCGGGGTTCCCGGGCGTGCTCAGCTTCGACATGGGTGGGACCTCCTGCGACGTGGGTCTGATCAGTGAGGGGAGGCCGGGCCACGCGGCTGGGTGGAAGATCGAGCACAAGGTCCCCGTGCAGTTCCCGGCCGTGGACGTCTCGACGATCGGCGCCGGCGGGGGAACGATCGCCTGGATCGACCGAGCGGGCAGCCTCCGCTCGGGTCCCCAGAGCGCGGGGGCGAACCCCGGACCCGCCGCGTACGACACGGGGGGCACCGAGCCCACCAACACCGATGCCAACCTCGTGCTGGGCCGCCTCAACCCCGGGACCTTCCTTGGCGGCGACCTGCCGCTCAAGCCCGAGCTGGCCGAGGAGGCGATCCGGACGAAGATCGCCGAGCCGCTGGGGCTCTCCCTCGAGGAGGCGGCCGAGGGGATCCTGCGGCTGTCCAACACGAACATGGTCAACGCCGCGCGGCTCGTCACCGTCGAGCGGGGGCACGACCCGAGGGACTATGCGCTGATGGCCTTCGGGGGCGCCGGGCCGCTGCACGCCGCCTACTGCGCGAGCGAGCTCTCCATCCCCAGCGTGCTGGTCCCGCTCAGCCCGGGCATCGCCAGCGCGTTCGGACAGCTCCGGGTGGAGATCCGGGACGATTACCAGCGCCCGCTCCTGAAGAAGCACGGCGACGTGACGCCCACGCTCCTGGAGAAGGTCTTCGGCGAGATGGAGGAGCAGGCGCGCGAGAGCCTCACGAGGGAGGGGATCACGGCCCAGGAGATGCAGCTCGAGCGGACCGTGGACCTCAAATACTACCCGCAGACCACCTACCTCAACTTCCCCGTCCCCGAGGGGCCGATCGACGAGGGGACGGTCGACACGCTCGTCGATCGGTTCCTCGAGCGACACGAGCGCGAGTTCGGCTACTCGGTGCCGCTCGACTTCACGAGCGTCGAGTTTGTCAACGCGCGGCTGACCGCGCTGGGGCCGGCGCCGATCGGCGAGCTGGCCAGGACGAGCGAGACGGGGGTGGCCGAGGACGCCGTCTCCGACACGCGACAGGTCCACTTCTCCGAGGCGGGGGGTTGGGTCGAGACGCGGATCTACGACCGCAGCCGCCTCCGAGGGGGAGCGGCCTTCGACGGTCCCGCGATCGTCGAGGAGGCCGACTCGACGACGGTGATCCCTCCGGGGGCGAAGGTCGAGGTGGACGAGTACCTGAACATGATCGTGGACGTGCGCGGGATGCCGCGCACGTGACGGGGAAGGGAGACCGATGACGTCGGCGATCGACACGATGGATCCGATCACCTTCACGGTGCTGCGGAACGGCTTCCGGTCGATGTGCTCCCAGGGATCGGCCCTGGTCGAGCGCGTGGCGTGGGGCCCGGTGATCACCCAGGGCCGCGACTACTCGGTCGGCATCCTCACCGCGGACGGCCGGCTGGTGGCCCACGGGACCGTCGACATCACCCCGCACATGGGGACCTTCGAGTTCTCGGTGCGGGCCGTCATGGAGGACTTCGGCGACGACCTCGGGCCGGGTGATGTCTTCATCGTGAACGACCCCTACCGCGCCGGCACCCACAACCAGGACGTGCGGCTCGTTCGCCCTGTGTACGTGGACGACGAGCTCTTCGCGTTCGCTGTGGCCTGCGGGCACTGGTCCGATATGGGCGGGCCGATCCCCGGCACCTTCAACCCCGCGGCCGTCGAGGCCTGGGCCGAGGGGATCGTGATCCCTCCGACGCGCCTCTATCACCGCGGGGAGCCGGTCAAGTCGACCTTCGAGATGATCAAGATGAACGTTCGCGTGCCGCACGAGCGGATGGGCGACGCCGCCGCCCAGCACCAGGCCACGAAGCTGATCGAGCGCCGCCTGGGCGAGTACGTCGAGCGGTACGGGAAGGAGACCGTCTCGCAGGGCTTCGAGGCGGTGATGGACTACGCCGAGCGCCTCTTCCGGGCCGAGGTGGCGGACCTCCCCGACGGCACCTACACGTTCAGCGACGCCGCCGATCACGACATCGGGACGCCCGGGCATCCTCGGGTCACGTTCCGGTGCAAGCTGGTGATCGAGGGCGACCGCGTCACCGTCGACTGGACCGAGTCCGACGACGCGCCGAAGGGCCCGACCGGCCTGACGCTCCCGGCGCTCTCGAGCGCCACCTACGACGGCACCCTGCACTGCTTCCCGCACCTGGTGCCGCTGAACCACGGGATCATCCGGGCGCTCGACATCAGGACCCGGCCGGGCTCGGCCGCGCACGTCCTGCACCCGACGCCGGTGGCCGGCTACTGCTCCTCGGGGTACGAGAAGACCGACCACGCGATGATGGGCGCCTGGGGCCAGGCCATGGCGGCGGCGGGACGCCCCGAGATGATCTTCGCCGGCACGGTGAACCTCCAGAACTGCGTGATCGGCGGGATCCACCCCAAGTCCGACCAGCGCTACGTCTCCTACACGTGGTCGGAGGGCGGCCAGGGCGCGCGGAGCTACGCCGACGGCCCCAGCTTCGCGATGTTCCTCTACGGAGCGGGGGCGCAGAACCAGCCGATCGAGGTCCACGAGCGCTGGTACCCGTTCCTCTACGAGAAGTTCGAGGTCGCCGTGGACTCCTGCGGCGACGGACGCTATCGAGGCGGGTACGGCTCGCATCGTCGGTGGCGGATGATCGGCGACGCCGTCAACTCGATCCACGGCGACCGCGCCGAGGTGACCCCCCCGGGGATCGCCGGGGGCACGAACGGAGGGCCCAACCTGCTGATCCAGAACCTGGGGACGCCCGAGGAGAACGACCTCGGGATGTTCGCCACGAACGTCCCCCTACCCAAGGACAGCACGATCGACTTCATCTCCAACGGCGGCGGCGGGTTCGGGAACCCGCTCGACCGGGAGCCCGAGGTCATCCTCGAGGAGGTGATCGACGGCTTCCTCTCGATCGAGAAGGCCAAGGAGGTCTACGGGGTGGTGGTCGAGTCCGTCGACCCCGACGTGCACGACTTCCGCATCGACGAGCAGGCGACCGAGGATCTCCGCGGGTCGTTGCGCGACCGGACACTCCCCGTCGGGACGGGGCCGGGCGAGACGCACCCGGACGGCCTTCGCACCGGGGAGCTCCTGGCGAAGGGCGCATAGCCAAGATCAAAGGAGGGCCACTGACGGGAACGGTACGATCGGACCTTGGTGAATCCCGGTGGATGGGCCGTCGTCCCACTCCCCGGACGGCCTCAAGCGGGGGCGGGATTGGCGCCGTGCGCCGCGAGCGTCGGTTCTCCCCCGATCTGTCGGCCGCCGGCGACGTCGCCGTCACCTGTCCGACGGCACACCGTATCGGCCGCCCCGGCATCGGTGACCTCGCGGGCTCCCAGAGACGACGAGCCGAATGCTGCGAGCAAGGGAGGAAGAAGATGAGCAGAGAGCAGCTGCAGCGGTTCCCGGGGTATCTGCCTGGGTCTGTGCCTCAGTACGCGGATTACCACGCCGAGGTTGACTTCCTCGACGAGATCGAGGCGATTTGGGGTAGGCGTTGGGGGGCTCAAGGGATCGGCCGCCTCCGAGAGGTCGCGATGAGTCCGCCCACGGAGGTCGAGACGCTCCCCCTCTACGATGAGGATCCCGCGTTCTTCGTGTACGGAGGGCGACTCCCGGAGCTGGGCAAGATGCGGGAAGAGCACGCGGCCCTCAGGGAGAGATACGAGGAGCTCGGGATCCAGGTGCACACCTTCCAATATCCGGAGGAGCCGCGCTCCGCCTACGGGGTCATGAAGCGAGCCGTTTCAGCAGCGGCGGGATTCGTGATCGACGGCGGGGCGATCATCCCCCGGGAGGCGGCCCCCTACTGGCGAGGCAGATCGAGATACGTCGCGCAGTTCCTGGCGTCTTTGGGGTGCCCGATCCTCTACACAGTACACGGGAAAGGTGTCTGCGAGGTCGGGGCGTTCACCCGAATGGCGGACGACTTCATCATCGCCATGCTATCGACCGACTGCAATCAGGAGGGGCTGTTGCAGGTCCAGCCGATTCTGGAACGGGCCGGCTACCGCGTGTGGACCGCGAGGAGTCCCGGCCCCCTGTACGAGTACCATCCCGAGGTCATCGGGTGGATGCACGCGGACATGTGGGTCGCTCCCCTCGACGTCGGCTTGGCTTTGATCTACCCGCCCTGGTGCGATTTCGAGACGGTTCGCTATCTGCGCTCGATTGGATACCGGCTCATCGAGGCCCCGCGGGACGAGCAGGAGAAAGTCGCCCCGGCGAACCTGCTCACGATCGAGCCACGCAAGGTGGTCATGACCACCGGCGCGCCGAAGACGAAGAAGCTGCTCGAGGAGGAGGGCGTGGAGGCGATCGAGGTGGAGTACGAGGAGGTCATCCGGTACGGAGGCGGGATCCGGTGCACCACGATGCAGCTGGTTCGCGACTCGGGCCCCAAGGTGTTCGAGTAGGGGAATGCCGGTGCACAGGGATCGCTCCCTCCCGTTTCTCGGTGGATCCGGAGCCGGGAGCCCTGAGGGCGCGTTCAGTTTGGAGGTGACGCAAGAGTGAGCACGATAAGCGAGCGTTGCGCGGGGCCTCGTGTGATCATCCGAGATCGGCGGAGTTCCCTAGCAGGACGCCTTACGGAGGAGGCTCCGGCGCTGTTCTCCGGACGAGCTGTGGGCGCATCGTGAGATACGAGCGAGCGTACGTCCCCTCGCACGGTGCCTGGTCGTCGCCGTTTGTCCGCTGGCAGGGTCCCCTGGCGGAAGTCTCGAGCCTGGATCTTGTCGTTTACGTTACGAGGCGCGCCTTGCAAGACCGCGGCGTCCCCCCTCATGAGATCAGTCAGCTCGTCCTGGGCTGGACGGTGCCGCAGCAGGGCTCCTTCTACGGGGCTCCGACAGTGGCGGGGAGGATCGGCGCTCCGGGGGTGACCGGGCCGATGGTGTCTCAGGCCTGCGCGACATCGATAGCGGCAGTGAGCATTGCGGCCAGCGCGCTTGAGTCCGGCGACGACGGGCTGCATCTGGCATTGCTCACGGACCGGACGAGCAACGGCCCACACATCGTGTACCCTTCGCCTTCGAACCGGGGAGGGACGGTCCGTTCCGAGGACTGGGTAATGGACAATTTTGCCTGCGATCCATGGGCGGGGGAGGCCATGGTCCGCACCGCCGAGAACGTGGCCGCGGAGACAGGGATCACGCGGGACGAGATGGACCAGGTGACCCTGCTCCGGTACGAGCAGTATCAGCGCGCCCTCGAGGACGATCGCGCGTTCCAGCGAGGGTACATGGTCCCCGTGGAGATTCCGCAGACGAAGGGAGATCCCCTCGTGATCGCCGAGGACGTAGGCATCTATCCCACGACGAGGGAAAGCCTTGCCAACCTCCGCCCGGTGGAACCGGGTGGCCTCGTGACCTTCGGCAGCCAGACCCATCCCGCTGACGGCACCGCTGGCATCCTCGTATGCGGGGAGGGAAGGGCGCGCGCCCTCTCTCAGGGAGAGGGGATCGTTCGCATCCTCGCCTCGGCGTTCGCTCGCGTCGAGAAGGCTCGGATGCCGAAGGCCGCCGTGCCCGCCGCTCGAAGGGCGCTGTCGGATGCGGGCCTGAGGTTCGCGGATCTCGACGCCATCACTACGCACAATCCGTTCGCCGTCAACGACATCTACTTCTCCCAAGAGACGAGCATCCCCTTAGAGGACGTGAACCTGTGGGGTTGCAGCCTGGTCTACGGGCACCCGCAGGGCCCTACGGGTGCTCGTGCCATCGCCGAGCTGATCGAAACCCTCCGTTTCCGAGGCGGCGGGACTGGGCTCTTCACAGGGTGTGCGGCCGGGGATACGGGGGCTGCCATGATCGTTCGGGTTGAGGACTGAGTCTGAGCGTGGTGGGGATAGACAGGGAGGGCCGGCCTTGCTCGCCCCGTCGGGGCCAACATATATTGCTGGTCGTCAGCCCTTCATGGAAGCGCCACTCCCTTATGGCGGCGACCACATGCTGTAGGCGGAGTACTCATCGCGCAGGCATCATCGTCCTCACGGCAGAGAGGAGGGACATGTCCAAGAAGGAGGTGTATCCCGACGGTGAGCTCCCGGACAGCTACTGGGACGAGCCCCGTCCCGACGTCAACGAGCAGCCCTGCCTTGAGACTCTCCTCAAGGGGCGGGGGGTTGAACCGCCCGGAAGTCTTTGGGGAGATGGAGACCGGCTTGAGTCCGCGAGCCCGGGCAAGTCAAGGGGTGCACCTTGAACATCGACGTCCACGCACACCTCTATCCCAAGCCATTCCTCGACTATCTGGACAAGCACGACATCGACTTCGGTCTCCCTGGGCTGCCGTTCGCGGTCTTCCCCAAGCTCTATGAGGTCAATGAACGCTTCGAGGACATGGAGCGCGCAAGGCTTGACCATCAGGTGCTGAGCCTAGGATGCCCTGGCGTGGATGCTGGCAGTGCCTCTGAGAGCGTGGATCTCGCGAAGGCCTTCAACGACTCGATCGCGGAAATCGTCCGGATGTGGCCGGACCGCTTCAGTGCGTTCGCGGCCGTGCCCATGCAGGATCCTGACTCTGCGGTGATGGAGCTCACGCGGGCGGTGGAAGAGCTCGGTTTTCCTGGGGGGCACACGTTCACGAATGTCAAGGGGGAGTTCCTCGATTCAGAGCGCTTCTGGCCCGTCTACGAGGCGGCGGAGGATCTCGGGGTGCCCCTGTTCGTCCATCCGACGACGCCCGTGTGTCTGGCAGGCGCGATGGACTGGGGGCTGATGATAAGCGTGGCGTTCCTGCAGGACACTACGATGACCGCGAGCCGGCTGGTCCTCGGCGGCGTCCTGGAGCGATTCGCGGAGATCGACTTCATCCTCTGTCACCTGGGGGCCGCCCTTCCCTACATCCTCCCGCGTGTGGATATCGAGACGGAGCTGAACTCGCACTTCATCGAGGGCTACGCGCCCTCGATCGACCGGCCCCCCAGTGACTACTACCTGCGGTTTCACATCGATACGGTGTCGCACCACGCGGCCGCGTACAGGTGTGCGATCGAGACATGGGGCATCGATCGAATCGTGTTGGGGAGTGACTATCCCTACTCACGGTGGGAGCGGACGATTGATGTGATCGAGGAACTCGGGTTGACGGACGAGGAGGAGGCCAAGATCTGCCGAGAGAATGCTGCACGTCTGCTCGGGATCGAGGTTGAGAGCCGACGTGGTTGATTCCGGGTGCTGGCGGGGATGAGCGTTGGGTGATGACCGGGGCTCCGTTGCGTTGGCGCCATAGGCGTTCGGAACGGCGGCCTCGGATGGGATCTCCTGCCGCCCCAACGGTTCTGCTGATGTAGGCGCGCAGCGCCCGCCCGCCGGACTGCGCCGATCGGTGAGCGAGCTCGATCGGCATCGGCCGCCGGCTGGAGCGGGCGGCGCGGCGTGGCCGAGGTGATCGAGGCGTTACCGGGTCGGGGGGGCGGGGTCGGGCTGTTCACCGGACGCGCGGTCGAGGACACGGGAGCCGCCCTCGGGGTCCGCCTCGACGACTACGCTCACACTCGGTCGCTGTGGACCCAGGCGCCCGCCACGAGCGCCCCCAGGGCGAACACAACGCTCACCCCTCCCCAGGCCCACGCGTAGGTCCCGGTCGAGTCCACGACGAAGCCGAAGCTGACCGGGCCGAGCGCGAGGCCCGACAGGAACCCGAGGTGCACGACCCCCGAGGCTCGCCCCGCGTGGCGCGCCTCCGCCCCTGTGACGGCGGCGAGCATGACCACGGCGTTCCAGGCGAACGCTCCGGCCCCCGCGGCGACCGCCCCGACCCAGAGGATCCACGGCCCCACCTCGGAGGCCGACCAGATCGCGAGCGCGGCCACGACCGAGGCGAGGCTCATCGCCGCGAGCGGCGCGCCGTGGTGCCCGGTGTGCTCGGTCCCCCGGCTCCAAAGGATCCGGGAGACGACGCCGATCAGGCCCGCGACCGAGGCGACGGCGCCGGCCGCCCCCGGCGTGAGCCCGACGGACTCTTGGGCGAAGAGCGGGAGGTAGGTGGAGACCGCGGCCATCCCGGCGCCCATCAGGAAGGCGTAGGAGGTGAGCCACTGGGCGGAGGGCGATCGTCGGTAGGCGTGCTCGGGAGGCGTCTGGC
>DATKBL010000130.1:0-2758 GCA_035513995.1 Actinomycetota bacterium
CGCCGCCTTCGTCGCCGCCGTCACCGTGCTGGTGCTGGTCGCCGGCGCCCTGGCGCCGGCGGTGGCGCTGGCTGCGAAGAAGCCCCTCCACGGCATCCCGCTGGTGTGGAAGCCCACCGACGAGATCGGTGAACTGGGCACCGTCGACCTGACCGGCCTTTCCGGCGTGACGGTGCGGGTCCAGCCGTTCACCGACAGCCGCGACGAACCGGCGAAGATCGGCGCCAACGTGGAGGACGCCGACGAGGGGAAGACCCTCGAGGTGACGACCTCGGACGAGGTCGGCCCCTGGCTGGCGGACCGCTTCGCCTGGGCGATCGACCAGTTCGGGATCGACACCACGGACGAGGGCGGCACGGTCGTCCTGGAGGGCGAGGTCAAGCGCTTCTTCGTGACCGAAGCCCACACCTACGACTCTGACGTCGGCGTTAGAGTCTCGCTCAAGACGCCGGACGGGACGGTCCTGTGGGAGGGTCTCGCCAACGGGTCGTCGACGCGCTTCGGCCGCTCCTACAAGGCGGAGAACTACAACGAGGTGCTCTCGGACGCGGTGCTCCAGGCGGCCTTCGACCTGCTCAAGAACGAGTCGTTCCGCAGGGCCCTGGCCGGGCGCTGAGCGCAGAGGCCAATGGTCTCCCCCGTCGCCCGAGGCTGGTCGGCTTCGGTCGCGATGCAGGCGCCCGCTACCCGTTGACGATCGCGAGGATGTTGCCGTCCGGGTCCTTGAACCAGGCGGCCCTGACGTCGCCCATGACGTGGACGTCGCCCTCTAGCCTGGTGTCGGGGAAGTCGTAGTGGTCGAAGGCGACTCCCTTGGCCTTGAGGGCTCGGGCGACCTCGTGGACGTCCCCGTCGATGACCCAGGTGGCGGCGGTAGCCTGGTTGGTGCCGGCGTACTCGGACTCGTAGACGAAAATCTTCGAGTCTCCGCTCTTGCAGGTGAGGACTCCCATCTCCTCGGCCGCCTCCACCTCCAGGCCGAGCGTGTCCTCGTAGAACTTCCGGGCGCGGCCCAGGTCCTTGACGGCGATGGTGGCGATGGCGTCGTTATCTCTCAACATGGCGGCCTCATTCCGCCCGCGAGCGGGCGATCAGGGCGTCTAGGCTCCAGGGCCCGGCGCCGGCGAAGGTCAGGTACAGGAAGAGGAAGCAGTAGAGGATGGCCGGGATGCCCTGGTTGACCGTGGGGAAGAACGACGCGGGGGCGTGGAACTGGAAGTACGCGACCGCCATCTCGCCAGCGAGCACGAACGCAACCGGCCGGGTGAGCAGACCGAGGACGATCGCCAGGCCGCCGACCACCTCGAGCAGGGCGCCGAAGCCCACCTGCGTCAGCGGATCGAAGGGCGGCATGTCGGGCGGGCCAGGCGGGAAGCCGAACATCTTCGTCGTGCCGGCCGAAACGAAGATCAGGCCGGCGACGATCCGAAAGATGGCCAGCATCCGGCCGGTCCAGGGCGACTGCGCGGGCTCGAAGATCCAGCCGAGCCCCTTGCCGCGCCCCTTGCGGTCAGGTGCGGCGCGATCGGCTTGATGCGCAGGTGTCGCCATCATGCCCTCCCCGCCGCCCTCCGGCGGCGCTCTTCGCTCTCCTGCACGAGAGGGGCCAGGTCGACGATCGGGCGGATCTCGAAGCCGCCGGACCGCACCCCCGGGTGCTTGGCGATGAGCTCCTTGGCCTCGGCCATGTCGGCGGCCTCGAGGAAGAGGATCCCGCCCAGCACCTCCTTGGCCTCCGCGAACGGGCCGTCGGTGATCGTCGCCTCACCGTCGCGCGGCCGCACGGTGGCGGCGTCGCGGGGGCTCCCCAACGCCTCCCCGCCGCCCCAGTGGCCGCCTGCCTTGAGCGCCTCGTCGTAGGCGAAGCACTCGTCCAGGAACGAATTCTGCTCGGCGGCGGACCAGGAGTCCCACTCCCTCTCGTCGAGGTATCCGAGGACGGCGAATCTCATGGCCGCCTCGCCTCCTCCGCCTGCCCCGGGAGATCGAGCTCGCGGAAGCGCTCGACCGCGGCCCCCTGCTCGAAGTCGTCGAGCTCGAAGAGCTGCCGGACCTCGATCTCGGCCGCGCCGCGGTCGATCGATGGGTTCGGGAAACGGCGGGCCCACTCCATCGCCTCCTCCCGCGACCGCACCTGGATCATGGTGTAGCCGGCGATGAGCTCCTTCGCCTCGGCGAACGGCCCGTCGACGACGGTCCGCTTCTCGCCGTCGTACTTAACGCGCCAGCCCTTCGAGGACGGCTGGAGCCCCGAGCCGTCGAGCAGCACTCCCGCCTTCGCCAGCTCCTCGTGGTAGTCGGCCATCTCGGCGATCAGCGACTCGGGGGGCATGACGCCCGCCTCGGAGTCCTCGGTCGCCTTGACGATGATCATGAATCGCATCCTCGCCCCTCCTTCGGTCTTCCGGTTCAGGAGCCGGATTCCCGGCCGCCTCCGGCCGGCTCTCCCCGACTCTACCGACACGACGAACGAGGGCCGGCGGGATCGACACGCCGACCAGAGGGCCGCGTCAGGGCCTCGCAGCTCGGGCTCGACGCGGCACTACCGCCGCGCCGGCTCGATGTCCACCCGGATGCCGCGCCACTTGCCCTGGCGGAAGCGCAGCACGCTGAGGATGCAGCGGGTGGCGTGGCCGAGGAGGATCGCGGTCCAGATGTGGGCGGGCTCGAGGCCGACGGTGCGGTCGAGGAGGGCGCAGAGGCCGAGCGGGACGACGATCTGGGCGACGATCGAGATGTAGAGCGGCGAGCGGGTGTC
>DATKBL010000131.1:0-8312 GCA_035513995.1 Actinomycetota bacterium
CCTCCTCCAAGCACGAGGACCCTCGGACGCGCGCGCATGGCCGCATCGTAGCCGCAGGCCCGGCCGTCCGACCGGTCGGCCTTCTATGCTGGACGCCGTGGCCCTCATCCTGCTGATCCGTCACGCCGTGACCGACCAGACCGGCGAGCGCCTCTACGGCCGCTCCGACGGCGTGCATCTGTCCGAGCAGGGCCGCGCCGACGCCGAGGCGCTGGCCGAGCGGCTGCGGAAGGTCCCCATACACGGCCTCTACGTCAGCCCGATGGAGCGATGCCGCGAGACGGCCGAGCCGATCGCCCGGGGTCGCCGCGTGCGGCCCAAGGTCGTCCGGGACCTCAACGAGGTCGACTACGGCGATTGGACCGGCCGCTCCTTCGCCGCCCTCCGGCGCACGAAGATGTGGCGGCGCGTCCGGTCCTCGCCGTCCTCGGCCCGGTTCCCCGGCGGCGAGAGCCTTCTCGAGGTCCAGCAGCGCGTCGTCCGCGCGGTCGAGGAGGTCGCCGGCCGCCACCGGGGCGGGACGGCCGCCCTCGTCACCCACGGCGACGTCGTCCGGCTGGCGCTGGCCCACTTCGCGGGGATCCACCTCGACCTCTTCCAGCGGCTGGAGGCCTTCACGGCCTCCGTGACCGCGATCGACGTGGGCGACGGGATGCCGCGGATCCTCCGTGTGAACGCAACCGGGGGGCTCGAGGACCTCGCCCCGCGGCGGGTCGGGCGAAAGATGCGAGGATAGAGCCGTGGAGCTGGACCCCGTTGACCGCATCACCGTCGGCGCGGTCGGGGAGCCTGGCGAGCGCACGTTCTTCCTCCAGGCCCGTCGCGGTACCGACCTGGTGACGATCGTCGTCGAGAAGCAGCAGGTGCAGCTGCTCGCGGCGACCGTCGTGGACATGCTGTCGCGGCTCGGGGCCGACGTCGCGAGCGAGTTCGACGAGGCCGAGATGGAGCTCGAGCAGCCGCTCGTCCCCGAGTGGCGCGCCGGCCGCCTCGCGGTCGGCTACGAGGAGGATCGAGACCTCTTCATGCTCGAGGCCGAGGAGGCCGAGGACGAGGATGAGGAGGCTGAGGAGGCCGAGGAGGCCGAGCTGGGAGGCCAGGCGCGCTTCTGGGCCACCCGCGACCAGATGCTCGCGCTGGCCCGACACGGCATCGCCGTCGCGGCCGCGGGCCGCCCCGCCTGCGAGTTCTGCGGGAACCCGATGGATCCCGAGGGCCACGTGTGCCCGGCCATGAACGGCCACGGTCGGCTGGGGGACGTATGACCACGGCCCTGGCCGGCGGCGAGCTCGAGGTGCTCGGGCACCTGCCCGGCGCCTCGAACCACACCTTCCTCGGGCGGGTGGGCGGCGTCCACGTCGTCTACAAGCCGATCCTGGGCGAGGCTCCTCTGTGGGACTTCCCCCTGGGAACCCTGGCCGCTCGCGAGGTGGCCGCCGCGCGCCTGGCCGAGGCGCTCGGATGGCCCCGCGTCCCCGCCACCGTGCTCCGCGAGGGCCCCGCCGGGCCCGGCGCCGTCCAGGCGTTCGTGGCCGCCGTCCCCCACGAGCACTTCTTCACCCTCCGGGAGAAGCGGGCCGACGATCTGCGGGCGGTGGCGGCCTTCGACGTCGTCGCCAACAACGCCGACCGCAAGGGCGGCCACGTCCTGCTGGGGGAGGACGGCCGCGTGTGGTGCATCGACCATGGGCTGACGTTCAACGTCGAGCCCAAGCTGCGGACGGTGATCTGGGACTACGCGGGCGAGCCCCTGTCCGGCCGGCTGGTCGCCGACCTCGGGCGGGTGTCCGAGGAGCTCGCCGACGGCCCTCTCCGTGCGGAGCTGGTCGACCTCCTCGATCCCACGGAGATCGACGCCACCTTGGCCCGGGCGGGAGAGCTCCTGGAAGCCGGCCGGTTCCCCGAGCCGGGCCCGGGGCGCGTCGTCCCCTGGCCCCTCGTCTGATCAGTCGGCGCGGTCCTCCGTCCGGTACACGAACCGCACGGCGGTCCAGACGCCGTCGATCGACGCCGACTTGTTGTCGACGAGCCCGGCGGCGAGCCCGGCGCTCTGGACGACGTCGAAGTCGAGGTCGCTCGGGACGCCCGACGCCTTCTTCGGGTAGGCCACCCACAGGCCTCCGGCCTGGTCGAGCGCCTTCTTCAGCGAGGGCAGGCGGCGGGCGAGCGCCGATCGCCGGTGCGAGAACAGGACCACGACGTCGAGAGGCCCCGATACGCGGTCGGCCACCTTCACGCCGCGAGGGAACGGCCGCAGCGCGCGGTCGAACCCGTCGGGCTGGTCCACGAACGCCACGCGCGAGCCGCTCTTGATGCCCAGCTTCTGCGCCAGTGGGGTCACGACGCCCTCCTCGCCACGTAGTCGCGGAGGACGAAGTCGCCGAGCGACGACCCCGACATCAGGAAGACGCGCCCCGCGGTCAGCCTCGCCAAGCGCTCCATGAACCTCGCGAGCCCCGGCGACTCCTCGAGCATGAAGACATTGAGCGTCACGCCCGACCGCGCCAGCCGCATCGCCTCGGAGAGTGTGCGGCGGATCGTCTCGCGCACCGGCGGCCACGAGAAGAAGACCTCGTCGCCCTCGAGATGGGCGGTGGGCTCGCCGTCGGTGACCATGATCACCTGGCGGGCCGCCCGGGGGTGCCGCGCGAGCAGCCGCCCCGCGAGATGGAACGCGTGGTGCATGTTCGTGCCGTACACGCGCTCGAAGCCGGGCGCGGTGAGGTCCTCGGGCTGGAGCTGCCGGGCGTAGTCCGAGAACCCCACGAGGTAGAGCCGGTCGTGCGGGTACCGCCCCTCGATCAGGGCGTGGAGCGCGAGGGCCATCCGCTTGGCGGGGACGAAGTGCCCGCGCAGGGGCATCGAGAACGAGAGGTCGAGCAGGAGCGCGGTGGCCGTCTCGGTGCGGGCCTCGGCCTCGACCAGCTCGAAGTCGTCGGGTCGGAGCGAGACGCCCTCGCCCGGCCCCTCGCGGAGGACGGCGTTGAACACCGTCCGCTGGACGTCGATCCGGGCGGGGTCGCCGAAGCGCCAGGGCCGCGTGGCGCCGGTGGGCTCGGCCCCGCCGCCGGTGTCCCGCGCCTCGTGCGCGCCCTCGCGGTCCCGGCGCAGCCGCTCGAACACCTTGATCAGCGCGCGCTCCCCGAGGCGCCGCGCCCCGCGCGGCGTGACCTGCATCCGGCCGTCCACGCGGGAGAGGAGCCCGGCCTCCTCCAGCACCCGCTCGATCCGCTTCAGCCGCCGGACGTCGGCCACGGCCTCGTCCCCCAGCGTCCGCCGCACCGCGTCCTCGTCGAGGTCCTCGAGCGACGCCCCCGGGTACGCGCCCTCGAGGGCGCGGTCGAGCTCCTCGAAGTCGTGGACCCGCTCGATCGCCCCGACCGTGGCGTCGAGCGGCATCGACCCCTGGCCCCCTCCCTCGGTCGGTTCGCCCCACGGGAGGTCGGGGAAGAGGTCGGCCAGGTGGCCCCCCAGGCGGTCGGCCTCGAAGGCCAGGTCGAGGTCCGAGAGCACCTGCTCGGCCAGCTCACGGAGCTGTCGCTGCTGGTCGGGCGAGAGCGAGGCCAGGAGCCTGCTCATCGCCGCCATACGGCGGGCCATCGCCTCCAGGAGCTGGTCCAGCGTCCGGGGGCTCTCGGGGAACATGTCGCCGTAGCGCTCCATGAACCCCTCGAAGTCGTAGGGCTCGCCGCGCTCGCGGGCCTCGATCATCGCGTTGAGCTCGGCGAGCATGTCCTTGATCCGCCCCAGCTGCTCGGGCGAGAGGTCGCGCATCCCTCCGGCGAGCTGCCGGAAGTACGCGCCGAGGACCTGCTCGGCCAAGCGCCCCATCAGCTCGTCGAATCTCCGCTGGGCCACCGCGTCGGTGAAGCGGTACTCGCGGAGCTCGCTGAGGCGCCCGGCCGGGTCGGAGGGGAGCGACTCGAGGAACGACTCACGCATGCGCGCGTCGTCCTCCGGGTCGAGCGACAGCGCGCTGCGCTCGAGCTCGAGGACCTCCTCCAGCTCCTCGGCGACCTCGCGCAGGGGCCCCTCCAGGTCGATCGCCTCCTGCTGGCGGCGCCTCGCCTCGCGCAGGCGCGAGCGCAGCGCGTCGGTCCCGGTGATGCGGCCGCGGAGCCCCCGGCGGGCCAGCCCGCGCAGGGCCGCCTCGGGCCCGGCGCCCTCGAGCAGGTCCTCGGACATCGCCTCCAGCACCTCGGCGGCCGACAGCTCGGGGCCGAGCGGATCCTGGCTGCCGTCCCAGCGCGAGTACCGGAGGCGCACGGAGGTCAGCCCGCCGCCTCGTAGCGGTACGCGCCGCGGCCGTCCGCGTCGCGGTTGAGGCGCCGCGAGAGGTGGAGCCCCTCGAGGGCGAACTCCAGCGCCGAGGCCGCGACGCCCGGGCTCTCCTCGCGCGCCCCGACCGCGGCGAGCAGCTTGGCCAGGCCCGGCATCCGGTCGAGCTGCGCGAGCATGTCCGCGCCGGGCGTCAGGTCCGAGGTCGAGACCACGAGCCCCCCGTCGAAGCGCTCCAGCAGGGGGCCGAGGTCGAACCCGGCGAGCCGCCGCCGGAACACCTTGAGGATCGCCGAGGCCAGGGCCCGAGCGAGGATCTCCTCCTCGCGGCCCTCCTCGATCGTGTCGAACTCGATCCGTCCCACCGAGGCGTCGAGCACGGCCGGCAGGTCGCACGGACGGGGCACCGCCTCGGGCTCTCCGATGCGGACGGCGCGGCGCAGCGCCGCGGCCATGAGCGTCTCGAGGTTCCCGATCGAGAAGCGCACCGAGACCCCGGAGCGCTGGTTCACGTGCGGCGAGCCTCGCAGCTCGCGGGTGAGCTCGGCCAGGACCTCCTCGAGGAACACCGGCACGCGGACGGGGAGATCCGAGGGGGGCGGCCGGGCCTCCTGTCGCATGATCGCGATCTCGTCCTGGGGGTCGTCGGGGTAGTGGGTCCGCACCTGCGTCCCGAACCGGTCCTTCAGCGGCGAGACGATGCGCCCGCGGTGGGTGTAGTCCTCGGGGTTGGCGGTCGCCACGAGCAGGAGGTCGAGCGGCAGGCGCACCTTGTAGCCGCGGACCTGCACATCGCGCTCCTCGAGGATGTTGAAGAGCGCGACCTGGATCCGCTCGGGAAGGTCGGGCAGCTCGTTGATCGCCACGATCCCCCTGTTCGTCCTGGGGACCAGGCCGTAGTGGATCGTCAGCTCGTCGGCGAGGTGGCGGCCCTCGGCCACCTTGATGGGGTCGACGTCGCCGATGAGGTCGGCCACGCTCGTGTCGGGGGTGGCCAGCTTCTCGGCGTAGCGTGCGTCGCGGCCGATCCAGGCCACCGGCGTGTCGTCGCCTCGCTCCGCCACGAGGGCGCGGCACCGCCCGCAGATCGGCCGGAACGGATGGTCGTTGACCTCGCAGCCCGCGACGATCGGGACCTCGTCGTCGAGGAGCTCGGTGAGGTGCCGGATCAGCCTCGTCTTCGCCTGGCCGCGCTCGCCCAGGAGGATCAGGTCGTGGCCGGCGAGGATGCCCCGCTCCAGGGCGGGGATCACCGAGTCGCCGAACCCCAGGACGCCGGGGAAGAGGTCGCTCCCGCCGCGGAGCCGCACGAGCAGGTTGTCGCGCAGCTCCTCCTTGACGCTCCGGTCGAGATACTCGCTCTCGCGCAGATGGCCTGTCGTCCCGGGACGAGTCACCCCCCCAGCGTACCCGAGGCGGGGGTGCGGTTCCCGCGCGCGACCCCTTCGGCTAACCTGTCGGGCCACGCCGTCCCCACAAAGGAGATCGCGCCGTGCACCGCCGCCGAGTCGTCCAGCTGCTCCCGCTGATCGTGGCGGCGCTTCTCGTCCCGGTGCCGTCCCCGGCCTCGTCCGACGCCGGAGAGCTCGTCTTCAGCAGCGACCGTGGGACCGGGTTCGACCTCTACATCGTCCGGGAGGGCGGCGGAGACGCGGCGCTGCTCATCGGAGGCGATGGGGACGACCACGACGCCGCGTGGTCGCCGGACGGGAGGCGCCTGGCGTTCGCCCGGGTCACGGACCAGGGTCGCGACTCGTCGATCCTCGTCGTCGACGCCGATGGGTCGAATCTCGTGGAGCTGACCTCCGGCCCCCAGATCGACCGCCAGCCCGCCTGGTCGCCCGACGGCACCCGGATCGCGTTCGTGCGCTCGGTGCCGCGGCGGGGGACCTCCCACATCCACGTCGTGCACGCCGACGGCTCGGCGCGCCGCCGGCTCACGCGGTCGGCGGAGGGCGTCGCCGACGCGAGCCCCGCCTGGTCGCCCGACGGCACCCGGATCGCGTTCTCGAGCACGCGCGACGGCGGCTTTCCCGAGGTCTATGTGATGGGCGCCGACGGCTCGGGTCCGCTGCGCCTCACCGAGAACGTCGCCCTCGACGCCTCGCCGGCCTGGTCGCCCGACGGCACCCGCATCGCGTTCGAGCGATGCTGCCCGGACGGCTCGTCGGAGATCTACGTGATGGGCGCCGACGGCGAGGGCGAGACGAACCTCACAGGGTCGCCGGCGCACGAGACGTCGCCCGCCTGGTCCTCCGACGGCGCCCGGATCGCTTTCGTGCGCGCCCCTGCGGGCGGCGGCGCCCGCGACCTCTTCACGATGGCCGAGGCCGGAGGCGACGTGCGGCGGGTCACCAGCCACGCCCGCGCCGAGCTCGGTCCGGCGTGGCGCCCCCCCGTCCTCCCGGAGGCGGCCTCGCCCGCGGTCGCCGCGCACGACTGGGCGAGCAAGGATCCGATCGCGCGTCCGTCCTCCGTCTCCGCGGCTCCCGCGGCCGCCCGGATCCGGCAGCGCGGCAAGCGGGTCGCTCCGGGGGTGCGCCTGATCCGCGCGAGGCACCGGGGGGTCCCCCAACGCGTCTTCGCGCTCCGCGTGAACGCTGGGAAGCGCCCCTCGATCGACACCGTGCTCGCCGGGGGCCTCCTGGCCGGCCGCCTGCGCACCCGCCAGATGGTCCGGGCGCACAGGGCGATCGCCGGGGTCAACGGCGACTTCTCGCTCCCCAGCGGCTCTCCGGTCCACGCCTTCCTCGGCGACGGCCACCTCAAGCGGACCACCCTCTCCGGGGGCATCAACTTCGCCGTGTCGCGCGACCAGCGTCGGCTCTTCCTGGGGAAGGCCTCGCCGGGGCTCCGGCTGCTCGAGGCCTCCTCGGGCGACCGTCTCCCGATCGCCCGCTGGAACGACGGTCCTCCGGTGGTCGGCGAGGTGGCCGGGTTCACGGCCGCCGGCGAGGGATGGATGCGGCCTCCCTCCGCCTCGTGCTCGGTGCGCCTCCGCGGCGCGGGCCGCATCCGCTGGACGAAGGAGGGAGCGGTCGAGAAGCCGTACGTCGTGGCCAGGGCGGGCTGCTTCGCCTCCCGTCTGACGCGCCGGGGGGGCGTGGTGCTCGCCGCGCCTCCGGGCACCGCCGAGGGGGTACTACTGCGCTCGATGCGGAAGGACGACGTCGTGAGGCTCTCGTGGGGTCTCGGGTGGCCGCGCGCCTTCGACTCGATCGGCGGCACGCCCCTGCTGGTCGAGGACGGGCGCGTCGTGGCGACGGCGTGTGACGCGTCCTTCTGCCGGCGACATCCCCGCACCGCGGTGGGGATCACGCGGAAGGGGAAGGTCCTGCTCGTGGTCGTGGACGGGCGCCGGCCCAGATGGTCCAAGGGGATGACGCTCGTGGAGCTGGCGCGAGAGATGCGGCGGCTGGGGGCCAGGACGGCCGTCAACCTCGACGGCGGGGGGTCGTCCACGATGGTCGTCCGCGGCAAGGTGGTGAACCGGCCCTCGGACTCGAGCGGGGAGCGCGCGGTCTCCTCAGCCGTGCTCGTGCTTCGCGGGAGGGACCGGGGTGATCCGAGGCCCGGGGAGCCCCTGGACGTCGGGTTCGCCTCGGCCGCCGCGGCCCTCGCCGACCCCGCCTCCACCGGCGGGCTCCTGGAAGCGCTCGAGCAGAGAGCGTTCGCTAGTTGGCGACGCTGAGCCCGTGGCCGCTGGGCTGGGCGCCCTGGAGCCAGTTCGTCATGTCGACGGCGGGCATGGGGCGGCACAGGTAGAAGCCCTGCGCCATGTCGCACCCGAGGTTGCCGAGCCGCCGCCAGACGTCCTCGGTCTCGACGCCCTCGGCCACCACCCGCAGCCCGAGGCTCCGCGCGAGGTCGATCGTGGACTCGACGATCACCGCGTCGTCTTCCTCATCGGACATGTGGGTGATGAAGGACTTGTCGATCTTCACCTCGTTCACCGGGAGCCGCTTCAGGTAGACGAGCGAGGAGTAGCCGGTGCCGAAGTCGTCGAGCGAGACGCCCACGCCCATCTCGCTGAG
>DATKBL010000132.1:0-9538 GCA_035513995.1 Actinomycetota bacterium
GAGCGCCAGAAGATGGCCAAGTCGACCGGGAACGTCTACACGATCGACGACGTGATCGAACGCGGCTTCGACCCGCTCGCGTTCCGTCTGCTGTGCTTCCAGACCCGCTACCGGAGCGAGATGAACTTCACGTGGGACGCGATGGAGGTCGCCGACCGAACGGTGACCCGGTGGCGCCAGCGCATGGCCGAGTGGAAGGAGGCGCCGCGCGAGGTGCGTAGCGCCGAGGCCGAGGCCCTCGACGCCCGCTTCCGAGAGGCCGTGGCCGACGACCTCGACCTCCCTCGCGCGGTCGGCGTCGTGGGCGAGACGGTCTCCTCGAGCATCCCCGACGGAGAGAAGTACGAGCTGCTCGCGTCGTGG
Source organism: Actinomycetota bacterium (assembly GCA_035513995.1). Taxonomy (GTDB): domain Bacteria; phylum Actinomycetota; class UBA4738; order UBA4738; family CALAEC01; genus DASUTW01. The sequence continues at coordinate 364 of DATKBL010000132.1, forward strand.
GACGCGGTGCTGGGCCTCGACCTCGAGCGCATGGCTCGCGAGGGATTCGAGGTTCCCGGCGACGTCCGCGCGCTCGTGGAGGAGCGGGACGCCGCGCGCGCGGCCCGCGACTACCCGCGGTCCGACGAGCTCCGCGACCGCCTGGGCGAGATGGGCTGGGAGGTCATGGACTCCTCCGAGGGGACGCGGGTCCGTCCGCTCGCGTAGCCTGATGCCGATGGACGCGGCGATCCTCACGCAGGGGCTGACGAAGTACTACGGCAAGCGACCCGGGGTCCTCGACGTGGACCTCGAGGTCCGGCCGGGCGAGGTCTTCGGGTTCCTCGGCCCCAACGGCGCCGGCAAGACCACCACGATACGGACCCTGATGGACCTGATCCGGCCCACGAGCGGGCGGGCTCTCGTCCTGGGGATGGACGCGCAGCAGCAGGGCGTCGAGATCAGGCGCCGCGTGGGCTACCTGCCCGGCGACCTCTCGCTCGACGAGCACCTCACCTCCCGCGAGCTCCTCGGGTTCTTCTCGTCCCTGCGCGGCGGTGTCCACGAAGAGGACATCGAGCGGCTGGCCTCGCTGCTCGACGCCGAGCTCGACGCGCGGATCGGCTCGCTCTCCCGCGGCAACCGACAGAAGATCGGGATGGTCCAGGCGTTCATGCACCGCCCGGACCTCCTGCTCCTCGACGAGCCGACAGCCGGGCTCGACCCTCTTATCCAGCAGCACGTCTACCGCCTGCTGGAGGAGACGAAGGCTGAGGGGCGGACGGTGTTCCTCTCCTCGCACAACCTGCCCGAGGTGGAGCGCACGTGCGATCGGGTCGGGATCATCCGGGGCGGGCGCCTGGTGGCTGTCGAGGACGTGCGGGAGATCCGGTCCCGGGCGCTACGCGAGATGGAGATCCACTTCGCCGGTCCGGCCCCGGCAGACGGTTTCTCGCGCCTCCCCGGCGTGCGCGAGGCGCACACGGCGGGCGAGTCGGTGCGGCTGAAGGTGGAAGGACGGGTCGACGCCGTGGTCAAGGAGGCGGCGAAGCACACCGTCGTCTCGATCACCACGCGCCAGCCCACCCTCGAGGAGATCTTCCTCGCGTTCTACGGCGAAGAGGATCCGGGCGAGGAGGAGCCCCGTGGCTAGCATCTTCGTCAAGGCCGTGCGGGACCGTCGCCGGATGCTCCTGTGGTGGGCGCTGGGGATGCTCGGGACGGCCTTCATGCTCGCCTCCTTCTACCCGACGATACGGGCGACCGGCGACGACCTGAACACCTACATCGAGAACCTGCCCGAGGCGATCCGCGCCCTGGTGCTGGCCGGCGGTGGCGACTTCACCTCCGGGCCGGGCTACCTCAACAGCGAGCTCTTCTCGTTCATGCTGCCGGTCCTGGTGCTGATCTTCAGCGTGGGGGTGGGCGCCGGCGTCCTGGCCGGCGAGGAGCGCGAGGGGCGCCTCGAGCTGGTGGTGGCGAGCCCGGTCTCGCGGCGGAGGGTGGTCCTCCACAAGCTGGCCGCTGTCCTGGCGGGGATGGTGGCGCTTGGCGTCGTGCTCTGGGCCGCGCTGGCGGCCGGGGTCGAGATCTGGGAGATCCCCGTGGAGCACGCGAACGTGGCCGCCGCGGTCCTGATGGGCGTGCTCCTCGGGTGGGTCTTCGGCGCGCTCGCCCTCGCGGTGGGCGCGGCCACAGGCCGGCGGGGCATGGCGATCGGGGTCCCCGCGGCGTTCGGCGTGGCCACGTTCTTCGTGAACGGGCTGGCGCCCCTGTCCAGCGTCCTGGAGGCCTGGCGACCCCTCACTCCCTTCTACTACTACAACGCGCTCGAGCCGATCCGGAACGGGCTCGACCCAGCCCACACCCTCGTCCTCGTGGCCCTCACGGCGATCCTGGGCATCGCCGCGGTGCTCTCCTTCGAGCGCCGCGACCTGACGACATGAGCCGCGAGGAGAACGGCCAGCCCCGGTGGCGCCCGGCGGTGCCCACGATGCTCGTCGTCGCGTCGGTCCTCGTGGCGCTCGTGGCGGTCTCGGCGCTGATCTTCGTCCTCTTCCGGGAGACGGTCGGGCCCGGCGAGGTGCTCCGGGACTTCGCGGAGGCCCTGGCCGAGGACGACTGTCCGGGCTCCTACGAGCTCCTGGACGCGAGCGTCCGCGCCTCGATCCCCGAGGACGAGTGGTGCGAGGAGGTCCCACGCCTCGCCGACGCCCTCCCGCGCGACTTCGAGATCGACCGGGTCATCCTGGAGGACACCGGCGCGCGGGTGGAGGTCTCCGGCACCGGAACGAGCACGGGCGCGTGGTTCCTCACGCGCGACGACGGCTCGTGGGTGGTGAAGGGCGCCGGCGCGGCGCTCGGCTTCCCCTCCTAGAGGACCGGCAGGCCGAGCGTCTTGGCCACGTTCTGACGGAGGATCTCGGAGGTCCCCTCGTAGAGCCGCATCGCCCGCACGTCCCGGTACCAGATCTCGAGGCCGAGCTCGGTCATGAACCCCTGCCCGCCGTGGACCTGGATCGCACGGTCGGCGATCCGCCCCACCGCCTCGGTGGAGACGAGCTTGGCCAGCGCGCCCTCCTTCCGGCCGTCGGCTCCCTGATCGAGGTCGTCGGCCAGCTTGTACACGAGGAGTCGCGCCTGCTCGAGCTCGGCGTAGGAGTCCACCACCATGCCCTGGACGTACTGGTTGGCTCCGATCGGACGCTCGAACGCGACCCGCGAGCCCGCGTACTCGGTCATCCGCTCCAGGAGGTGCGCGGCGGTGCCGAGCGCCGTGGCCGCGATGCCGAACCGCGCGCCGTTGATCCCCTTCACGGCCGAGTAGAAGCCGGCCCCTACCTCGCCGAGCACCGCGCCGTCGGGCACCTCGCAGTCCTCGAAGGTGAGCTCCACCGGGTTCTGGAGCGGCGACATCGTGGCCTGCGTCCGGGTCACGCTGTAGCCGGGCGTGTCGGCATCCACGAGGAACGCGGTGATCCCTCCGCGGGCGCCCTTCTCCGGGTCCGTGACCGCGAAGACGAGGGCGAAGTCGGCCGCGTCGCCGGCCGTGATGAAGTGCTTGCGGCCGTTGAGGGACCAGCCGCCGTCGGTCCGCTCGGCCCTCGTGCTGATTCGCGTCGCGTCGGAGCCCGCATCGGGCTCGGTCAGCGCGAAGCAGGTCAGCTTGTCGGCCGTCATCAGGGGCGCGAGGTACTTCTCGCGCTGCTCGGGGGTGCAGTCCAGGTGGATGCGGCTGGGGCCCGAGACGATCGGGAAGATCGCCTCGGCGTGCGCCAGCACCAGGCCGCTGCGCGCGGCCTCCTCGGCCAGGAGCACGAGGCCGAGGAAGGGAAGGTCCATGCCCCCGACCTCCTCGGGCATGTGGATCCCCCAGAACCCCAGCTCCGCGGAGCGCTTCCGGAGCTTCGCCCGCTCGTCCTTGATGAACGAGTAGTCGCCCTCCTGGATCTGGCGGGCGTAGCTCTCCTCGACGGGGGCGATCTCGCGCTCGATGAACCGCCGCAAGGTGGTGCGGAGCTCGAGGAGCTCCTCCGGGATGCTGACGAACGCCACGGCGCGCCTCCGGGTCGCTTCAGGAACCTACCGACGCGTAGGTTATCACGGCCTCGTCGCTAGCGGACCGTGGTCAGCTCGCGCGGAGCGTGGTTCAGGCGTCGGGCGCCGTCCTGGGTGACGACCACGATGTCCTCGATCCGGACGCCCAGGTCGCCCTCGAGGTAGATCCCGGGCTCGACCGAGAAGCACATGCCCGGGCGGAGGGGCTCGGCGTTCCCCTCGACGATGTAGGGGTCCTCGTGCGCCTCCAGCCCGATGCCGTGCCCGGTCCGGTGGATGAACCGGTCGCCGTACCCCGCCCGCTCGATCACCTGGCGGGCGGCGCGGTCGACGTCCTCTGCCGGCACGCCCGGGCGCACCGCGCGAACCGCGACCTCCTGCGCCTCGGCCACCACCTCGTGGACCTCCCGCAGCCTCGCGGACGCCTCCCCCACCACGACGGTCCTCGTCATGTCCGAGCAGTAGCCGCCTGTGGTTCCTCCGAAGTCCATCACCACCGCATCGCCGGCGCGCAGTGACCGGTCCATCGGCTTGTGGTGGGGGCTGGCGGCGTTGGGCCCCGAGCCCACGATCGCGAACTCGACCCGGTCGAGCCCGAGCTCGAGCATCAGCTCACCGAGGCGCCCGGCGACCTCGTGCTCGGTCATGCCCTCGATGCGCTCCTCCAGCAGGCGTCGGAAGGCCTCGTCCGTGCCCCGCGCGGCCCGCGCGAGCATGTGCAGCTCGTGGCGGTCCTTCACCGCGCGAAGGGGGCCCAGCACCCGGGAGGCGGTCGTCGCGCGCGCCTTCGGCAGCGCCCGCTGGATCCCGAGGAGGTGCGACGCCCACATCCGGTCGGTGCACGCGAGCCTCGAGGCCTTGGCGCCGACCACGCCGGCCACGAGCGCGTACGGGTCGTCGGTCTCGTCCCAGGAGCGGATCTCGGTGACGTGGCGCGCCAAGCGCTGCTCCGCCAGCGGACGCTCGAGGCCGGGGACGATCAGGACGGGGTCGCGGTCGGCGCGGATCACGAGACACGTCAGCCGCTCGAGGGGCAGTGGGTCGTAGCCCGTCAGGTAGACGAGGTCGGCGGAGGGCGTGACGAGGAGGGCGTGGAGGCCGGCGTCCTCGGTGGCCTCTCCGGCGCGGCGGAGCCGCTCGGTGTGCTCTTTGCCCATGAGCCCACCATCATACGGACCGGTCCGCTCGGGGGCGGGAGGACGGGTTCGATAGACTCCGGGCATGGGGTGGAAGCGGCAGCGGCTCGGTCCGCGGCTGGTCGAGGCCGCCCGCTCCGGCGATCGGTACCGCGACGTCCACGTCGTCCTCGGGGGGACGGGGGCCGTGGGAGGGACCGCGGTGCTCCAGCTCCTGTCGCTGTACGAGGAGATGTTCACCATCGCCGCCCCCTCCCCCAACGACGTCCCGGTCCTCGTGGCCACCGGCGTCACCGGCGACGAGATCAGCGCCTTCACCCGCCGCCTGTTCCGCTTCGTGGAGTCCCGCCATGGGGCCGACGCGCTGCCGGAGCGGGTGCGCCGAGGCTACCTCACGCATTCGGGCGTGTTCGTCGCGCTCGAGCGGTTCATGGTCGCGGCCCTCTCGGCGCTGCGGCGGATGCGCGGCGTCCCGCCCGAGGACCGTCCCCGGATGATCCAGGAGCTCCTCGAGGAGCTCGGGACCACGCCCGAAGCCGCCCCCGACGCGATCGCCGAGGCCGTCTCGGCGGCCCGGCCCTTCAGCTCGTTCCTCGAGGCCTACCGCGACGAGCACCTCGGTCCCGAGGGTCGCTTCCGCTCGGTCGTCGTGGGGATCCCCATCCCCAGCCTGATCGCCTACCACCAGCACGAGCTCGACGAGGCCGCCGACCACCTCCCCGGGCTCACCCCCGATCGCCTCGAGGACCTAAAGCAGCGGTTCATCCTGGCGCTGCGCGACGACCTCGTGGAGGTGCAGGGCTCGCTGGCCGACGAGGTGCTGATCGCCCACACCACCGGCGTGGGCGGGATGTACGATCCCACGCCCGACGGCGGGACCTCGATCCGCCTCGGCTTCGCCCACGCGGCGCTCGACCACGCGCTGGCCGAGAAGGCCCGCTTCGCCCAGGAACTGACCGACCTCTACGCCCGGGCGGGGATCAAGGTCCTGGTCACCGCGGCGGCGATCGGGATCGACGAGGTGAAGGTCCGCCAGCGCGTCCCCCTGCACCGAGGGGTGCGCCAGAGGCTGTTCGAGGCCCCGGCCGAGGTCTTCCCCGGGGCCAAGGCCTCCCAGCCCCGGGAGTCGAAGGCCAGCCGGCGCGCCGGCCGCCCCGTGCCCGTCGCCCACCACATGCGCGTCTTCCCTCCGGTCACGGTGCCGTTCGACGACCCCCCGAGCGGGCCGGCCATCTTCGAGCAGGGCGAGGAGCTCGTCCCCACCTACACGATCCGCAGCGGCGAGAACGGCTTCTTCAGCGTGGCCGACGCCGAATCCCTATACCGCGTGATGCGGGTGGCCTCGGCGAGCGAGCTCGGCCTCCTCCTGGCCACGGTGGGGATGCTGGGCGACGACCCGTCGCGCCCCTGGTTCGAGGGGAACGTCTGCTCCTACGCCGAGACCGACAACTCGCGCCAGGTCTTCGACTTCCTCTCCCAGCCGACCCTCCGCCGGACCCAGCTCGGCGGCCTCGAGCCGATGTCGCTTCAGGACCTCGGCTCCGCGAAGCATCAGGGCGAGCTCCACACGCTCTCCCTCCTGATCCTCCTGCACCGCCTGCGCACCCTCGACGTGGACGCCATCGACCCCTACGTCGATCTGGAGCGCTTCGACCCGCGGGCCTTCTTCGAAGAGCGCTCCCGGGCCCTCACCTTCGAGCAGCTGGCGCTATGGGAGCCGGCGGAGCTGATTGAGGAGATGCAGGCGCTGGCCGCGGCCGAGACACCCGAGGACCTGTTCCCCCTGGCCCCGCACCGGGAGCACGAGCTCTTCCCCCGGCGGGCAGAGGCGGTGCGGCGCGTCCTCGACGAGGTGCTGAAGGCCGTGTGGACCGCCCCCGCGCTGGGGCTGCCCATCCTGTACGAGCGCGACGGCGTCTCGTACGTGCGGAGCGGCTACTACGTCGCGCCGCTCGACCTGCTCGTCACCGAGACCGACGCCGTCGCGGTCTGGATGCGGAAGGCCCACGCCGAGAGCGGGAACCCCGCGCCGTTCGAGGACCTCCGCGACTATCACCTGGCCGTCGGCGGCTTCGTGGACGTCCGCCCCCACGCCATCGTGTGCTCGGCGAAGAGCGATCGCCAGGACCTCACGGGCACGGTGGCCAGGTTCACCGACGAGGGCGCCCTGCGTGAGCACCTCCGGACCCTCGAGCCCTACTCGTTCTTCTCGACGTGCGGCCTGGTGGCCGTCCTCCATCGCCTGCGCGCCCTCTACGGGCTGCTCCGCGAGTCGATGCTCGAGCTCGGCACGCTCCATGACTGGCGCTGGAGCATGCCCCGCGACACCGCCGGCCACATGATCGTGCTGCCGGGGGCCGTCGAGGCGCTCCGCATGATCGCCGAGGGCGTCGAGAAGTCCACCGGGACGGAGCGCCTCGACGGCATCTGGGGCTACGAGCGCCGCCCGGTGCCGGACCGCCGGGGCACGATCCCCGGCGTCCACGACCGCTAGATCTTCAGGCGGAGCGCTTCCTTCAGCACCGTGACCTCGACCGGGGTCTCGCCGAGGTGCTCGCCGTCGGCCTCGACGGGGACCGGGCGGTCCGACTCGACCTCGATCTCGGCTCCGAGCATCTCGGTGATCTGCGGGTCGGGCAGGTGCTCGCCCCGGTAGATCTTGGGGAGGATCGTGAACGTCTGCGACTTCGGCCCGGTGGACACGTGGACGTCGAGCTTGCCGTCCCCCGGATACGACCTCGGGGAGACCCGCATCCCCCCGCCGAGGAACTGGCCGTTGGCGATCACGACGCTGTGGGCGGGGCCCCGGAACTCTCGACGGTCGGCCCGCACATGGAGGTCCGAGACGCGGTAGCCGATCACCGACCACCAGAACCCGAGGAAGAGGCGACCGCGCCCGAGGAACCGGGGCATGCGGGCCGCACGCCGCACAACCTGCGCCCCCAAGCCGACCTGGGCGGCGTTGACGAAGTAGCGCGACCGCCCCTGCGGCCCGTAGGTGATCCTGGCCACGTCGATCGGGTAGGTCTGCTCCCCGAGGAGGTGCCGCGCGCCGGTCGTGACGCGGTCGGGCAGCCCGAAGGTCCTGACGAAGTCCGAGCCGGAGCCCGCCGCGACCACGCCGAGCACGGCGTCGTCGTCGACGGGACCTTCGTCGTCGAACATCCCGTTGACGACCTCGTTGATCGTGCCATCGCCCCCGACGGCGACGACGAATCGGTCGCCGGCCTCGAGGGCCTCCCTGGCCAGCCTCGTGGCATCGCCGGGCCCTTGCGTCTCCTCGATCCGGTAGTCGAGGCGCCCGGCGCGGATCCGCCGCTCGAGCTCGGGCATCTCGCGGCCCACCTCGCCGCGCCCGGCGCGCGGGTTGACCACGAGGACGAGTCGGCCGAAGGGGCTGGGCATCCTACAGGCCGGTGTACGAGACGACCCCCCGGTTGACCGCGGCGCGCGCCTCGTGCGCCAGTGAGGCGAGGCCCTCGTCGGCCACGTCCTCGATCATCCTGAGGAGGTCGATCAGCTGCTTGCAGGTGCGGACGAAGTCGCCGGGGGCCATCGCGGTCTCGCGGAGCGCGTCCTCGAGGGCCTTTCCCTCGGCCCAGTGGAAGGCCGGCTCCGCGAAGCCCGCCTCGAGCTCGCGGCAGAGCTCCACGCCGCTGCGCTCCTCGGCCTTCCGGATCTCCCGGTACATCGAGCGCAGCCGCCCGTAGCGCGACTCGAGCTCGACCGTGGGAAACGTCGCCGCCCGCGGGGTCCGCTCGCGCGACTCGTACACCACCGTGGAGACGAGCGCGGCGACCTCCGCAGGCGTCAGCTCCTCGAGGACGCCGTCCTGGATCGCCTCGGCCACGAGGATGTCGCCCTCGCCGTAGATGCGCGTCAGGCGCTCGCCCTTCGGCGTCAGCGAGAAGTCCGAGACGTAGCCGAGCGCCCTCAGCACGTCGAGCACCCGGTCGAGCTGGCGGGCCAGCGAGTCGGTTCGGGCGCGGATACGCCGCTCCAGGCCGCGGATGCGCCGGCGCAGCTTCGAGGCACGTCGGGCCCAGCGCTCGTGCTCGGGGAGGTCGGGGCAGGAGGCCACGGGGTGCTCGCGGGCCCGAGCCTCGAGCTCCGCGGCGCGACCCAGCGCCTCCTTCTGCGGGCCCCCGCGACGTCGCTTGGGCGGCTTCACGTTCATCGCTACGATCTTCGCGGCGACGTCCCGGCGGAAGCGCGCGCTGCGGGCCGAGCCGCGCTTCGGGAGCTGCACCCGGGCCAGGGATTCCGGCGGATCCTGGAAGTCGCGCGGCGTGGCCCGGAACGCCTTGCGGTCCTGCGTGAGGAGCGAGGGCCTCCCCTCCCGGTTCGACAGGACGACGGCGAGGCCACGCCGGCGAGCGCGAGGGACGAAGATCACGTCTCCGGGGCGGAGCTTGCCGAGCGCGTCCTTGATCTCCTCCTGCCGCTCCCGCTGCTCGGTGCGGTTGGCCTCGCGGCGGAGGTCCTCCGCCTCCTCGAGCAGC
>DATKBL010000133.1:0-12227 GCA_035513995.1 Actinomycetota bacterium
GCGTCACCACGAGGCCGCATCCGCGCTCGACGGCCTCCTCGACGACCTCCGAGGTCGGGTCGAGCGCGACCAGCACCCGAGCGGCCGGCCACGCCCGGTCGCCCACCTGGAGACCGACGTTGTCCCAGGGCTCCGCCCACGGGGGAGGGAACAGCTCGTCGAGGGCGGCGATCCAGTCTCCGGCGCTCGGGCTGCCCGTCATCGGAGCCGTAGCATAGCGCCGCCCGCGGCGCCCGACCTCTTCCCACCGAGGGGCGCCGGGTGTACGCTTCGCCGCGCTCGGACGGAGGAGAGGAGGGCGGGGATGCGGACGACCTGGATGCGGGGGGCGGTGGCGCTCGCCGTGCTCACCGCGCTGACGCCGCTGGGAGCGGCGCGCGCGGGCGGCGGCACGAGGTGCAAGGGCGAGCCGGTGACGATCGCCGCCACCGGAGGCGACGACACGATCAACGGCACCTCGGGACCCGACGTGATCAACGGCGGGGGCGGCGACGACGTGATCCGGGGGCGCGGCGGGCGGGACCGAATCTGCGGCGGCCCCGGCGAGGACTCCCTCTTCGGCGGCGGCGGGAACGACCTGCTCAAGGGCGGGGCCAAGAAGGATCTGGTGAACGGCGGGCCGGGGAACGACTTCGGCTACGGCGGGCCCGGGCCCGACGACATGTTCGGCCTCGGCGGCAACGACGTGTTCCGGGGCCAGGCCGGCGCCGACTTCATCTTCGGCGATTTCGGGTCCGATGAGCTGTTCGGCAACGGTGGCAACGACTGCATCACCACCGCCGACGGCACCGGTGGAAACGACCTGGGGAACGGGGGCTCGGGGTTCGACACCTCCACGAGCGACCCGGGCGACACGCTCGTGGGGTTCGAGCAGGAGGCCGTCTGCGGCGACTAGGCGGGGATGTGGCGCGCGGCGAGCGAGCGCGCCGTCCCGATGGTCGTGGGGTCGACGGGGCGCTCCTCGAGGTCGAACCGCCCGCGAAAGGCCTCGAGGAGCGCCCCCTCCGCGCCCTCCCAGGTCAGGCCGGGGACCTCCTCGGCCAGGCTGCCCGCCGTCGACGGGTCCCACTCGATCTCCAGCGCCTCGTGGACGGGGAGCAGGACGTCTCGGATCAGGTCGCTCCCCTCCACGACCACCACCCCGCCGATGTGCGCGGCGCGCGCGATGACCCGCTGCCCCACCCCCATGATCTTGGTCCGGCCCCGGGCGTTCACGCTGTCTTCGCCCGGGCAGTACTCGCCGGGGACCTCCCCCACCCGGGCGTCCACCCCCAGCCCGCGGAAGGCCTCGACGGCGATCTCGGTGATCGCGTCGAAGCGATCACGGATCCCCTCGCGCGGCGCCCCGTCCGGGATCACCCACGAGAGGGCGATCGTCCCCTCGTGGAAGACGGCGGCCCGGCCGCCCGCGAGCCGCTCCACGACGCCGAAGCCCAGCGACCGGGCCGCCTCGATCGCCTCGGCGAAGCCCGGCGCCACCCGATCGCGCGGCCCGAACGCCACCAGCCTCCCGGGTCGGTGGACGCGTAGAGTCTCGGGCACGTCGCCCTCGGAGGCGCGCCGGAGGACGGCGTGCGACACCGCCGTGTCCATCCACTCGGGCTCCGGGAACCCCTGCCGGTGCAGCACAATCGCCCTGCTCCCCACGCCACCTCCCACGCCGGCAGCATCCTACGGCTTCCCCGCAGGGGCGTCCTGCTCGTCGCGCCGCTCGAGGAAGAAGCTGCCCAGGACGCCCGCGAGCGCACCGAACACCACCACCGCGTAGGTGGCCAGGACCACGTCGAGGACCTGCGCCAGCCCGCGGTCGATCCCCAGGGTCTGCCCCGAGACACTGGTCAGGGCGACCGCGTAGAGGGCCTCCCCGAACGCCTCGAACGGCAGGTACTGGAAGGCGATCTCGGACACGCCGAGCACCACCATGACGTGCACCGCCACGAGCCACCCCAGGCGACCGCCCAGCCGGGACCGGGCCGAGCGGGTGCCCCGCAGGGCCGAGGAGACGAGCCGACCCATCCTCGCCAGCCGGGCGACGATCAGCAGGCGCACGAAGCTCAGCACGGGGATCGCCAGCAGCAGGATCTGCCACCAGTGCCGCCTCAAGTACGCGAGCGGCCGGGGGGCGATCGTCAGCCGCACGAGGAACTCCACGACGAAGGCTCCCCAGAGCACCCAGACGAGCGCGGCCAGCGTCCGCTGCAGCCCCCCGCCCGGCACGGCCAGGGCCTGGCCCACGACCACGAGGAGGAAGATGATGCCCAGCACGGCCATCACCGGGCTCAGCCGCTCCTCGATCGCTCGAGCCAGGAGGTCTCGCTCCTCGGGGGTCTTGGTTGCGGGTTGCTTCGCCACCTCGGGGGACTTCCCCGCGCCGTCCGCCCGGAAACAACGGGTACCGTGGAGGCGTGACGGACGGGGCGAGCACCGGCGGGGTCCTCCTCTTCGACGGGGGCTGCGGATTCTGCACACGGGTGGCCCGGTGGGTGGATCGCCGTCTCCCGCCGGGTCACCGCGTCGTTCCCTGGCAGCGGGTCCCCGACCTCTCCCGATGCGGGCTCACGGAGGAGCAGGCCGCCTCGGCCGCGTGGTGGATCGACGAGGAGGGTCGAGCCCATCGGGGCCATCTGGCCGCGGCCGAGGCGCTGCGTGCGATCGGCGGCCCGTGGGGCCTCGTGGGGTCCGCGATCCGGGTCCCGCCGATCCGCTGGCTGGCGGCCGGCGTCTACGCGCTCGTCGCCCGGCTCCGCGGGCATCTCCCCGGCACGACGCCGGCCGTGCGAGACCGGTAGCGTGCCCCCATGACGCCTCCGGATCCGCTGTCGGAGCTGCTCGGCTTCGAGCTGCTCGAGGAGGGGCCCGGCCGCGCCGTGATCCGGGCCGAGGTGGGCGACGGGCACCGGAACGCCCACGGGAGCGCCCACGGGGGGTTCGTGTTCGCCCTCGCCGACGCCGCCCTCGCCGTGGCCTCGAACAGCCACGGGCCGAAGGCCGTGGCCATCGCCGCCTCGATCCACTTCACCAGGGCCGCCGTGGTCGGTGACGTGCTGACGGCCCGAGCCCGGGAGATCTCGCTCGGGGCCCGGGCCGCGACCTACGAGATCGAGGTCACCGCGGAGGACGGTTCCCCCGTCGCGCTCTTCACCGGCACCGTCCACCGACGCGGCGACGAGGCGTGATCGTCGGATCTCGGCTGAGCTGAAGAGAGATTGGATCCAGGGGGCCCCGGACCGGGGCCCCCTCGACCGCGTCCGGGGTCACGAGGCGCGCAGCATCTCGCGAAGCGCTTCCCGGAGAGCCCCCTCCTCGACCTGCCCCTCCGCGGCGGCCAGCACGACGCCCTCCGCGTCCACGAGGTAGAGCGTGGGGAACCCCCTGATGCCCATCGCCCGGGCCAGGGTCCCTTCGTCGTCGTCCAGCGCCACCGGGAGCGAGATCCCCCCGTCCTCCACGAACTCGGTGATGCTCGGCCCCGGGCGATCGTCCGCGGCGGTGGCCACCGTGACCATCTCGATCCCCGGGAACTCCTCGGCGAGCCGATCGATGACGGGCATCTCGGCCCGGCACGACGGGCACCAGGGCGCCCAGATCGCGATCAGCGAGGGGGGCCCGGGCGACCATGACGCCCTGCCGCCGCCGAGCTCCGGCGCGGAGAACGCGGGGAAGGTCTCGCCGGCCTCGAACGGAGTGGAGCGCGGCGGGCCGGAGGCCTCCACCTCGCCGACCGGGGCGGGGTCGCCGCCCCCTCGCGTCGTCAGGAACGCGACCGCGCCGATCACGGCCACGACCGCGAGGGGGATGCCCCACGTCCGGATCGCCCGCCTGCGCCGCCCCCGCCGCTGCTCCTCGAGCCGCGCGAGCTTCGCCGCCTCGCGCCGCTCGCGCTTCGTCGTGCGTTCAGCCATCACATCTCCTCAGGGTCCTCGTCCTCGGCCAGCAGAGCGTCCAGCTCCCACGGGCCCCGCGGCAGGAACAGCACCAGCCCGGCGACGCCGATCAGCACCAGGTCCCGGACGATGTCGAACCAGCTGACGCCCTGACCGGGCCCCCCTCCTCCGAAGCAGCCGCAGTCGATCGCCAGCCCCCGGGCCTTGGCCTGGGCCATCCCGACGAGGAAGGCCACCAGCAGGAGGCCCGTGGCGATCGCCGAGAAACGCACGAACAGCCCGAGGATCAGGAAGAGCCCCAGGGCCACCTCCACCCACGGGAGCGCCGCGGCCAGTGGACGCACCATCGCGTCGGGGAGGAGCCGGTAGGAGTCGATCGCCAGCGCCATCCCCTGCTGGTCCCCCACCTTGACGAGACCAGCCCACAGGAGGAGCCCGCCCAGCGCCAGCCTGGACGCGAGGTGCAGGAGCCGGAGCATCCTGCGGTCGGTGTCGATCGCCGCGATGGCCATGGCGGTACGAGTATCGGCGGGGGGTGGGCAAGGGTGGCGGGCCTGAGGACCCGGGATCGAGGGTCCGGTCGGCCCCCGGTGTAGGGTCACGCTGACGAGAGGAGGGCGACGTGGCTCGGAGCGGAGAGCGCGCGGTGGCCCAGGGTCCCTCGACGGGGCGAGCGAGGGCCTTCCGTGTGATCGCGGTGATCATGGCCGTCTCGGCCCTGGCCTTCGGGCTCGTCACCGCGGTCGTGGGCGTGGTCAGCGAGGCGCAGGAGATCCACGCGTTTCACAACGTCATCGTGGCCTCGCTCCTCCTGGTCCTTTCCGCGCCCCCAGCGATCGCCGCGGCTCGGGCGCCGGAGCGCGCGGCGACGCCCCTCCTTCATCTCGTGATGCTCGGCGTCGCCGGCGCGGCCACCATGGTGGCGGCGCTGATGATCGACGTCTTCACGCTCCCCTTCATCGTGCTGACCGTCGTGCTCCTCGCGCTGCGCGTGCCCCGCGAGCCTGCGATCGGGCCGGGGCGGCCCAGCATCCCCCTCGTGGTCCTGGTGGTGGCGGCGACCGTGCCCCTGTTCGGGTACGCCCTCGACCAGGCGGAGCTCCAGCGGGTGGACGCGACGAGCGAGCACGCAGAGTTCAACCACTGGGTGGAGACGTCCTTCTACGCGGCGGCGATCCCCCTGCTCGGGGCGCTGGCCGCGATCCGTCCTCGCGCCTTCCGGCTGCCCGCGTGGTCCGCGGGCCTCGCGCTCGCGGTCATGGGCGCGGGGTCGCTCCTCCTCCCCGCCCACGCCTCGGCGCTCGACGCGGCGTGGGGCTGGGCCGCCCTGGTCGGAGGCCTCGTCTTCCTGGGCGTGGCCGAGTGGGAGGCCCGCCGCAGGGGCGCTAGCTGAACGCCCGCTCCAGATCGTCGGCGGGGACGGCCCCGGACATGTAGGTCGAGGTCCCCGAGTCGAGCAGCTCCCGGGCCGCGCGCATGAGCGCGCCGTACGCGGCCAGCGCCAGAGCCCCTCCGGTGGAGACGCGGCGGACGCCCACCGAGGCCAGCTCGGGGATCGAGGGGCCTTCGGCGCGCGCCAGCACGTTCACCGGACCGTCCACCTCGCGGACCAGTCGGACGATGGCGTCGAGGTCGACGAGCCGCGGCGCGTACAGGACGTCGGCGCCTGCTTCCCGGTACGCGCGGAGCCGGGCGATCGTGTCGTCGAGGTCGCCCAGACCGTAGAAGTGGTTCTCGGCTCGCGCGGTGAGCACGAGCCCCTCCTCGCGCGCGGCCTCGGCCGCCGCAGCCACGCGCGCCGTCGCTACCTCGATCGGGTCGATGCTCCTCGAGGTGGGTTCGTAGTCCTCGATCGAGCAGCCCGCCACGCCGGTCCGGCCGAGGAGGCGCACGGTCTCTGCCACGCCCTCCGCGTCGTCGGCGAAGCAGCGCTCCGCGTCCACGTTCACCGGCACGTCCACCGAGGTCGCGATCGCCGCCGCGTGGACCAGCAGCTCCTCCCGTGTCACGTGCTGATCGAGACGGCCGAGCGTGGCGGCATGGCCGGCGCTCGTGGTGGCCAGGGCGGGAAAACCCATCGACTCCAGGAGTCGCGCCGATCCCACGTCCCAGGGGTTGGGCATCACGAACAGCCCCTCGACGTGGAGCTCGCGGAAGGTCGCACGTGCGTCGTCCATGGCGGGTGTCTCCTTCGGTGAGGTGATGGAGCCCGAGCGTAGCGGAAGAGCGGCCGGACGCGCCCCCGGCCGGGACCTCGGCGCTCGCGATGAGTCTCGAGGCGGCCCGGCGTCTGATGGATGATGGATCCTCACGCGAAGGAGGAGATCCCATGGACTACAGGCTCGAGCTCGTGGTGATGCCGGTCTCGGACGTGGACCGAGCGAAGACCTTCTACACCGAGCGGGTGGGCTTCAACCTCGACGTCGACACCAGCCCCGCGGAGGGGTTCCGGGTGGTGCAGTTGACGCCGCCCGGCTCGGCGTGCTCGATCACGATCGGGACGGGGCTCACCGATTCGCCGCCGGGCTCCTACAAGGGCCTGCACCTGATCGTCAACGACATCGTCGCCGCGCGCGAGGAGCTCGTGGGACGCGGGGTGGAGGTGAGCGAGGTCCGGCACATGGCGTCCGGGGAGTGGACGCCGGGCCCCGACCCCGAGCATCAGGACTACGCCTCGTTCGCCGACTTCCCCGACCCCGACGGCAACGTCTGGGTCCTCCAGGAGGTCCCCAGCCGCTGAGCCGGCTACAGGGAGAGCGCCACCCATGCGGGGTCGTGGTCGCTGCCGTCGCCCGAATGCAGTGTGCGGCGCTCGATGAAGGCACCGGTCTGCTTGCCGGCGAGGCTGGGGCTCAGCCAGATTTGATCGAAGAGCTCGTAGCGTGCCGGCAGACCGCTCTCCTTGAAGCGGTGCGTCCAGGCCTTGCCGGCCGGGGGAGGATCGTCGGCCTTCGCCGGGCGCGTCTCCTCGGGGTCGGCGAGGCCGTCGACCACGCCCAGCGGGCCCCCCGCGAGCGGAGCCAGGGCCTCGGAGTCCGGCGTGTCGTTCATGTCCCCGACGATCACGTACGGGGAGTCGGGCCGCAGCCGTGCCTCGACGACCCGCGCCACCGTCTCGGCTTGGCGCCGCCGCCGCTCGGTCTTCGCGGCGGCGGCGCTCTCGGCGTCCTCGCCGAACGACACGTACTGGCTCGTGAGGTGGTTGTTGAACAGGGTCAGCAGCCGCTCGCTCCGAGCCTGGTTCAGGATCTCGATCTGCAGGAGGTCCCGGGCGAACACCGGGCGCGAGGGGTCGGCGCTATGGACCTCGTGCTGCCATGAGGTGACGCCCCCGATCGGCAGCTTGGAGAGCACCCCGACGTCGATGAAGCGGGCGTCGTTCCCCTCTATCAGGACGGCGTGGGGGTAGAGGCCCCCGAGGTGGAAGCGGTTGAAGTCCTTGAGGGCCTCGATGTCCTCGACCTCCTGGACCGCGAGCACGTCGAGGTCCATCGTCGTGATCCGCGCGGCCAGGACCGCCCGCTGCTCCTCGGGCATCGGGTCGATCAGGCGCCCCCGGAAGGTCCGGAACCAGTAGTCCCCCTCCTCGGTGAACTCGAGGGTGACGGTGACGTCGCGCTCCTCCTCGGGGATCTCCTCCACATTCGCCCGGAAGTTGAAGCGCGAGAAGAGGTTGTTGAGGTTGAAGGTCCCCACCGTGATCTCCATGGCCCCTCCTCGGCGGCTCCACCCCAGACGTTAGGCCATCTTCGTCCGGGTCGGGTCGAGTCGGCCCGATGAGTTTCCCCTCGGGATCCGGTCTCCTGGAAGAGGAAGGAGATCGACGCTGGCCCACGTCCTCATCGTGGGGATCCCCGACCCGCTCGAGCGGGAAGGGATCCCGGAGCTCTGCGGGCGCGTGGAAGGGATCCTCCGCGAACGCGTGGCCGACCTCGTCCTGTGCGATCCGGGGGTCGGCGCCTCGCCGAGCGCCGCGACCGTGGAGGCGCTGGCCCGGCTGTGTCTCGTAGCGCGGCGGCACGGGCTCGCCTTTCAGGTCCTCCACCCCTGCGACGCACTGCGCGACCTCCTCGCCCTGACGGGGCTGGACGAGGTGCTACTCCTCAACGGGCGGGGAGCCCGAACAGGGGGAACAGCGTCGCGGTGTCGAGGAAGAAGGTGATGCCGGCGACCCGATCGCCTGAGAGCTCGAGAACCTGCAGCGACCAGGGCTCGAGGCCATCGCCCGACTCCGCGGGCTTGTACTGCCCGAACCCCCGCACCCCGTTGGCCTCGACGGGGATGAGCCGCGAGCCCCGGCAGCCGATGCCCGGCCCCAGACACCATGCGCGGACGTCCTCATGGGTCTGCAGCCAGAGCTCGTACGGCGGCATCGACCACGTCGCGTCCTCGTGGAGCAGCGACGTGAGCGCGTCCATGTCGTACCGCTCGAAGGCGTCCACGTACCGGGCGAGGAGCTCGCGCTGCTCCTCGTCGATCGGGGGGGCGGGCTCCCCGGCCTTCACGCCCGCGGCCGACAGCGTGGCCCGGGCCCGCTGGAGGGCGCTGTTGACCGACGCCACCGAGGTCTCCAGCAGCTCCGCCACCTCGGCGGCCTTCCACCGCAGCACCTCCCGGAGGATCAGCACGGCCCGCTGACGGGGGGGGAGGTGCTGCAGGGCGGCGACGAGCGCCAGCCGGATCGACTCCCGCTGCTCGGCCTGCTCGGCGGGGTCGCCATCGGACGCCAGCACGCGTCCGTCGGGGATCGGCTGGACCCACGTCGCCTCGGGAAGAGGCTCCGGGAGCGGCATCTGCGCCGACCCCGCCGGGCCGAGATCCATGGGGACAGCTCGCCGTCCCCTCCCCTCCAGCATGTCCAGGCAGACGTTGGTCGCGATCCGATAGAGCCACGAGCGCACGGCCGCCCGGCCCTCGAACCGATCGAAGCCCCGCCACGCCCGGAGCAGGGTCTCCTGCACGGCGTCCTCAGCCTCGAAGGGAGAGCCCAGCATCCGGTAGCAGTACGCGGTGAGCTCGCGCCGGTGTCGCTCCAAGAGCCGCTCGAGCCCATCGGGGGCTTCCGCGGCTCGTCGCGGCGAGTCAGCCTTCAGGTCGCTCATATCCGGTCTCCTCGGGCAGGTGACGCCATGATAGCGACCTCCGCGCGAAGGGAATGAAGGCGGGGGCGACCCCGGTTTCCTTGGGTGGCGGCGATGAGCTTCGGCGGCCCCCGCCGTCGTACCTGGCGACATCGAACGAACCGAGGAGTCCATGCCCCCCGAAGACCGGATGCCCATCGAGACGGAGGACGAGGCGCCACCTCGCGCCGGGCGGCGCGAGTGGATCGGCCTCGCCGTCATCGCGCTCGCCTGTGTGCTGTACGTGATGGACCTGACGGTCCTGCACCTGGCCCTGCCGGAGATCAGCCGCGACCTCGCCCCGAGCAGCACGCAGCTGCTGTGGATCATCGACATCTACGGCTTCATGGTCGCCGGGTGGCTGATCACGATGGGGACCCTCGGCGATCGGATCGGACGCCGCAGGCTCCTGATGATCGGCGCCGCCGCGTTCGGCGTGGCCTCGGTGATCGCCGCCCTCTCCACCACCGCCGAGATGCTGATCGTCACGCGCGCCCTGCTCGGGATCGCGGGAGCGACGTTGGCGCCCTCGACCCTCTCGCTGATCCGGAGCATGTTCCTGGATCCAGGACAACGACAGAAGGCGATCGCGATCTGGATCACGAGCTTCTCGGTGGGCGCGGCGGTCGGCCCGCTGCTCGGCGGCGTCGTGCTCGAGTTCTTCTGGTGGGGGGCGGCGTTCCTGCTGGCGGTCCCGGTGATGGCTGCGCTCCTCGTGCTCGGGCCGAGGCTCCTACCCGAGTACCGCGACCCCTCGGCCGGACGGATCGACCTTCCCAGCACGGCCCTGTCCCTCGCGGCGGTCCTGACGCTGATCTTCGGGCTGAAGCAGATCGCGCAGGACGGCTGGGGGTCGCTGCCGGCGCTCTCGATCCTCGTCGGGCTCGTTCTGGGGGGCGTCTTCGTTCGCCGGCAGCGACGACTCGAGGACCCGCTGATCGACCTCGCGCTCTTCCGAGCGCCCGGGTTCAGCGCGGGACTGGCCGCCTACGGGCTCGGCGTGACCCTCTCGTTCGGTGGCTTCCTCTTCATCCCGCAGTTCCTTCAGCTCGTGCTGGGACTCTCGCCACTCGAGGCGGGCATCTGGACCCTCCCCTGGGCCCTCTCGTTCGTGGTCGGGTCCCAGCTCACCCCGCGGCTCGCTCGCCGGTTCCGCCCCGCGTCGCTGATGGCCGCCGGGATGGTGATCGCCGCGCTGGGCTTCGCGGTGTTCACCCAGATCGACGAAAGCACCGGCTTCGGCACGATCACGCTCGGGTCGATCCTGTTCTCGCTTGGGCTCGCCCCCGTGTTCATGCTGGCGATCGACATGATCGTCGAGGTGGCCCCTCCGGAGAGGGCTGGGGCGGCCTCGGGGATCGCCGAGACGGCGGCCGAGTTCGGCGGCGCCGTGGGCATCGCCGCGTTCGGCAGCCTCGGCGTCGCCGTGTACCGCGGCGCGATCTCGGGGGGCCTTCCTCCGGAGATATCCGCCCAGGCCGCCGAGACCGCGAGGGCGACGCTGGGAGGGGCGCTCGAGGTCGCGGGACGACTTCCGGAGCGACTCGCTTCGGAGCTGGTCGCCGCGGCGCGCGAGGCGTTCATCATCGGGATCCATCTCAGCGCGCTCATCGCCGCGATCGGCGGGCTCGGCCTTGCGGTGCTGATCGTCGTGATGCTCCGAGGGCCACGACCCGACGTCGACGACCGCCCCGATGAGCTTGACCCCGCCGTCGCGGCGGCCGCCGATCCCTCGTGAGGAGGAGGACCTGATGGAGACGGTACGCTCCAACGACGGCACGAGGATCGCCTTCGATCGCCTGGGCGAGGGGCCGCCGCTGGTCCTCGTCTGCGGCGGATCCGTGGACAGGACGTCGAACGCCGAGCTCGCGCGGCTCCTGGCCTCGAGCTTCACGGTGTTCAACTACGACCGCCGCGGTCGGGGCGACAGCGGCGACACCAAGCCGTACGCGGTGGATCGCGAGATCGAGGACATCGCCGCCGTCTTCGAGGCCGCGGGCGGAGAGGCGAGCCTCTGGGGCTCGTCGTCCGGCGCGGCGCTCGCCCTCCTCGCCGCCGGGAGCGGCCTCCCGGTCACGAAGCTCGCGCTGTGGGAGCCTCCGTTCGTCCCGGAGGGACTCCCCCGGCCCCCGGAGGATCAGGTCGCCCAATACGAGCGGGTGGTCGAGGAGGGCCGCCGGGGCGACGCCGTGGAGTACTTCATGTCGATGGTCGTCGGCATGCCGCCCGAGCTCGTCGCCGGAGCGCGCACCCAGCCGTTCTGGGCGTCGCAGGAGGCCCTCGCGCACACGCTCGCCTACGACGCGAGGGTCATGGGCGACTACTCGGTCCCCACCGAGCGGGCGGCAACGGTGACCGTGCCCACACTGGTGATCGCGGGCGGGGCGGACTTCCCGTGGATGCGGGAGACGGCGCGGGCCCTCGCGGACGCCATGCCGCGCGGAGAGGCTCGATTCCTGGACGGACAGGGTCACGCGGTCGATCCGGAGGCCCTCGCCCCGGTGCTGAAGGAGTTCTTCGCGTGACCGACGAGCGGCGGCTCATCGTCTCGGAGTTCGTCACTCTGGACGGCGTGATGGAGGCTCCCGGGCACGAGGAGCACCCGGACGGCCGGAACGCCTGGGCGCTGCGCGGCACGAGCGAGGACCAGCAGCGCTACAAGGTAGACGAGCTGATCGCGACGGGCGCCATCCTCCTGGGCCGCGTCACCTACCAGATCTTCGCGGCCTTCTGGCCCACGGCGCCGGCGAGCGAGTTCAAGGACGGGATGAACGCCGTCCCCAAGCACGTGGTCTCCCGCACCCTCCAGGAGCCCACATGGAGCAACACCTCGATCGTTCGCGACGTGGCCCGGGAGGTCCCGGAGCTGAAGGCGACGCCCGGCGGCGACATCCTCGTGCACGGGAGCGCCGACCTGGTCGACTCCCTGATGCGGCTCCGTCTCGTCGACGAGCTCCGGATCATGGTGTTCCCGGTGGTCCTGGGGAGCGGGAAGCGCCTCTTCCGGGACGAGAGCGATCTCTCGCACCTGGAGCTCGTGGAGACGAGGTCCTTCAGCTCCGGCGTCGTCCTGCTCACCTACCGGCCCGCCCTCGAGGCGCCGTGGAGCGAGTACGAGCAGGAGTACGCCTGGACCGAGGAGCACGTCCGGTCCATGCAGGCCGCCAAGGATCCCGATCGGGTGCTGGCCTCGGTCCTCTTCACCGACATCGTGGACTCGACC
>DATKBL010000134.1:0-28341 GCA_035513995.1 Actinomycetota bacterium
GCCGGAAGGCGCCGGGGCTCCCCGTAGATCGTCCCTCCGGAAGCCGCGTAGACGACCTTGCGGGTCCCGGTCCGGGCGGCGGCCTCCAGGAGGTTGATCGTCCCCAAGACGTTGATCTCGGCGTCGTGCTTCGGGTCCTCCAGCGACGGCCGCACCCCCGACTGCGCCGCGAGGTGCATCACGATCTCGGGCTGGTGCTTCTCGAAGACCGCGGGGATGGCCTCGGCCCGGATGTCAAGGTTGTAGAACTGGAAGTCCTTGCCGTATCCGCGGGCCTCCGCCAGGTTCGCGATGCGGCCCACCGAGAGATCGTCGATGCCGACCACGCGGTACCCCTGCGCCAGCATCCGATCGCAGAGATGGGAGCCGATGAACCCCGCCGCCCCCGTCACGAGGACGGTGCCCGACTCGTCGCTCATCCGAGGGCCAACCCGGGGTCGGCGGCCACGTCCCACCCGTGGCGCTCGCCCCGACGGAGCCGGAAGTACCCGGCCGAGGCGATCATCGCGGCGTTGTCGGTGCAGAGCTCGGGAGGCGGGAAGTGGAGGCGCACCCCCCTCCGATCGGCCTCCTCGGCCATCCGCTCCCGCAGGCGCGAGTTGGCGACCACCCCTCCGCCCAGCAGCACGGTCGGGGCGCCGCGCTCCTCGGTGGCGGCGAACGTCTTCTGCACCTGGACGTCGACGATCGCCTCCTGGAAGGAGGCGGCGAGGTCGGCGACCGGGATCTCACGACCGGCTTCCTGCTCGGCCCGGACGTGGCGGATCACCGCCGTCTTCAGGCCCGAAAGCGAGAAGTCGTAGTCCCCCGACCCGGCCATCGCCCGGGGGAACCGGATCGCCTCCGGGTCGCCCTCCCGCGCCAGCCGGTCGAGGGCCGGCCCCCCGGGGAACCCCAGCCCCAGGAATCGAGCGATCTTGTCGAACGCCTCTCCCGCAGCGTCGTCCAGCGTCTGCCCGACAACCTCGTAGCGGTGCTCCTCGGGCATGTGGACGAGCATCGTGTGGCCGCCGGAGACGATCAGGACGACGTACGGAGGCTCGGGCGGGCCGTGCTCCAGGAAGTTCGCGTAGATGTGCCCCTCGAGGTGGTTCACGCCGAGGAAGGGGACGCCGAGCGCCAGCGCGGCGGCCTTCGCCGTGGCCAGGCCCACGAGCAAGGCTCCCACCAGGCCCGGCCCCCGGGTCACCGCGACGGCCTCGACCTCGCGCCACCCGATGCCCGCCTCCTCGAGGGCCCGCTCCATCAGCGGGCCCAGCCGCTCCACGTGCGCGCGGGACGCGAGCTCGGGCACGACCCCCCCGAAGCGCGCGTGCACGTCGTGCTGGCTCGCCAGGAGGTTCGAGGCGACCTTCAGCCCGTCCTCCACGACCGCCGCCGCGGTCTCGTCGCACGAGGTCTCGATGCCCAGGACCCTCACGGCGTCCGCAGCTCCTCCGGGAGCGAGCCCCGGATCCCGTCGAGGATCCGCCGGTACGCCTCCGTCCGGATGTCGTCGGTCCACATCACGAGCGCGTCCTCGCCGATCTCCTGGTAGTAGTTCTTCCGCACGCCGATGGGCCGGAAGCCGAACCGCCCGTACATCCGCTGCGCCGCGTGGTTCGTCACCCGCACCTCGAGGGACACAGCGACCGCGTCCATCGCCCCGGCCTGCTCGAGCAGCTCGATCAGGAGGCGGGTCCCGATCCTCCGGCGCTGCTGGTCGGGGTGGACGGCGATCGTCGTGACGTGGGCCTCGTCGCCGTAGGACAGCAGGCCCCCGTAGCCCACCACCTCGCGATCGAGGAGCGCCACGAAGTAGGCCCGGTCCTTCTGGTTGCGCATCTCCGCGAGGAACAGGTTCGCGCTCCACGGCCGGGGGTAGACCTGTCGCTCGATCGCCATGATGCCCTTGAGATGCCGGCGACGCATGCGCGTCACCTGGATCTCAGGCGCTCCGCGCTCGTCGATCCCAGTTGATCTCCGCATCAGACTTCCTCAGGTAGAGGGGCACGATCTCGTGCGGGCTGGCCGTCTGCTCCCGATGGAACCGCGGGATCGCCAGCTCGAGGAGCCACACCGCGAGGGGGAAGGCGTTCGCCGTGGAGGCGAACTCGACCCCCGAGGCGTCGCGCTCGAGGACGCGACGGTGCATCAGGGCGCCGCCTCCGACGAGGAGCGTCTCCTCGGGCGACGCCTCCAGCTCGGCGGCGAGGCGCTCGGGCGGGCCGACGGACGGCTCGGTCTCGCGGGTCACGCCCCCCGGGACCGAGCGATAGAACGACCAGAAGACCTCACCCCGCTTCGCGTCGAGGACGGCGCAGATGCGCTCGCGAGCGTAGCGGACCGAGTAGGCCAGCACGTCGAGCGAGCCGAGGCCGACCATCGGCAGGCGGAGGACCTGGGCCAGCCCCTTGGCGGTCGAGATGCCGACGCGGAGGCCGGTGAAGAGGCCGGGGCCGAGCCCGACAGCCACCCCGCCCAGCTGGTCGAGGTCGATCTCCGACCAGGCCAGGAGCCGCTCGATCGCGGGCACGGTAACCTCCGAATGGCCCCGGCCCCACGAGACGACCGCCGAGGCCACGACACCCTGCTCGCTGCCGAGCGCGATGCTCGTCTGGGGCGTGGACGTCTCCAGGGCCAGCACGATCATCAGGCCGCCCTCCAGGTGCCGAGCGAGCCGACGAGCTCCGGCCAGCGCGCCTCCCACGCGGGTCCCCGCGCCCGCACCACCACCTCGCGATCCCGCTCCCCCTCCAGCGAGAGGAGCTCCACCTCGAGGTGGGAGGCGGGCAGCAGCCCCTCGATCCCCCCTCCCCACTCGATGAAGACCACGCCGTGAGGATCGAGGAGGTCCTCGAAGCCGAGGTCCAGCACCTCCTGGATGCGCTCCAGCCGGTAGACGTCCAGGTGGTAGATGGGGAGCGTGCCGCGGTACTCGCGGACGAGCACGAACGTGGGCGAGCCGACCGGGTCCTCCACCCCGAGCTCACGAGCGGCCCCCTGGACGAGGTTCGTCTTTCCCGCGCCGAGGTCACCCGTCAGGCTGATCACGTCGCCGGGGACGAGCACGCGGGCGATCGCCGCCCCCACCTCTCGCGTCTCCTCCGGCGACCGGGTCCGGAGGCGGGTCTCGCTCGTCATCAGAAGAGCCCGAGCTGCTCCTCGACCACCGGAGGGACCTCCTCCAGGGCGGCCTTGATCGTGGCGAAGTCCTCGCGGAGCGCCCGCATCTGGGGGCCTCCCTCGCCGCCACCGTGGAGGGCGGCGGCCGGATGGAAGGTGGGGATGACGGTGCGGCCGCGCCAGACCTCCTTCTGACCTCGGACCCGCGAGATCGACACCTGTCGGTCGAGGATCACCCTCGTGGCGAAGTTCCCCAGCGTGACGATGACCTGCGGGTCGATCAGGTCCACCTGCTGCATCAGATAGGGCGAGCAGGCCTCGATCTCGTCGGGCATCGGGTCGCGGTTCCCCGGGGGGCGGCACTTCACCACGTTCGCGATGTACACGTCGCCCCGCGAGAGCCCGATCTCGCCCAGCAGGCGGTTGAGGAGCTGGCCCGCGGCCCCCACGAACGGGACGCCCTGACGGTCCTCGTGGAAGCCGGGCCCTTCGCCGATGAACATGATCCCGGCGCTCGGGCTGCCGTCGCCGAACACCACCTGGGTGCGCCCCTCGGAGAGGCGGCACCTGGTGCAGGTGGATGCGACCTGAGCGACCTCTTCGAGCTGCGTCATCGGCCCCCCTCCTCGGCGGCCGTGGGGATGCCGGCGAGGCCCTCGGCCAGCCGCACCGCCCGACGGACGGCGTCCACGAGCGCTTCCTCGGCGAGGCGCTCGAGGAGCGGCTGGGGAGCGTCCACGGCGCCCGTCGCCAGGGTGAAGACGGTGTCTCCGTCCCACATTGTATGCGCGGGCCGGATCGCCCTCGCAAGGCCGTCGTGGGCGGCGACCGCCAGCAGGTGCGCCCGCTCGCGCGACAGGCGGGCGTCGGTGGCCAGGACGACCAGCGTCGTGTTCCCGAGCGGGGGGGTGGTCTCGTCGGCCTCGGGGAGGCTGCCCGCCAGCGAGACCCCGTCGTCGTCCACGACCGCGCCGACGGCGTTCACGACCGCGAGGGCTCCGACCGTGATCCCCTCGTCGACGATCGAAGAGGTTCCCAGCCCTCCCTTCACGGCACGCTCTCGCCCGAGGAGCTTGCCGACCGTCGCGCCGGTGCCCGCGCCCACGCTTCCCTCGGGGATCTCCTCCGCGGCCGCCTCGCAGGCCGCGAAGCCCTGCTCGGGTCCGGGGCGGACGCCGGGGTCGCCCGCGTCCAGGTCGAAGACCACGGCGGCGGGGACGATGGGGACGCGGGCGACCCCGGCGTCGAACCCGCGGCCTCGCTCCTCGAGCCACCGCACGACCCCGTCGGCGGCGGCCAGCCCGAAAGCGCTTCCCCCGGTCAGCAGCAGGGCGTCGGCGTGCTCGACCAGCATCCCGGGGCGCAGGAGGTCGGTCTCGCGGGTCCCCGGGGCTCCGCCCCGCACCTCACCGGAGGCGACCGTCCCCTCGGGGCAGAGCACCACGGTGCATCCGGTGGCGGCCTGCGCGTCGGTCCAGTGCCCGACGCGCAGGCCGCCCACGTCGGTGAGGCGGCTCACCCCGCGGCCTGCTGCGGGACCAGGACCTCTTCGAGGAACCCGTCGAGCAGATCGTTGAAGAGGCGGTGCTGCTCCAGCATCGCGACATGGCCCGCCCGCGTGATGACGTAGCCCCGCCCGTCGGGCAGCGCCTCGCGCATCGCGACGGCGCTGGTCTTCGGGGTCACCGCGTCGCGATCCCCGACGATCACCAGGGCGGGGACCGTGATCGTCTCGAGAGCCCTCCGCAGGTCCAGCTCCATCAGGCTGCGCAGCATATGGGTCCAGACCTCGACCCGAGCGCCCGCGCTGATGCGCGTCACGTACTCGACCTGCGCGGCGGAGGCGTCGGGCCCGAAGTTCGTCGTCCGGCCGATGAGGAACGCAAGGTCCCGCCCCCAGCGGTCCATCGCCCGCTGGATCCGCTCGGCCCGATGGGGGTCGAACAGCACCCGGTCGGTCAGGGGACGCAGCCGCCGCTCCAAAGAGGCCCCCAGGGTGCCCAGCAGCCCCAGCAGGACGTCGGACGCCGCCGTGTCCGCCAGCACCACGCCCCGGACGCGCTCGCCGAACTCGGCCGGGTAGCGGTCCGCGAACGAGAGGATCCCCATGCCGCCCAGGCTGTGCCCCACCAGCACGACGGGGCCGCTCCCGACCGTCTGGTCAAGGACCGCCCGGAGGTCGCGGCCGACCGCGTCGAGGCTGAAGTCGCCGCCCGGAGGGTTCCCCGACCGGCCGTGCCCGCGCTGATCGAAGAGGACGCAGCGGTAGCGGTCCGAGAGCTCGCGCCACTGGTAGTGCCAGGTGGACATGTCGAGCGTGAACCCGTGGGAGAAGACGATCGCGGGTGCGTCCCGGGGGCCTGCCGCGCGGACGGCGAGGTCGGTGCCGTCGAACGAGCGGATCGGGCCGAGGTCCTCCACGGGGAGGGTCCCGAAGGCCTCCCCGGCCTCGGGGTCGGGCCGGGTGCGGTGGCGTCGGACCGATCCCCGACCGGCCAGCACGGCGCCGGCCACGCCCGCAGCGATCGCGACGGCCCCAGCCGCGGCTCTGCGAGCGGCGCTCATCCGTGGAGGTACTCCCGGGGGACGCGCTCGCTGACCGCGCACACCACCTCGTACCCGATGGTCCCCCACCAGGCCGCGACGTCCTCGACGAGGATCTCGTCCTCGCCCTGACGCCCCCAGAGGACCACCTCGTCGCCGGCCTCGACCGGGTCGTCGCCGCAATCTACGAGAAGCTGGTCCATCGTCACCGTGCCCACCACCGGGTACCGCTGGCCGCGGATCAGCACCCGGGCTCGGTTCGAGAGCGACCGCGCGAACCCGTCCGCGTACCCCACGGGCACCATGGCGATGTTGGCGTCCCTGCTCAGCCGATAGGTGAACCCGTAGGAGACCGCGTGCCCACGACCGATCCGCTTCACGAGCGAGACGCGCGAGCGAAGGGACATCACGGGGCGGAGGTCGGCGAACCCGGCGAGGGAGGGGTCGGGGGCGACGCCGTAGGTCCCGATCCCGATGCGCACGAGGTCGAGCCGCGACTCGGGGATCACCATCGAGGCTGCCGTGTTCGCCGCGTGGCAGACGCGGGGTCGCAGGCCCCGCTCCGACAGCCCGGTCAGCAGGCGCCCGAACGTGGAGAGCTGCTGGCGGGTCGCCGGGTCGTCGGGGGCCTCCGACTTGGCGAAGTGCGTGAGGATCCCCTCGACCTCGAGGCGCTCTGCCGCCCGCTCCAGGAAGCCCTCGGCCAGGTCGGGCAGGAGCCCCACCCGGTGCATCCCGGTGTCGACCTTCACGTGGGCCCGGGCACGCCGGCCCAGGGTCTCCGCCGCCTCCGCGAGCCCCTCGATGCCCTCCTCCGTGTACAGGACGGGGGTGAGGTCGGCGGCGAGCGCCTCCTTCTCGGAGCCCCTGGGGAACTCGGTCAGGACGAGCACGGGCGCGGCGATGCCCGCCTCTCGGAGGGCGATCCCCTCCTCGACGAGGGCGACCCCGAGCCACGCGGCCCCGGCCTCGAGGGCGGCGCGGGCGATCGGCACGGCGCCGTGCCCGTACCCGTTGGCCTTCACCACCGCCATGTACGCCGTGCCCTCCCTGTCGAGGGCGCGGACGTTGTGGCGGACGGCGTCGAGGTCGATCACCGCGACCGTCGGCCGGTACCTCACGCGCTCACCTCCGGCGTCATGATGCCACCGATCCCCGCAGGGCTTCGGCAGCCGCGGGGATCCCGAGCGCCACGTCACCGGCGACGCCCCCCTCGCCCATGCGGCGGCCCACGACCTGCCCTGCTAGTCCGTGGACGTAGACGGCCGCGGTGGCCGCGTCGGCGGGGCTCAGGCCGCGGGCCAGGTAGGTCCCGATCGCTCCCGTCAGGACGTCGCCGGTCCCGCCCGTGGCGAGCGCCGCCGAGCCGGTGGGGTTGACCCGCACCTCGCCCCCGGGGAGCGCCACCAGGGTCCTGGCCCCCTTCAGGACCACGACGGCGCCGGTGTCGGCCGAGGCCTTCCGGGCGAAGCCCACGCGGTCGTCGAGCACGTCGGCCGAGGGCATGCCGAAGAGCCGGCCGAACTCCCCGGTGTGTGGCGTGAGGACGAGGTCGGAAGAGCGGTCCCCCAGCTCGCCGACGCGCTCCACGAACGCGTTCACGGCGTCGGCGTCGGCGACGACCGGGACGGAAGAGCCGCGCACGAGGGCGCGGACGAAGCCCGGGGTCTCGCCCTCCGTGGAGAGTCCGGGACCGATCGCCACGGCGTCGAAGCGGTCCATCCGTCCCTCCAACACCTCCCAAGCCGACGCGGCCACCGACCCCTCGGGCCCCTCGGGCAGCGGAAGGAACACCGCCTCAGCGAGCCCCGACTGCACGATCGGGAGGATGCCCTCGGGCACGGCCACGTGAACCAGCCCGGCGCCGGCTCGCGCCGCTCCCTCGGCCACGAGGCGAGCGGCCCCCGTCATGCGGCGCGAGCCGGCGACGACCAGCACGTCGCCCGAGCGATGCTTGTGGTCGTTGGGGGCGCGCCGCGGCAGGACCGCGGCGACGTCCGACGGCTCGATCATGAGGAGGTCGCTCCCGATCAGATCTGAGGGGATGCCGATGTCGGCGACCTCGACATTCCCTGCGTGGTCTGCCCCCGGGTAGAGCACGACGCCCACCTTGGGGGCGGCGAAGGTCACCGTCACCGCGGCGCGCACCGCGGGCCCGCGCACGGCACCGGTGTCGCCCTCCACGCCCGAGGGGATGTCGACGGCCACCACGGGCGCCGGCGAAGCGTTCATCGCCTCGATCGCTTCCCGGTAGGGACCCTCCGGCTCGCCCCGCAGCCCGGACCCGAAGAGCCCGTCCACAAGGAGGTCGGCCCTGGCGATCGCCCGCGCGGCCGCGGGGGACCCCCACGCGAGCCCGGGCACGCCCACATCCTCGAGCCGCCGGGCGTTGGAGGCCGTCGGCCCCGCCAGCTCATCGAGACCGGCCATGGCCACGACCGCGGGCGTCGCACCCCACGCGGCGAGGAGCCGTGCGGCCACGAAGGCGTCGCCCGCGTTGTTCCCCTTCCCGCAGAAAACCACGACCCGGCGCCCGTAGGCGCCGCCGAGGAGCGCGGCGGCGGCCCCGGCCACCGCGTGCCCGGCCCGCTCCATCAGGGCCTCGACCGGGACGCCGCGCTCCTCGGCGGCCCGATCCACGGCCCGCATCTCCGCGGAGGTGAGGACCGGTCGCATCAGGCCCCCACCGCGATCGCGAAGGCCGTGGCCATCGTCCGCTCGTGCGTAAACGAGATCAGCACGTCGGTGACGCCGAGCGCGTCGGCGCGCTCCTTCGCGGTCCCCTCGAGCACGATCCGGGGCGCCCCGCTCGGCGCGCGCTCGATCCGAACGTCGTGCCACCGCATCCGGCGGATCCCCCCGAGAGCCTTCCGTGTCGCCTCCCGCGCCGCCCATCGGCCCGCGTAGGACGTCGCCCGGTTCGCCTTCGACTCGCAGTACGCGACCTCGGCCGGGGTGAACACGCGCTCGGGGAACCGGGGATACCGCTTGAGCATCCTCTCGACGCGAGTCACGTCCACGATGTCGACGCCGACCCCGACGATCCGCATCACGCTCTCCCGCTCGCGGCGCGCATCGCGCCCTTCCTCACTCGACCGTGACGGACTTGGCGAGGTTGCGAGGCTGGTCGACGTCGCAGCCCCGGATCTTCGCGATGTGGTAGGCCAGCAGCTGGAGCGGCACCGAGACCACGACCGGGGACAGCAGCTCGGAGGTCCAGGGCACGAAGAGGACGTGGTCGGCGAGCTGCTCGATCTCGGTGTCGCCCTCGGTGGCCAGCGCGATCACGTCGGCACCCCGGGCCTTGATCTCCTGGATGTTCGAGAGCATCTTCGGGTACACGTGGCAGGCCGTCGCCACGGCCACCACGGGCACGCCCGGCTCCAGCAGGGCGATCGGCCCGTGCTTCAGCTCCCCGGCCGGGTAACCCTCGGCGTGGATGTAGGAGATCTCCTTCAGCTTCAGCGCGCCCTCGAGCGCCACCGGGTAGCCGGTGTGGCGTCCGACGAAGAGCACGTCCCGGGCGTCGGCGTACCGGCGGGCGAGCTCCTCGACCCCGGGGTTCAGCTCGAGCGTCCGCTCGACGAGCGCGGGCAGCCGCTCCAGCTCGTCGAGCACCTGCTGGATCTCCTCCGGGTACATCGTCCCGCGCACCTGGGCGAGGTACAGCGCGACGAGATGGAGCGCCACCATCTGGGTGGTGAAGGTCTTCGTAGCGGCGACCCCGATCTCGGGCCCGGCCCGCGTGTAGACGACGGCGTCTGCCTCGCGCGCCACCGAGGAGCCGACCGTGTTCGTGATCGCGGTGACCCAGGAGTGCTGGCGCTTCGCGTGACGAAGGGCCTCGAGGGTATCGATCGTCTCGCCCGACTGGCTCACCGCCAGCGTGAGCGTGTTCCGGTCGAGCACCGGGTCGCGATAGCGGAACTCGCTCGCGATCTCGATCTCCACCGGCAGCCGGGTCCAGTGCTCGATCGCGTACTTGGCGACGAGGCCCGCGTGGAAGGCGGTCCCGCAGGCCACGACGAAGACCTTTTCCACGGCCCGGATGTCCTCCTCGCTCATCCGGACCTCGTCGAGAAGGAGCTTGCCGTCGCGGATGCGCCCGCGCGCGGTGTCGAGGATCGCCTGCGGCTGCTCGTAGATCTCCTTGAGCATGAAGTCCTCGAACCCGCTCTTCTCGGCCTGCTCCAGGTCCCAGTCGATCAGCTCCGGCTCGAAGGGCTGCTCCACCCCCTCCAGATCGGTGATGCGGAAGCCATCCGCCCGCAGCTCGACCATCTGGCCGTCCTCGAGTGGGACCTGGAGCCTGGTCCTGGGGAGGAAGGCGGGGGCCCCGGACGCGAGCAGGTTCTCGCCGTCGCCGACGCCCACGACCATCGGAGAGGAGACGCGGACCCCCACGATCAGGTCGGGCTGGTCGGCGGCGACCACCACGAGCGCGTACGCCCCCCGGAGCTCCTCGACGGTCGAGCGGACGGCGGCGGGGAGATCGCCCTCGTAGCGCTCCTCGATCAGGTGCGCCACGACCTCGGTGTCGGTCTCGGAGCGGAGCTCGTGACCCTCGGCTTCGAGCCGCTCCCGGTGCTCGAAGAAGTTCTCGATGATGCCGTTGTGGATCACGGCGATCCCACCCGAGCAGTCGGTGTGGGGGTGCGCGTTACGGTCGGTGGGGGGGCCGTGCGTGGCCCAGCGCGTGTGGCCCATCCCCACCCGCCCGGGCGGCTGCCCCTCCTCCGCGAGGACCTTCTCCAGCTCGTCGAGCTTCCCGGCTCGCTTCAGCACGCGGATCCCGTCTCCGAGCACGGCGACGCCGGCGGAGTCGTATCCCCGGTATTCGAGACGCCTCAGCCCCTCCAGCAGGATCGGGAGCGCCTCGTCGGGGCCCACGTAGGCCACGATGCCGCACATGACGCCTCATGGTACCAGGGGGGGTCGACTCGGCGGACCAGCGGCCCCGAGGGGGATGAGCCGGGCGAGCCGGTCTCAGCCGCGCGCGCGCCTCACCGAGGCGGCGATCGCCTCGGCGTGACGCCGGGCATCCTCGTCGTCCTCGGCCTCGACCATGACCCGCACGACGGGCTCGGTCCCCGAGGCGCGCACGAGGACGCGGCCACGGTCGCCGAGGGCCTCCTCGGCCGCCCGGACCGCCTCCCGGACCTCCTCTGCCTCCTCGACGTCCTCCCGGTCCTCCACCTCCACGGCGACCAGCACCTGCGGGAGCTTGCGCACGACCGAGGCGAGCTCGGCCACCGACACCCCCCTCGCGCGGGCGATGGCCAGGAACCGGGCCGCGGTGAGCAGCCCGTCGCCCGTCGTGGCGGCGTCGAGGAAGATCACGTGGCCCGACTGCTCACCGCCCAGGAGGGCGCCCGTCCTCCGCATCTCCTCGAGGACGTAGCGGTCCCCCACCTGGGTCTCGACCACGGTGATCCCGGCCTCCTCCATCGCCCTCCGGAAGCCGAGGTTGGCCATCACGGTGGCGACCACGACGTCCTTCGCGAGCGTGCCCTCGTCGCGCATCGCCAGCGCGCAGGCCGCGAGCATGTGGTCGCCGTCGACGATCTCCCCCTCGGCGTCGCAGAGGATCGCCCGATCGGCGTCGCCGTCGTGCGCGACCCCAGCGTCGGCCCCGAAGCGACGCACCGCCTCGGCCAAGGTCTCCGGATGAGTCGCCCCGCACCCGACGTTGATGTTCGTCCCGTCGGGCTCGTCGCCGATCGCGAACACGTCCGCGCCGAGCCGCCGAAGGAGCATCGGCCCGAGACGGTAGGCGGCGCCGTTCGCCCCGTCCACCACGACCTTCATGCCTCCGAGCGTGCCGTCCACCGAGCCGGCGAGATGGGCCAGGTATCGTTCGGCCGCATCGTCCTGCTCCGGGACGATGCGGCCGACCTCGAGCCCCTCCGGCCGCGGGCCGTCGCCCTCGCCCACCACACGCTCGATCTCGTCCTCGACCATGTCGGGAAGCTTCATCCCATCCGAGGAGAAGAGCTTGATGCCGTTGTCCTCGGGGGGATTGTGGGAGGCGGAGATCACCGCCCCCGCGTCGGCCCCGAGGTCCACCGTCAGGAAGGCCACCGCCGGGGTGGGGACGACGCCCAGCAGCAGCACGTCGCCGCCCGCCGAGCAGATCCCGGCGGCGAGGGCGGCCTCGAGCATCTCCCCGGAGGCGCGGGTGTCGCGCCCGACGGCCACCCGGGGACGGGGGCTGCCCACGGTGGCCACGAGGGCACGACCGATCCCGTGCGCCAGCTCGGTGGTGAGATCGCGTCCCGCCACCCCCCGGACGCCGTCCGTGCCGAAGAGCCTGCCCACGCCGGGTATCGTAGCGGCGTCACGGCGGCTCCGGTGCCAGAATGGGGGCATGGACCCTCTCGTGCTCATCCACACCGCGGGGAGCCCGACCGCCGGGCTGCTCGTGAAGAGCCGCCTCGAGAGCGAGGACATCCCGGTGTTCACGAAGGGTGAGCTCGACGGGCCGTACCGGATCGGGCCGGTCTACCTTTGGGTCCCCGAGAGCTTCGAGGTGCAGGCCAGGCTCGTGCTCGCCGAAGCGCTGGGTGGCGGCCTGGAGCTCCCCGAGGACGAGGACGTCGTGATCGAGGACGAGTGGCTCGAGACCGGCCCCGAGCACGAAGCCTGAGCGCTACCGCTTGCTGTACTGCGGCGCCTTCCGGGCCTTCTTCAGCCCGTACTTCTTCCGCTCCTTCTCCCGTGCATCCCGGCGGAGGAACCCCTCCTTCTTCAGGATGCCGCGGAGCGAGGCGTCGAGCTCGACCAGGGCGCGGGCGATGCCGTGCTGTAGGGCGCCCGCCTGCCCGCTGGCGCCCCCACCCTCGAGCGAGGCGATCACGTCGAGCTCCTTCTCCTTCTCCACGGTCCGCAGGGGGGCCGTGACGATCATCCGCTGGGCGCGTGAGGTGAAGTACTCATCGAGGGGGCGGCCGTTGAGCTCGAACTTCCCCGTGCCCTCGATCAGCCGCACCCTGGCGATGGACTCCTTCCTGCGCCCCGTCGCGCGCATCGTCTCGGCCATGCTCAGGACCCCTCCTCGGCCGGACGGCTCACCGTGCCGCTGAGGTCCAGCGGCTCGGGCTTCTGGCCTTGGTGCCGGTGCTCCGCCTCGGCGTAGACGTGCAGCTTCCGGATCATCTGACGGCCGAGACGGTTCTTGGGGAGCATCCCCCGTACGGCCTTCTCGACCGCCCGGTCGGGGCGCTCGCGGAGGAGCCGCTCGTAGGGAATCGCCCGGAGGCCGCCGGGGTGCTGGGAGTGTCGGTACCACATCTTCTGCTCCAGCTTCGCCCCCGAGAGACGGATCTTCGCCGCGTTGACCACCACGACGTGGTCGCCGACGTCCATGTGCGGCGCCCACGTGGGCTTGTGCTTCCCGCGGAGGAGCTGGGCGACCTCGCTGGCCAGGCGCCCCAGCGTGGCGCCGTCGGCGTCCACGAGCCACCACTTCCGCTCGATCTCGCTCGGCTTCGGACTGTAGGTCTTCATGTCGTATCCCCAGGTCAAGGCCTATAGAGTACCTGCTCCAGCGTGAGGCCGTGCGGGGGCGCCAAGTGCCCGGCCGCTCCTCGCGACCGCGCCTCGAGCACCTCCGTCATCGACCCCGCGTCCATCTTCCCCTCTCCCACCTCCAGGAGCGTCCCCACCAGGCTCCGCACCAACTGTCGGCAGAAGGCGTTCCCCCGAACCCCGAGCTCCAGGAGGTCGCCCTCCCGGCGCACCACCACTCGCTCCAGGCGGCGCACCGTCCCACCCTCGCGGGCCGCCCGGCAGAACGAGGCGAAGTCGTGCTCCCCCTCGAGCAGCCGGGCCGCCCGCCGCATCCGCATCAGCCCCACCGGGGCCGGGCGGTGCCACACGTACCGCGCGAAGAACGGGTCCGGCCACGGCGCGAGCGACACCCGGTACCGGTACACTCGGGCCCGGGCGCTCCGCCTGGCGTCGAACCCATCCCGGGCCCGCGTCGCCCGCCGAACCACGATCTCCGGAGCGAGCATCCCGTTCAGCCCCCGCTGGAGCCTCTCGGGATCCTCCCCCTCCAGCGAGACCACCTGCCCGCGGGCATGCACGCCCGCGTCGGTCCGTCCCGCCACGGACAGCCGGGGGGCCTCCCCCAGCATCCGCTCCAGCGCCCGCTCCAGGACCCCCTGGACCGTGCGCTTCCCGGGCTGCCGGGCCCAGCCCCGGAACGCCGTCCCGTCGTAGGCGAGGACGAGCTTCAGGACCGGCACCGGCCCGGGTCCTTCCTAGGTCCCCTCGCGCTCGACCAGCTCGATCTGGGCCATCTCGGCCCCGTCGCCCTTCCGAGGGCCGAGCTTGAGGATGCGCGTGTAGCCGCCCTCCCGATCCGCGAACCGGGGAGCGATCTCGTCGAAGAGCCGGTGCACGACGTCGCGGTCGGGCACGACCTTCAGGACCTGCCGCCGCGCGTGCACGTCGCCGCGCTTGGCGAAGGTGATCAGGCGCTCCGCAACCGGCCGGAGGGCCTTGGCCTTGGCGACGGTGGTCCGAAGCCGCTCGTGGGTGAACAGGTCGGCCGCGAGCCCACCGAGCATCAGGCCCTGGTGCGACGGCCCCGACCCGAGCCGCGGTCCCTTCTTCGGCTTGGGCACCTACTCCTCCTTGAGGCCGAGGCTCATCTCCTCGAGCTTCGTCTTGACCTCGTCGATCGACTTCTGCCCGAAGTTGCGGATGTCCATGAGCTCCTGCTCGGTCTTCTGCACGAGCTCCCCGACCGTGTCCACGCCCTCCCGCTTCAAGCAGTTGTAGGAGCGGACGGAGAGCTGCAGCTCCTCGATCGGGAGCGCGAGCTCTCCCACGGGCTCCTCCTCGCCCTCAGGAGGGCCGAGCGAGAGCCCGGGCGCCTCGGTGAGGTCGGTGAAGAGCGCGACGAGCTCGCCGAGGGTGACGCCGGCCGAGGCCACCGCCTCGCGCGGGCTCACCGACCCGTCGCTCTCGATGTCGAGGATCAGCTTCTCGCGGTCGGTCATCTGCTCCACCCGGGTGTTCTCGATCTGGAAGGTCACCCGACGGACCGGGGAGAAGATCGAGTCCACGGGGATCACCCCGATCGGGTCCCGCGCGTTCTTGTTCTGCTCGGCGGGACGCCAACCGACGCCACGCTCGACCACCATCTCCATCTCGAGGCCGGAGCCCTTGCCCAGCGTGGCGATGTGCAGGTCCGGGTTGAGGATCTCCACCCCGGCCGGGGGGGCGATGTCGCCGGCGGTGACCCCGCCGGGGCCCTTCGCCTTGAGGTACATCGTGACCGGCTCGTCGAGCTCGGAGCGGATCACCATCTCCTTGATGTTCAGCACGATGTCCGTGACGTCCTCGGTCACCTTGGTGATCGTCGAGAACTCGTGGAGCACGCCCTCGATCTTCACCGACGTCACCGCCGCCCCCGGGATGGAGGACAGGAGGGTGCGCCGGAGCGAGTTCCCCAGCGTGTGGCCGAAGCCCGGCTCGAGCGGCTCGATCACGAACCTCGAGCGTCGGTCGTCGACGGTCTCTTCCTGGATCTGCGGTCGTGTGACGATCAGCACGTTCGAAACAACCTCCTCCGGCGGGGGTTCATCCACTCCTCCCCGCTCCTCGTGTCACATACGGCGGCGCTTCTTGGGTCGGCACCCGTTGTGGGGGACGGGGGTCACGTCCTGGATGCCGAGGATCTCGAGACCCGTTGCGGCCAGGGACCGGATCGCCGTCTCGCGCCCGGACCCGGGGCCCTTCACGTAGACGTCCACCTTCCGCACGCCGTGCTCCTGCGCGCGCCTCGCGGCCGCCTCGGCGGTGAGCTGCGCGGCGAACGGCGTGGACTTGCGGGAGCCCTTGAACCCCACGTTCCCGGCGCTCGCCCACGAGAGGGTGTTCCCCTCGAGATCGGTGATCGTGACGATCGTGTTGTTGAACGTCGACTTGATGTGGGCAGCGCCGTGCGCGATGTTCTTCTTCTCCTTCTTGCGAGTCTTCTTCTTGGGCTTCGCCATGTCCCCTACTTCTTCCGCTTGATGCCGACGGTCTTCTTCGGGCCCTTACGGGTCCGTGCGTTCGTGTGCGTCCGCTGGCCGCGCACCGGCAGGCTGCGTCGGTGCCTGAGCCCCTGGTAGGACGCGATCTCGATCTTGCGCTTGATGTCCTGAGCCACGTCGCGGCGGAGGTCACCCTCGACCTTGTACTCGCGATCGATCCACTCCCGGATCCGCACGACCTCGTCCTCGGCCAGGTCCCGCACCTTCGTGGCGGAGTCCAGCTTGCACCCCTCCACCGTCTGGACCGCGCGCGAGCGGCCGATGCCGTAGATGTAGGTGAGCGCGATCTCGACGCGCTTCTCGCGCGGGAGGTCGACGCCTGCGATCCGTGCCATCCCCTACCCCTGTCGCTGCTTGTGGCGAGGGTTCGTGCAGATGACCATGACCCGCCCCTTCCGGCGGATCATCTTGCACTTCTCGCACATCCTCTTGACCGACGGCCGTACCTTCATGCGCAACGCTCCCGGCGCGCGCGGTCCTACGCGCACCTGTCCGGGTTGCAGACCAGAATGGGCCCCAGCGGGACCAAGGAGCAAGTATAGGGCGTGGATCCCCCGTTCGTCCACGAGAGGGTCCCCGGGAGCCCGCCTACAGCCGGAGCTTCCAAGAGCGACGGACATCGAACCACGCAGGGCCGATCTCGTCAACGGCTCGGACTACGAGGGCGACAGGGTGAGGATCTCGGGGCCGTCCTCGGTGACGGCCACCGTGTGCTCGAAATGCGCCGAGAGCTCCCCGTCCTTCGTCACCACGGTCCAGTCGTCGGAGAGCACCTCGGTCTCCCAGGTGCCCACGTTCACCATGGGCTCGATCGCCACCACGAGGCCGGGTTTGATCTCCGGTCCGTGGCCGGGGGCACCGTAGTTGGGGATGTGCGGATCCTCGTGGAGCGCGCGTCCCACGCCGTGGCCCACGTACTCGCGGACCACGTCGAAGCCCGCCTCCTCCACCACGCGCTGGACGGCGTGCCCGACGTCGGAGACCCTCCCTCCTGGTCGGAGGCGCTCGATCCCGGCCTCCAGCGATCGACGCGTGGTCTCCACGAGAGCCTCCGCGGTGGGCGACGGGGGCCGGCCCACGAACACGGTCACGGCGGAGTCGCCGTGGAACCCGTCCCAGATCGCGCCCACGTCTACCTTGAAGAGGTCCCCCTCCTCCAGCTCGCGCTCCCCCGGGATACCGTGGACGACCTCCTCGTTGATCGAGGCGCAGATCGAGCCGGGGAACCCCCGGTACCCCTTGAAAGAGGGCGTGGCCCCCTCGTCCCTGATCACCTTCTCGGCGATCGAGTCGAGCTCGGCCGTGGTGATCCCCGGACGCACGGCCTCCAGCACCGCCTCCCGGGCCATGGCCGTGATGCGCCCGGCGCGGCGCATCCTCTCGAGCTCCTCCGGGGACTTCCGGATGATCACGCGCGGTCCGGGAGGTCGTCGAGCGCGCCGATCGCCCGGCGGGTGACCTCCTCCACCTCGCCGACGGCGTCCACCTCGCGGAGCAGGCCCCGGTCCCGGTAGAACTCGACGAGCGGGGCGGTGTCGCGCCAGTAGACCTCCAGGCGGTGGCGCACCGTCTCGGGCTCGTCGTCGGACCTCCGTTCGAGCTCGCCCCCGCACGCGTCGCACACGCCCTCGATGCGCGGGGGCTTCACCTCGACGTTGTACGTCCGCTGGCAGCGGCGACAGACCCGCCGCCCGGCCAGTCGGGCGATCGTTGCCTCATCGGGGATCACGAACTGCAGCGCCGCCTGGAGCGGCCTCCCCCGTTCCTCCAGGCCTCGCTCCAGCGCCTCGGCCTGGGCCAGGGTGCGCGGGAAGCCGTCGAGCAGCCAGCCGTTCGGCGACTTGTCGAGCTCGGAGAAGAGCATGCCGATCACCACGTCGTCCGGCACGAGCTCGCCCGAGTCCATGTAGGACTTGGCCTTGAGCCCCAGGGAGGTCTCCTGCCGCACGTTCCGCCGGAACATGTCGCCCGTGGAGATGAGGCGGGAATCGAAGTAGTCGGCGAGCCGGTGGGCCTGCGTGCCCTTCCCGGCCCCCGGAGGCCCCAGCAGGACGATGCGCACGTGGCTACCTCAGGAACCCCTCGTAGTGGCGCATCGTCAGCTGGGACTCCAGCTGCTTGGCGGTCTCGAGCGCCACCCCGACGGTGATCAGGATCGTCGTCCCCCCGAACGGGAACGCGTTGGGGTCGACCAGCAGCACCGCCAGCGCGATCGAGGGGATCAGCGCGATCGCGGCGAGGAAGAGCGAGCCGGGCAGGGTGATCCGATTCAGCACCTTGGCCAGGTAGTCGGCGGTCGGTCGGCCCGGGCGGATGCCGGGGATGAACCCGCCGTACTTCCGGATGTTGTCGGCGGTGTCCACCGGGTTGAAGGTGATCGCGGTGTAGAAGTAGGCGAAGAACACCACCATCAGCCCGAACGTGATGATGTAGCCGGGGCTCGCCTGGTTCACGAGCACGTTGTTCACGAACCGCTGGAACGGACCCCACTGGATCACCGAGGCCAGCAGCGTGGGGAAGTACAGCACCGACGAGGCGAAGATGATGGGGATGACGCCCGACTGGTTCACCTTCAGCGGGATGTAGGTGCTGCCGCCCGAGGTCATCCGCCGCCCCACGACCCGCTTCGCGTACTGGACGGGGATCCGCCGCTGGCCCTGCTCCATGAACACGACCGCCGCGATGATGGCGATCCCGAGCAGCAGCATCGCGGCGAACATCGGAGTCGAGAGCTGCTGCAGGAGAAGCGTTCCCTGGGAAGGAAGCGCAGAGACGACGCTGACGAAGATGAGGATCGACATGCCGTTCCCGATGCCGCGCTGGGTGATGAGCTCGCCGAGCCACATGATCAGCGCGGTCCCCGCGGTGAGGACGAGCACCATGAACGCGACACGCGGCGGGGTGAACTCCCGGAAGACCGGGGTGCCCGCCTCGATCGACTGGTTGTTGATCAGGAACAGCAGGCCCGTGGACTGCAGCACGGCAAGAGTCACCGTCATGTAGCGGGTCCACTGCGTGATCTTCTTCACGCCGATCTCGCCCTGCTTCTGCCACTGCTCGAGCTTGGGGATCACCACCGTGAGGAGCTGCATGATGATCGAGCTCGTGATGTAGGGCATGATGCCCAGCGCGAAGATCGCGAAGTTCTGGAGCGCGCCGCCCGCGAACAGGTCGATGAACGCCAGGACGTTCCCCTGACCCCCGGCCACGCCGCCCGCGGAGCGCGCCGCCGCCACGTCGACGTTGGGGACGGGCCAGTGGGCGCCCACACGGTACACGGCGATGATGAAGAGAGTGAAGAGGATCTTGTTCCGGAGATCCGGGATCTTGAACGCGTCGATGAAGGCTCGCAGCAACGTGGTGCTCCTCCTCGCCGGACCGTCCGGCACTCGCGGCTAGTCTATCGGAGCTACAGGACTTCGACCGTCCCGCCCGCTCCCTCGATCTTCTCCCGCGCCGACCGCGAGACGGCGTGGGCCTGGACCGTCAGCGCCCGGTCGATGTCGCCGTTCCCCAGCACCTTGACCGGCAGGCGGCGACGAACCAGCCCGCGCTCGGCCATCGACTCCGGCGTGACGGCGTCCCCCGCCTCGAACCGGGCGGCGAGGGCCGCCACGTTGACGACCGCCCACGCCTC
This sequence comes from Actinomycetota bacterium, assembly GCA_035513995.1. Lineage (GTDB taxonomy): Bacteria > Actinomycetota > UBA4738 > UBA4738 > CALAEC01 > DASUTW01. The sequence continues at coordinate 19,336 of DATKBL010000134.1, forward strand.
GCGGCTGCGGTTCGTGAACCCCTTCTTCTTGGGCACCCTGCGCGCGAGGGGCATCTGCCCGCCCTCGAAGCCCTGCTTCGGCTGGTTGCGCGCGAGGTAGCCCTTCATGCCGCGGCCCGCCGTCTTCCCACGAGCGCCGGCGCGCCCGCGGCCGACGCGGGTGCGGTCCTGCTTGGCGCCCTTCGGGGGCTTGAGGTGGTGCAGCCTCATCGGACCTCCTCCACATCGACGAGGTGGCGGACCTTCGCGATCATGCCGCGGATCTCCGGCCGGTCCTCGTGGACCACCGACTGGCGCACGCGCCTGAGGCCCAGCGCGATCAGCGTCCGTCGCTGGGGCTGAGGCTTGCCCGCCCTGCCGCGGACCTGGGTGACCCTAAGCCTGGGCACGGCCCTCTCCCTCGTCGTCGAGGCCCGCTTCCCGGCGCTCGTGCACCAGGCGTGTGCGGGCGGCCTCCATCGCCTCGATCATCGGCCGCGGGGCGACCTCGTGGACCTCGCGGCCCCGCAGGGCGGCCACGTCCTCTGGGCGGCGCAGCTCACGGAGACCCTTCACGGTCGCGTGCACGATGTTGATCGGGTTGTCGGACCCCAGGGACTTGGAGAGGATGTCCTTGATCCCCGTCGCCTCGATCACAGCGCGCACGGGGCCTCCCGCGATGACGCCGGTTCCCGGCGCGGCCGGCTTGAGCAGCACGCGCCCGGCCCCTTCCTCGCCCACGACCTGGTGCGGGATCGTGGTACCCATCATGGGGACCTCGAACATCGCCCGCTTGGCCTCCTCCACGCCCTTCTGGATCGCGGCGGGGACCTCCTTGGCCTTGCCGTAGCCGATGCCCACGCGGCCCGCGGTGTCTCCCACGACCACGAGCGCGGCGAAGGAGAACCTCCGTCCGCCCTTCACCACCTTGGCCACGCGGTTGATCGAGACCACGCGCTCCTCGTAGGGGCTCTTGTCCTGGCTGTCGTAGCGCCTCAAATCCGGAGTCCTCCCTCCCTGGCCCCCTCGGCCACGGCCGCCACGCGCCCGTGGAAGAGGAAGCCGCCGCGATCGAAGACGGCGCGCTCGATGCCCGCATCCTTCGCACGGCTCGCGACGAGGCCGCCCACGACCTTCGCCACCTCGGTCTTCCCGTTGCCCCCGTCCCGCACCTCGGGCTCGAGCGACGACGCCGACACCAGCGTGCTGCCGGAGACGTCGTCCACGAGCTGGGCGTAGACGTGCCGGTTCGAGCGGTACACGGCGAGCCGGGGCCGCTCGGGCGTGCCGCTGATCTTCCGGCGGACACGCTTATGCCGACGCACCCTCGCCGCTCTCGTCCTCGTGGTCATGCTCCCAGTCCCGCCTTCGCCGCCTTGCCGGCCTTCTTCCGAACGTACTCGCCCTCGTAGCGGATGCCCTTCCCCTTGTAGGGCTCCGGCTTCCGGATGTCGCGGACGTTGGCCGCGACCTGCCCGACCAGCTGCTTGTCGATCCCGCGCACGATGATGCGGTTCTGCGCGGGGACCTCGAACTCGATGCCCTCGGGCGGCTCGACATGCACGGGGTGCGAGTAGCCCACCTGGACCTCCAGGGTCTTCCCCTGGAGGTTCGCGCGGTAGCCGACCCCGTGGATCTCGAGCATCTTCTGGTAGCCCTCGGTCACCCCCTGGACCATGTTGGCGATCAGCGACCGCGTGAGGCCGTGCAGCGCCCGGTGCTCGCGAACGTCCGAGGGACGCTCGACCGTGACCCGCCCGTCATCGACTGTGACCCGCATGTTCGGGTCGACGTCCTGGTGGAGCGAACCCTTGGGCCCCTCTACCGCGACGCGCGAGCCCTCCAGCGTCACCGTGACGCCGGCGGGGATCTCGATGGGCTCCTTCCCGATCCTGCTCATATCACCACACGTAGCAGAGGACTTCGCCGCCCACGCCCTCGCGGGAGGCCTGTCGGTCGGTCATCACGCCTCTCGAGGTGGAGAGGATCGCCACCCCGAGGCCTCCCTGGACCCGCGGGAGCCGCTCCCGCCCGGCGTAGATCCGCCGGCCGGGCCTCGACACGCGCCGCATGCCCGTGATCGCGCGCTGGCGCTCGGGCCCGTACTTCATCTCGATCACGATCCGCGTCTTGGGCGCGTCCGCCTCGTCGACTCGGTAGCCGCGCACGTAGCCTTCGTCGCGGAGGACGCGCGCGATCTGCTCCTTCACGCCGGACGCCGGGATCGCCACCTCGTCCTGGTGCGCCTGGGCCGCGTTGCGGATCCTGGCGAGCATGTCGGCGACGGGGTCGGTCATCGTCATCGCGACATCACCACGAGGCCTTCGTCACGCCGGGGATCTCCCCCCGGTGGGCGAGGTGGCGGAAGCACAGGCGGCAGAGCCGGAAGCGCCGGAACACCGCGCGTGACCGGCCGCAGCGCTCGCAGCGCGTCTGCGCCCTCGACCGGAACTTCGGCCTCGCCTTCGCCTTGTTCATCAACGCCTTGCGCGCCATCTCGCTCCCCTCACGCCGCGCCCATGACGGGCTCCACGGGAAGCCCCTGGAAGGGGAACCCGAGGACCCGCAGGAGCGCGCGCCCCTCGTCGTCGGTGGTCGCGGTGTTGACGATGGTGATGTCCATCCCCCGCACCGCGTCGATCTCGTCGTAGTCGACCTCCGGGAAGATCAGCTGCTCGGTCACCCCGATCGTGAGGTTGCCGTGGCCGTCGAACGCCTCGGGGTCGACCCCCCGGAAGTCCCGGATCCGCGGGAGCGCCGTGGAAAGCATCCGATCGAGGAACTCCCACATCCGGTCGCCGCGCAGCGTGACCTTCACGCCGATCGGCGTCCCCTCGCGGAGCTTGAAGCCGGCGATCGACTTCCTGGCCTTCGTGATGACCGGCTGCTGTCCGGTGATCGTCCGCAGGTCTTCCACCGCGCCGTCGAGCACCTTGGCGTCGCGGGAAGCCTCGCCCAGGCCCATGTTCAGGACGATCTTCTCGAGCCTCGGGACCTCCATGGGATTCTCCAGGCCGAGCTCGCCCTGGAGCTTGGCCACCAGGGTGTCCTGGTACCACTCCTTCAGCCTCGGCGCCATCAGAGATCCGCCTCGCATCGCTTGCACACGCGCACCTTCGCGCCGTCGTCGTCAAAGCGGTGGCCGACCCTCGTGGGCTGGCCGCACGACTTGCAGAGGAGCATCACGTTGGAGATGTCCACGAACTGCTCGATGTCCACGATCCCGCCCTGCTGGCGCTGCCGCGAGGGGCGGGCGTGCTTCTTCGCCCTCGCGATCCCCTCCACCATGATCCGGCCCTCGCGCGGCAGGACGTTCACCACGCGCCCGCGCTTTCCGCGGTCCTTCCCGGACATGACGAGGACCTCGTCGTCCTTCCTGATCGACACCGGCATCAGAGCACCTCCGGTGCGAGCGACACGATCTTCATGAACCTCTTCTCCCGGAGCTCCCGCGCCACCGGCCCGAAGATCCGGGTGCCGCGCGGCGCGTTCGTCTCGTTGATGAGCACCACGGCGTTGTCGTCGAACCTGATGTAGGAGCCGTCGACGCGGCGCCGCTCCTTGGCGGCCCGGACGACGACGGCCCGGACGATGTCGCCCTTCTTGACCCCGGCCCCGGGGAGCGCGTCCTTCACCGTCCCGACGATGATATCGCCCACGCCGGCGTAGCGACGGGCCGAGCCGCCGAGCACGCGGATGCAGAGGACCTCCTTGGCCCCCGTGTTGTCCGCGACCTTGACCCGGGACTCCTGCTGGATCACCTGCCACTCCTCACTTGGCCTTCTCGACGACCTCGATCACGCGCCAGCGCTTCGTCTTCGACATCGGGCGCGTCTCCATGACCCGCACCTGGTCGCCCACGCCGACCTCGTTGGCCTCGTCGTGGGCAGTCAGCTTCGAGGTGCGGCGCACGATCTTCCGATAGAGGGGGTGGCGGAGCTGATGGTCCACCCGCACCACCACCGTCTTGTTCATGGCGTTCGACACCACCACGCCGGTCCGCGTCTTCCTCTTGCCGCGCTCAGGGCTCGTCACGAGCGACCCTCCTCGTCCTCGCCGCCGGAAGCCACCGCGGCCTCCTCGGCCTCCAGCTCGTCAAGCTCGCGCTCCCGGAGGACCGTGAGGATCCGGGCCATCTCGTGCCGGACGTCCTTGATCATCATCGGGTTGTCGAGCTGTCCCGTCGCGAACTGGAACCGGAGGTTGAACAGCTCCTCCTTCGCGGACTCCAGACGCTCGAGCAGCTCGCCGCGCTCCAGATCTCGCAGCTCCCCGGCCGAGGTCACGCGCCACCCCCGAACCGGGTCACGAACTTGCTGCGCACCGACAGCTTCGCGGCGCCCCGACGCATGGCCTCGCGGGCCACGGCCTCGGAGACGCCGGAGAGCTCGAACATCACGCGGCCCGGCTTGACGACGGCCACCCACTCCTCGGGGTTCCCCTTGCCCGAGCCCATGCGGGTCTCGGCCGCCTTCTTGGTCACCGGCTTGTCCGGGAAGATGTTGATCCAGACCTTCCCCCCGCGTCGGATGTACCGCGTGATGGCCACGCGGGCCGCCTCGATCTGCCGGTTGCTGATCCAGCCGGGCTCGAGGGAGGCGAGGCCGTAGTCGCCGAACTGCACGTCGGTACCGCCCTTGGCCTTCCCGCGCATCCGGCCGCGCTGCTGCTTCCGCCACTTGACCTTCTTCGGCTCCAGCATCAGGAGGAGCCTCCGGCCTCGGGAGCGGCCTCGGGAGCGGCCTCGGGAGCGGCCTCGGGAGCGGCCTCACCTTCCTCGGAGGGGGCCTTCTGAGCTCCCGGCTCCTCGGTCACCTCGGCCATCTCCTTCTCGTCGGTCACGAGCGCGCCGGTCGAGGCTCCCCTGGAGATGCCGGCGAGGGCGCGGGCCCGCGCGCGCTCGGTCTCCTGCTCCTCCTGGGGGATCTCGTCTCCGTGGTACACCCAGACCTGCACGCCGATCATCCCGAACGTCGTCCTGGCCTCGGCCAGGCCGTAGTCGATCTTCGCCCGGAGAGTATGGAGGGGCACCCGCCCCTCGCGGTACCACTCGCGGCGGGACATCTCCATGCCGCCCAGCCGGCCGCTGCACTGCACTCGGACCCCGAGGGCACCCGACCGCATCGCGGTCTGCACGGCCCGACGCATCGCCCTGCGGAACGAGACCCGGCCCTTGAGCTGCTCGGAGACGCCCTGGGCGAGCAGGGTGGCGTCGGTCTCGGGGCGAGAGTCGGTGGCCGCCACGTTGAGGTCCTCGACGTTCACCGAGACGCGCTTGGCGGTGATCCGCTCGAGGTCCTTGCGCACCCGCTCGACCTCGGAGCCCTTCCGGCCGATCACGATCCCCGGCCGGGCCGTGCGGATGTTCACCTCGATCTGATCGCCACCCTTGCGATCGATGATGATCTCGGAGATCCCCGCCCGCGACAGGTGCAGCTTGATGTAGTCCCGGATCTTGATGTCCTCATGGAGCGACTGCGCGTACTCCTTCTTGTTCGCGTACCACTTCGAGCGCCATGGGTAGATGACGCCGAGGCGGAACCCGTACGGGTTAATCTTCTGCCCCACCGGGCACCTCCTCGGTCCCAACGATCACGGTGATGTGGCTCGTCCGCTTGTCGATCCTCGTGGCGCGCCCCATCGCGCGGGGGCGGAACCGACGCAGCGTCGGCCCCTCGTCCACGTACGCCTTCATCACGAAGAGGTTGGCGGGGACGACGCCCGGCACCTGGCCGGCGTTGGCCACGGCGGACTCGAGGGTCTTGGCCACCGCCTCGTTCACCCCGTATGGGGTGAAGCGCAGGATCCGCCGGGCCTCCTCCACGTGCTTCCCGCGGATGAGGTCGACGACCCGCCGCGCCTTCCTCGGCGCGACCCTCACGTATTTGGCGCTCGCTCTGGCTTCCATCAGCTCCTACTTCAGCGACGTGCTTCTCTCGGTGTGGTGCCCGTGCGTGCGGAAGGTCCGCGTCGGCGCGAACTCCCCCAGCTTGTGGCCGACCATGCCCTCGGTGATGAACACCGGGACGTGCTTCCTGCCGTCGTGGACGGCGATCGTGTGCCCGACCATCTCGGGGATGATCGTGGAGCGGCGCGACCACGTGCGAATCACCCGCTTGTCGCCGCGCTGGTTCATCTCCTCGACCTTGCCCAGGAGGTGGTCGTCCACGAACGGTCCCTTCTTCAACGATCTCGGCATGCCTCAGCCCCTTCCCTTGCCGCGACGGCGGACGATGTAGCGGTCGGAGGCCTTCCCCTTCTTGCGGGTGCGGCCCTCCTTCTTACCCCACGGGCTCGTGGGGTGCCGGCCGCCCGAGGACTTGCCCTCGCCGCCGCCGAGCGGGTGATCAACGGGGTTCATCGCCACGCCGCGGACCTTCGGACGCTTGCCGCGCCAGCGGTTCCGGCCGGCCTTCCCCCAGGAGATCAGCTCGTGCTCGGGGTTGCCGACCGCCCCGACCGAGGCCCGGCACTGCGCCTCGACCAGCCGCATCTCTCCGGAGGGCATGCGGAGCTGGGCGTGCTTGCCCTCCTTGGCCATGATCTGGACGGAAGCCCCGGCCGACCGTGCCATCTTCGCGCCGCCTCCGGGCCGGAGCTCCACGGCGTGCACGATCGTCCCCACCGGGATGTTGGCCAGCGGCAGGGCGTTCCCCGCCTTGATGTCGGCCCCGGGCCCCGAGGCCACCGTGTCGCCGACCGCCAGACCCTGGGGCGCGAGGATGTAACGCTTCTCGCCGTCCGCATAGTGGAGGAGGGCGATCCGCGCGCTCCGGTTCGGGTCGTACTCGATCGCCGCGACCTTGGCCGGGACGCCGTCCTTGTTGCGCCGGAAGTCGATCACTCGGTAGCGCCGCTTGTGGCCGCCCCCTCGACGCCGAGACGTAATGCGGCCGTAAGCGTTTCGGCCACCCTTCTTCGGCAGCGACTGGGTGAGCGACTTCTCGGGCCGGCCCTTCGTGATCTCCGAGAAGTCGGAGACCGAGGACCCGCGCCGGCCCGGCGTCGTCGGCTTGTACTTCCTGACGGCCATCTACTGCTCCTCGAAGATGTCGATGGTGTCGCCGGGGGCGAGCTTCACGATGGCCCGCTTCTCATCGGGGCGTTTCCCGTAGGTGAAGCGGAACCTCGTCTTCTTCCCCCTGCGCTGGAGGGTGTTGACCTTCAGCACCCGGACGTTCCAGATCTGCTCGACCGCCTGCTTGATCTCGCTCTTGCTCGCGTCCTTGTGGACGAGGAAGGTGTACTGATTCGCCTCGAGGCCCGCGTAGGACTTCTCGGAGACGACCGGCCGGACGATCACGTCGCGCGCGCTCTTCACGGCCGCACCGCCCCCAGGGCCTCCTTGGTGAACACGAGCCAGTCGGCCGAGAGCGCGTCGTAGGTCGACAGCCCTCCCGGGTAGACGAGCTTCACGTACCCCAGGTTGCGGAACGACCTCTCCACGGCCTCGTCGGGCGCCCCGATCACGAGCAGGATGCGCCCGTCGAGCCCAAGGGCACCGACCAGGTCCGCGGCGTCCCGCGTCTTCGGCCCGTCGAAGGAGAGCTCGTCCAGGATCTTGATCCGCCCCTCACGCGCCCGGTCGGACAGCGCCGATCGGAGCGCCAGGCGCTTCATCTTTCGGTTGACCCGCTGGGAGTGATCCCTGGGCTTGGGGCCGTGCGCGACCCCGCCGCCGACCCACAGCGGCGACCTGATCGAGCCATGCCGCGCGCGGCCCGTGCCCTTCTGCCGCCAGGGCTTCCGTCCGCCGCCCCGCACCTCGGCGCGGGTCTTCGTCGAGTGCGTCCCCGCACGCGCGGCCGCGGCGCCGGCCACCACGACCTGGTGCATCACGGCCAGGTTGGGCTCGATCCCGAACACGGCCGGGTCGAGATCGACGTCGCCCACCTTCTTGCCGGAGCGATCGAGCACGTCCACGCTCGCCATCAGGCCCCCACCTTCGCCTTCACGCCGGTGCGAACCATCACGAGCCCGCCGATCGGGCCGGGGATCGCGCCCCGCACGAGGAGGAGGTTCCGCTCCGGGTCGGTCTCCACGACCTCGAGGTTGAGGACGGTCACGCGCTCGTGGCCCATGTGCCCGGCCATCTTCATGCCCCGGAACACCCGCGAGGGCGTGGCGCACGCCCCGATCGCCCCGGGGGATCGGTCCTTCTTCTTCGTCCCGTGGCTGGCGCTGAGGCCCGAGAAGCCGTGCCGCTTCATCACGCCGGCGAAGCCCTTTCCCTTCGAGACTCCGATCACGTCGACGCGGTCGCCCGGGGCGAAGACGTCGGCCTTGATCTCCTGGCCGGGCTCGTAGGTCCCGGCGTCGTCGGTCCGGAGCTCCACGACGTGCCGTGTCGGCTCGGTGCCGGCCTTCTCCGCGTGGCCCTTCATCGGCTTCGTCGCGCGTCCAGCGGGCTTGAACCCGAGCTGGACGGCCGTATAGCCGTCGGTCGCCTCGGTCTTCACCTGGAGCACCCGGTTCGGCCCCGCCATGATCACCGTCACGGGCAGGGCGCGACCCTCGTCGGTGAACACCTGAGTCATGCCCAGCTTCTCCCCGAGGATGCCCTTGACGCTCATAGCTTGATCTCGATGTCCACGCCGGCCGCGAGGTTCAGGCGCTGGAGCTCCTGCACCGTCTTCGACGTCGCCTGATGGATGTCGATCAGGCGCTTGTGCGTCAGCATCTGGAAGTGCTCGCGGCTGTCCTTGTCCTTGTGGGGGGACCGGATCACCGTGAAGAGGGCGCGCTCGGTCGGCAGCGGGACCGGGCCCACGACCTTCGCCCCCGTCCGCTGCACGTGCTCCACGATCCCCCGCGCCGCCTCGTCGAGGACGCGGTGGTCGTAGGCCCTGAGCTTGATCCGGATCTTCGGTCCCGCCATTCGCTCTCCTACTCCAGGATCTTGGTCACCCGGCCGGCGCCGACGGTGCGGCCGCCCTCGCGGATCGCGAAGCGCAGCCCCTCCTCCATGGCGATGGGGGCGATCAGCTCGACGGTCATCTCGGTGTTGTCACCGGGCATCACCATCTC